>NZ_CP022957.1:629375-953750 GCF_002269385.1 Maribacter cobaltidurans
TATAATTTACTTTCCATTGAAAAATATCATAACACCGACTACTACTGCTAAAACCAATATGGAGATAACAATGTCCTTCCAATTGTAACTATTTTTATTTTTACTTTTTTCTTCTTCGCTAATGGTTCCAAAGGTTAAGTTGGCCACCTGCTCGGCCGATGGTGCCGGAGCAAAAAAACTGGTCACCACTGCAAATACCACACATACCAAAAAGAACCAGGCCCCAAAGGTCAAAAAGTTCATGCTACCCATTTTGTACAAAAATCCATCGGGATCCAAATCTCCCTTTATCAATTCCAAAACGATTCGGATGGCAGCAACGATAATACCCATAATCAATGTAGCAAAAGCTCCTAAACCATTAATTCGCTTGTGAAAAATACCTAAAAGGAACACGGCAGTTATCGGAGGGGCAATATAAGATTGTACGCTCTGTAAATATTCATAAAGTACCCCGGAAATATTCGCCATGATAGGTATCCAAATAATACCTATAAAAACCACTACTACAGTGGCCAACTGACCTGTACGCACCAATTTCTTTTCTGGGGTATTGGGTCTTAATTTTTTATAAATATCTACAGTAAATAATGTGGATACCGAGTTAAATACCGAGGCCAATGAACTCATCAAGGCCGCCAATAGACCGGCAGCTACAAGACCTCGCAAACCAGAAGGCAACACATTGCTCATCAATACGGGAAATGCTTCATCCGGGGAGTCCCAATGTAATTCTCCCTTCATTTTTAAAGCCAAGGCGATGACCCCTGGAATTAGGAACAGGAATACGGGCATCAGTTTCATAACGGCCCCAAAAATGGTACCCCTTCTACCTTCTTTTATATTTTTTGCGGTCAATGCCCTTTGCACGATGTACTGGTCGGTACACCAATACCAAATTCCAACGATGGTACTGGAAATCACCAAGGAAGGCCAAGGAAAATCCGGGTCACTAGGTGGTCTCCACATATTCAAATATTCCGGCTTTACGGTTTCTACCAGACTACCCCATCCCCCTACTTTTTCAAGACCTAAATAGGTAAGAACCGCAGCTCCCAAGACCAAGAGAACGGCCTGAAGTGTTTCTGTATAAACTACGGCTCGCATTCCACCCAAAACGGTATAAATACCGGTTAATATTACCGTGGCGATAGCTCCTGTCCAAAAGTCGATTCCCAATAAAGCGGAAACTACGACCCCACCAGCATAAATAGTAACGGATATTTTCGTCAGTACATACGCCACAATGGAAAAGATGGACAATACCCAGCGAGAGCGGGCATCAAACCGTTTTTCCAAAAACTCAGGCATGGTGAACACACCACTACGGGCATAAAAAGGAAGGAACACCCAACCTAGAATCAATACGATCCAGGCGTGGATTTCATATATCAACATAGGGAGCTTATCGCTGGCCCCAGCTCCTGCAAGACCCACCACATGTTCTGAACCAATGTTGGACGCAAAAATGGAAGCACCCACTACGAACCAGCCTACATTACGGCCGGCCAAAAAATAGTCTTCCGTATTATCCTCTTTTTTTCTGATGACCCACACGGCTATTCCCAGAAGGATTAAAAAGTAAAATACAATGGCTACCCAGTCAAAAGTATCAAGTGTTTGCATAATTAATTGGTTTAGTTTTGCCGTTATTTGGTCGTTAATTTAAATGTTGTTTTCGTAACATATTTTTCCCCAGGATTTAATACCACTGAGGGGAATTCCTCTTGATTTGGAGAATCTGGGTAATGTTGGGTCTCCAAACAAAGTCCGCTCCTTTTACCGTAAATTCCATTATTTGGGGCCGGAAGTGTGCCGTCCAAGAAATTTCCAGTATAGAACTGAATACCCGGCTCATCCGTGGAGACCTCCAAAAATCTACCAGTTGCAGGGTGATAAGCGCTTGCCACTTTTCTAAAACCCGCCTGTTGATCGTTCAATACCCAACAGTGATCATAACCGCCTCCCAATTTTAATTGTTCGTTCTCTTCGGAAATATCCTGACCTACCGTCTTGGGTTCCCTAAAATCAAAAGGAGTTCCTTCAACCGGCCTCAACTCTCCGGTAGGGATCAGACCACTATCAACCGGTAAATATGCATCCGCGTCAATTTCAACTACATGGTCCAAAATAGTGTTGGAAAAATCTCCCGATAAATTAAAATAGGCGTGCTGCGTAAGGTTCACCACGGTGGCCTTATCCGTTGTAGCTTCATAGAGTACATCCAAGGAATTATTATTGTGTAGGGTGTAGGTTACCGTGGTACTTAGGTTTCCGGGAAAGCCCTCTTCCATGTCTTTACTTAAATATGTTAATATCAACGAGACAGAATCGTTTCCCTCCTCGGTCTTGGCATCCCAAACTTGCTTATCAAAACCTTTTATACCTCCATGCAAGCTATTTTCCCCATTGTTTTGTGCCAAGGTGTAGTCTTCTTCACCAATGCTGAACTTTCCTTTAGCAATACGGTTGCCATATCTTCCGATTAATGCCCCAAAGAAAGGATTGTCCTTTTCATATTGGGCCAAATCATCAAAGCCTAGGACTACATTTTCCATGTTTCCATCCTTGTCTGGGGTTCTCAAAGAGGTAATCCTACCACCGTAGGTGATAATATCCACCTCAATTCCTCCCTCATTTTTAAGCGAAAACATAGTCACTTTTTCACCATCCTGCGTTTCTCCATAATCACTTTGTGTTATCGTTACTGTTTCAATTGTTTCTTCTGGCATTTCCACGTTCTTTTTATTTTCTGTTTTCCCTTTGCAATTCACGTTAATTGCAACTGTAGACAATAATGCGATTGCATAGAATAAATTGGTTACTCGTTTCATGGTAAAAGTTTTTTACATGTTGTTTTTAAACAAATGAAAATATGCTTCATTTGCGTTCAATTGGTCTTTTAGGTTTCTAATCGTCGTATCCTTATCGATGACCACTAATTCAATTCCGGCCATTTCCGCAAAATCCTCTATAAATTCGGTCGTCAACGCTTGAGTATATACCGTATGATGGGCACCTCCAGCCAAAATCCATCCCGTAGCGGCCACTTCCAAATTGGGATGCGCATCCCATAGTACCCTTGCCACTGGCAAATTAGGTAATTTTCCCATTGGTTCCACGGCCTCTACTTCATTCACGATCAATCTAAAACGGTTGCCCAAATCGACCAATGAAACATTGATTGCAGGACCGGCAGGAGAGTTAAAAACCAAACGAACAGGATCTTCCTTACCTCCTATTCCCAATGGATGCACTTCACATGATGGTTTACCATCTGCAATAGATGGACAGATTTCTAACATATGAGATCCCATCACATATGATTTTTCCGGTGTAAAATGATACGTATAGTCTTCCATAAAGGATGTTCCTCCCTCCATATCGGAGGCCATCACCTTCAATGCCCTCAGTAATGCCGATGTCTTCCAATCTCCTTCAGCACCAAATCCGTAGCCATCAGCCATCAACCTTTGGGTGGCAATACCAGGAAGTTGTTTCAGTTCACCTAAGTTTTCAAAGGTATCCGTGAATGCTGTAAAATTTCCTTCTTCCAAAAATGACCGAAGTCCCAATTCAATTTTGGCAGCCTCTACTAATGACTGTCTCTGCTCCCCTCCTACTTTGAGTTTATCGCTTAGTTTGTAGGAATCTTCATATTCTTGTACCAAGGCATCAATATCTTCTTGGCTCAATTTTTCCATATGTGCAATTACATCCGAAGAATCATAACCGTTCACTGAGAAACCAAAGCGATACTGTGCTTCCACTTTGTCTCCTTCGGTGACGGCCACTTCCCTCATATTATCACCCAAACGAGCAACCTTAAGATTTTGAAATTCATACCATCCTAAAGCAACACGCATCCAATTCCCCAATTTTTGTTGTACTCTTTCCGTCTGCCAATGCCCAACTACTATTTTTCTGTTTTTGCGCATGCGGGTCATGATATGACCGAATTCCCGATCTCCGTGTGCGGATTGGTTCAAGTTCATAAAGTCCATGTCTATGGACTCCCATGGTACTTCCGCATTGAACTGTGTATGTAGGTGGCATAAGGGTTTGTTCAATACGCTCAATCCCTTAATCCACATTTTAGCAGGAGAGAACGTATGCATCCAAGTAATAATACCGATGCAATTTTTATTTGAACTTGCTTCCAAGCAGACATCTGTAATTTCTTGAGGGGTCTTTACCGTTGGCTTATAAACTATTTGAATTGGTATATGTTTGGAGGCATTTAAGCCCTTAACTATTTCCTGTGAATTTTCAGCTACCTGATTTAATGTCTCAGGTCCATATAAATGTTGGCTTCCCGTTACAAACCAAATTTCCTTCTCTGCCATATATTTAATTATAAATCTGTTGTTAGTTATTATTGTCCGTAGTAGGCATTTTTTCCATGCTTACGTTCGTAGTGTTTTTTGATTAAGGCGTCTTTAAGCCTTGGAGCCTTGGGGTTAATTTGCAAGGTTAGATAAGCCATTTGGGCCACCGTTTCTAACACCTTACTATTATATACTGCCTTGGCCGCGTCCTTGCCCCATGCAAAAGGACCGTGGTTTCCTAGCAAGACCATTTCAACCTCCTCCGATGAAAGCCCACGTTCATTGAAACAATCGATTATTTGAATACCCGTATTATGCTCATAATTTCCAGCAATAAGGTCGTCTCTCATGGGTTCCGCACAGGGTATATCAGCGGTTAAATGATCCGCATGGGTGGTCCCAAATACAGGAATGTCCATTTGGGCTTGGGCCCAGGCGACAGAGTATGTAGCATGCGTATGTGCTATACCACCAATATGCTCCCAATTCTTATATAAATAGGCGTGGGTTTTAGTGTCCGATGAAGGTCTCATTTCCCCTTCGATTATAGTATTATCGTAATCCAAGATTACAATATCCTCAGGTTTCAGTTTCTCATAAGGCACTCCACTGGGCTTAATGGCAAAAACACCATTATTCCTATCCACCGCACTTACATTGCCGAATGTATAGATTACCAAACCCAAATCGTTCAGGGCTATATTGGCCTCAAAACATTCTTGCTTAAGTGCTTGGTATTTTGAACTCATTTCTTATTTATTTTTGATTGAATTTTCGATAAAATCTCCCAAGTCGGTATAGGATTCCATCAACTCGCTATAGGTATCCAAGGTATTTTCTTGTGGAAAATATTCAGCTTCAAAATCACTGCCCATAAACTTACTGGCCTCCACAACATTCGGATAAATTCCAGAGGCAACAGCTGCATAAATAGCTGCCCCCAGTGCCGGTGCTTGGTCCGACTCGGCTACTTTTATGGGCATATTCATGACATTCGCAAGCGTTTGCATGATAAAAGGTGACTTCCTTGCCACACCACCAATACCGATTACCGAGTTTATTTCTACCCCTTCCTCTTGAAAACGGTCGGCAATTTTCTTGGAACCAAAACAGATGGCATTCACCAAAGCTTTAAAAATGTGTGGAGCCTTACTCCCTAAAGATAAATTGGAAATAGCACTTTTAAGGTTTTGGTCCGCATCCGGGGTACGGCGGCCATTGATCCAGTCCAATGCCGTTGGTATGCTTTCCGACAAAGGTATGACCTCCGCCGCATCCGATAATTTTTTAATAAAATCGCTTTCTATTTCTTTCTTTAACTCGATTTTCTGCTCTTCCGATAAAATGTCCGAAGTCAAAACCAAATTGTCTATGGGCCATGAAAGGACATCCTTAAACCATGCCAATAAATCCCCAAAAGCGGACTGTCCGGCTTCTAAGCCGACCAATCCCGGTATTACGGAACCTTCTACTTGTCCACAAATTCCTTTAATGGTATTTCCTCCGATTTCTTTGTCTGTTGCTACCATGATATCACAAGTAGAAGTACCCATAACGCGAACCAAAGCGTGTTCGTCAATTTTGGCTCCTACAGCACCGGAATGTGCATCAAAAGTTCCTACGGCAACAACGGTATCCGTCGTAAGACCTAATTTTTCTGCCCATTCTGTACTGAGATTACCGGCAATTTCGTTTGAAGTATAGGTTTCATCATAAAGGTTATCCCTTAAATCTGCCAAATATGGGTGGAGCTTTTCCAAAAATTCTTTAGGAGGTAATCCCCCCCAGCTCTCATGCCACATCGCCTTATGACCTGCGGCACATCGACTGCGCTTAAATGATTTCAAGTCCTTATTCTCGATAAGTAAATAAGTCATCAGGTCGCAATGCTCCATCCAGGTATAGGCATTCTCCTTAACACCCGGATCCTCTTTTACAACATGGGATATTTTGGCCCAAAACCACTCCGAAGAGTAAATACCACCTACATACTTTGTGAAATTTTCACCTCCCCAAGTAACAGCAAGTTCGTTGATTTGTTCGGCCTCCTTTATAGCCGTATGGTCTTTCCAGAGGACCATCATCGCATTTGGATTCTCGGTAAATCCTTCCACCAAGGCCAATGGTGTGCCATCTTTATCCAATGGGACAGGAGAAGAACCTGTCGTATCTATACATATTCCCTTGACATCGGCTGAATCTATGTTGCTTTTAGCCATAACGGCCTTCACCGTTTTCTCCAAACCTTCTATATGGTCAAGAGGATGTTGCCTAAATTGGTTTATTGACGGATTACAATATTTATTATCCTTCCACCGACTATACCAACATACTTCAGATGCTATCTCGTCACCATTTTGAGAATTAATAAGCACAGCCCTGACGGAATCTGAGCCATAATCCAATCCAATTACGTAATTATTTTTCAATTTTAGCTTTTCTATTTTGTTATTTCGGCGAGCTATCCAACCAAACTTTCATTTTACCAACTCCTCTGTTAGACCAGGCATAATAGGGAATCGCTTTAAGGTTATCATCTTGGATTGTATTTACACCCCCTAAAAGATTCGGCTCCATTTGAACTTTAAAGTCGTTATTTGATGGGATGGTTATCCCATCATATTTCCCCTTATTATCAATCTCCTCAACTGCATAGACCAAAGGGCCATATTCCAAGGCAATTTTACCTCTATTCTCGGCAACTTTATCGGAGGTCTCCACCTTTCTAACTTCCATTGGAAATTTAAGTTGAATTGTTTTTCCATTTACTTTTTCACTGGAAAGAGTCACATAGCCATCCAAAGAATTGATGACCTCCTTTTGGCCGTCGATATAAACCTCCACCTTATCCGATACGTTGTTCACATAATCATAAAGTCCACCAGGAAGCACTTCGTTATTCGCCCAACCGGGTATACGAATTTTAAGATTGAAATTATCAGCTTGGGAGGCCTGTACATGTATCTCCACGTTACCATCCCAAGGATAATTCGTCTTTTGTGTAACTTGAACTTTACTATTAGGTAGGTCTACGGTAGCTTCATTCGAGGCATACAAATTCACATAAATATCTTTATCGGTTTTTGAATAAATCAGACCTGGCATGGCAGGAATAAACCGCACGACATTTGTTGGACAGCAAGAACAATCGAACCACGATTTTCTGGTTGCAGCCCCTTGGTTAAATTCATATTTTCCATCGGACTCCAGGGCATTTGGATAGAAAAACTCTGTACCACTCAGGGAGAGACCAGAGATTAATCCATTGTATAAAGTTCGTTCTATAACGTCGTAATACTTAGAATCCCCGGACATATTGAACAATCTATGGTTCCAATACACATCGCCGATAGAGGCGCATGTCTCATTATATGCGGTTAAGTTGGGAAGTTCATAATTGTCACCAAACGCCTCTTGGTCATGTCTGGCACCTATCCCGCCGGTGATGTACATTTTTTTGCTCACCATATTGTCCCATAGGTTATCCACAGCGTTCAGGTAGGCCGAATCATTTTTGATTGCTGCAATATCTGTCATGGCGGCGTACATATAAACGGCCCTAACTGCATGTCCCACAACCTCATCCTGTTCTATAACAGGAACGTGATCCTGTGAATAGGGACCGAAGAGTTCGTGATTATCTGGGTTGCCCCTATTATCCAAGAAATACTTGGCTAAATCAAGGTAGTCTTCTTTACCTGTAACCTCATATAATTTGATGAGTCCGGTTTCTATAATCTGATGTCCTGGCACAGCGGCTATCTTACCTTCTCCTTCACCAAAGGTTTCCACCATTAAATCGGCATTTTTTATAGCGATATCCAAGAAATTCCGTTTTCCGGTAGCTTTATAATGTACTACGGCAGCCTCGTACATATGGCCGGCATTGTAAAGCTCATGGCTTGCCGCAAGCGATTCCCATCTTTTACCTTCCTTTACCTCTACCCAAGTAGCGGGCGGTTTATAGGGGTCTATGGTACGCCAAGTGGTTAAATATCCATCGGGTTCCTGTCCAATTTTTATAATTCCCACCAAGGAGTCCAACAAAGTCTCCAATTTCGGGTTTGGGGAACTGATCAAAGAGTTAGAGGCTCCTTCTATAATTTTATATACGTCAGAATCATCAAAAGGCATTACTCCGCGTACAGAACCTTCCATTTTGCCACCAGCGATTAAAAAGTTATCGAATCTCCCTTCTTCCTCACATTTTTCAATGGCGTATTCAATGGTTTTCTCCTGTACCCTCCTAATAATGGGGAGCCAGAATTCGTCCGTCAACTTGACATTTTGAATGTTCACCGGAGTTATAGAATATCCTGACGCCTCTTCCTTCTTGACAGAAGCTACCTCCTCTTTTGTTTCCTTTTGACAGGAAATTATGAAAAGACAAAAAATAAGACTAACAAAAATATAATTACTCTTTTTCATACTGTTGGATTATTTGCTTCCTTGCAATACGATAACGGAAAAGGCAGGCAATTCTACTTCCAAAACTCCTTTCTTAAAGGTAAAACCCTTGTACTCCTTGGGTTCAATTTTATTGGGATTATCAAAAGTGTTATGGTCTTGTAATTTATCAGACATCAATATTTCCCCAGTGATTTTCTTAACTCCCAAGGCGTTCAAATCGATGGTTACCGTATTCTCTTTATGGGCATCTATGTTTACGATGGATAAATGAATCTTTCCTGCATCGTCTATCGATGCCGAAGCATTGATTGCGGGAAGGCTTTCTCCCTCATAGGTGTATTCAGGAGATTCAAAGGAAAGCGGAATTAGTTTTGCATCCTGGTGCACTTTGTACATGTTCATCACATGGTATGTAGGAGTCAGAATCATTTTCTCCTTATCGGTCAAAATTACGGCTTGTAGCACATTCACTGTTTGGGCAAGGTTGGCCATTTTTACACGATCTGCATGATTATTGAAAATATTAAGGTTCATGCCGGCAATCATAGCATCCCGCATCGTGTTCTGCTGATACAGGAACCCGGGATTGGTACCTTCTGCAACCTCGTACCATCCGCCCCATTCGTCTACGATAAGATCTACCTGCTTTTCCTTATCATATTTGTCCATTATTGCGGTGTGATTCACTATCAATTCTTCCATCAGCCAAGATTCCTTCATGGTCTTGAAATATAGGTCCTCCGTAAAATCTACGTCGGAACCCTTGGCACTCCAATCAATAACGGAATAGTGGTGCAGGGCAACTCCTTGCAACATGTTCTTGGGTATATTTTTCATAAGTACTTCCGTCCAGTTATAATCGTCATTGCTGGCACCAGAAGCAATTTTGTAAAGTCCTCCCTCAACGTCTGCGTCTGACATGAAAGTGACATATTTTTTATAGATATCTGCGTAATATTCCGGACGCATATTACCTCCACATCCCCAGGCCTCATTTCCAATTCCCCAAAATTTAACGGTCCATGGCTCATCCCTACCGTTCTCGCGTCTTAAATCGGACATGGGGCTTTTCCCCTTAAAATTCGTATACTGTACCCAATCCGCCAATTCCTGTACCGTACCACTGCCCACGTTTCCGGAGAGATAAGGCTCCGTTTCAAGCACCTTGCAAAGATTCAAAAAGTTATGGGTTCCAAAACTATTGTCCTCAGTAACTCCTCCCCACCAAGTATTTACGATAGTTGGTCTATTCTCCTGCGGACCTATACCGTCTTTCCAATGATACGTATCGGCAAAGCAACCGCCGGGCCAACGTAAGTTGGGTATCTGAAGCTCTTTTAGCGCATCGATTATATCATTTCTCACCCCTTCCGTATTGGGTATCATACTGTTATCGCCAACGTAGAATCCTTCATAGATACATCTGCCCAAATGTTCTGCAAAATGTCCGTAAATATGTTTACTAATGGTAGGAGCATCTTCCATCTTCCCGATTTCAATAGTGCTTTTTGTAGCTTGTCCCATGGAAACGCCAGTGCCCATAAAAAATGACATGGCAATAAGCAAATAGACTTTTAATGTTCTCATACTATGTTCTTAAATTGTTTAATGGTTATTCTTTCCTATATACAGAATCATATCTAGCTAGACCAGATTGCTAATTACTCTAAATTTACAGTTTCAAAAGACATACACTTTAATAATGCAGGCAAAACTCTATTAGTTCTAACTAAAATCAAACTTATAATCCAAAATTCATGAATTATAGGATTTGTGCTTTGAATAACAAAAAAGCATATTAATTTTTATATATCTTACAGAACTAATGATTTTCCCATTTCAAAATTGAAAATCAAAAGTGTATTTTTAACACGTGTAAATAAACAGCAGATATTTGAATTTTCCAAGCTCAATAGTGCAATATGCATAATTTAACGACCTGATTTTCTTTAATTACGTACTTCAGGCAGAAAATTAATATGAAAATAGGATGAATTTGACTAATTTTCGCCTTTGAAGAACTTACCAATACAACCATAAAATTGCAAAATCCCGACCAGAAAGAAATATTGGCTCTTGCCAACTATGATAACGAAGATAAAGTTCTACTAGCGGTTGACTGTATCATTTTTGGTTTCGATAGAGAGGAGTTAAAGATACTCCTGGTCAAGCGAAATTTTGAACCAGAAAAAGGCAAATGGTCTTTGATAGGTGGGTTTTTAAAAAAGGAAGAAAATCTTGACATAGCGGCCGTGAGGGTGCTTCATCATTTAACCGGACTTCATGATATATACATGGAGCAACTATACATTTATAGCAAGGTAGATAGGGATCCGGCGGACCGAACTCTTTCCGTCTCTTATTATGCCCTTATTGATATCGCAAAACACGACAAAGAGCTTATCAAACAAAATTCAGCGCAATGGTTCCCTTTAAAGGATGCCCCAACTTTGATCTTCGATCATAACGAAATGGTAGATAGGGCCATTGCCCGGTTGAAACGAAGAGCGCTTAGCAAGCCCATTGGATTTGAGCTACTCCCTGAAAAGTTCACCATGCGTCAATTACAAAAATTATACGAAGCTATACTAGGCAAAAAACTGGATAAGCGAAATTTCATTAGTAAGTTCAACTCGTTCCATATCCTTATAAAATTGGACGAAAAAGACATGAGCTCCTCCAAAAAAGGTGCTTTTCTTTTCAAGTTCGATGAAGAAAAATATAAGCGGAAAGTGGAAGATGGATTCAATTTTAAAATTTGAAATCCATCTTATCAGAAAACAGAAAGGGGTATCCTATTTTAGAATACCCCTACAACCTAATCTAATTATGAAAATTAGTCAACAATAAATAGACTTGCAATGGTTGTTGCATCTTCACCAGTCAATGGTTCGTCATAAGCTTCGGTTGAAGCCCCCATGCTAAATGGGTCACCAGAGCCTAATGTGGTAACATCCAACCCTCCCTGCATAACATTTTCTTCACCATCGTAGACTGCTTGTGTAGCTTCCGGCATTCCCATTCCTCTGTCATTATTGGTAATCCAACCTTTTAGCCCCCTCAATCTTCTTATTTCAGAAGCATGCCTTGCTTCTACCGAATGTATCTGTAGAGCCGGAGTTAAAAAATCTGAACCCAATAAATTACCGGCTTGTCCTTTATACGCCCTTACACCTGTATCCTCAAATGCCTGTGCCAATGCCAATAACTGGGCATAAGCCATATCTTGACCGACACCATTAGCATTAAAGGGGTCGAACATTCCACCGACGGTAAAGTCAAATGTAGGTTTTTCTACAGGCATTACCCCTGCTCCCTCTAGGCCAGCAATTAAGAAGTCCACATGGGCTTGTTCGTGTTTAGAAATTTGCATATAAACCGTTTCCGGTCTTCCAGATGGCAAAACTCCAGATTGTAATGCTAAATCGTAAAATTCATCTTCCAAATATTCCAATGTAAGTGCAAGCTGTAAAGCTCCAATAGGATCCGCACTCATGGATTGAGCATTTACCTTCTTTGGTATAGATGCCAATCCGAATGGCACCGCCGCAATGGCCGCTTTTTTGGATATTGAACTAAATTTTGAAAAAACTTCTCGTCTAGATGATTTACCTTCTAACAGATTATCAGTAGTAAATTCATCCAAAAATTTTATAATATTCATAATGTATCTTTATTTTTTTGTTAATGATTAAGGTAAATTATTTGCGGTGAACGGTGTTGTAATAAATCCTGTATCACCTACTGCAGCCAAAATGTCCGATGGGTTTAAAGCTACATCCAAACCAGTATCTACGGTAACTACATCATCGCCGGCAAAGTCTGCGCTACCTGGGTTAATCAATGTTCTTATCGCAGAGGCATGTCTCGCTTCCACGGAAACAATTTTACCTGCTATAAGCAAATAATTTGGATCGGAAATAAGCCTTCCCGCGCCATTATACGCAGCTACCCCTGTATCCTCTAAAACCTTTGCCGTACCTAAAACAGCATCCCGGTTGGAAAAATCCAAAGAACCATAATCAAATTCCAATGTAGGAAGCATTGCGTCTGTATTTTCACCAACGGCAGCCGTTATCGCCGCCTTAAAAAAATCTCGATGATTTACTTCATGGTTGTATAAATCAGTCAATACCTGTCTTTCCTCATCAGAAATGTTGGCATAAAAGGAATTTACCACCTTAGTATAAAAATCAGCCTCCAACTGTTCTAGCGCATAGGCATAATTTAAAACTCCCAAATCGCCAGAACCTAAATCAAAAATATTACCACCGGTAGGTGGAATCGGTGCCATTCCTTCATCATCGTCACTACAGGCCACCAGAAGACTAGCCCCCAAGACCCCCAATCCGCTTATTCGCAAAAACCTTCGACGATCTTTTACTTTTTTGTTTATTTCAACTTTGATAACTTTTTTACTCATAATAACTCTATTTTTAGGTTATACTTCTACCAATACCTACGAGCAATGAAACGGAGAGTTGTTAAGAAAAGATTAAAAAAGCCGGATAGACTGTTAAACCGATATGAAGACCTAACTACTTTAAATCCAAAGGTCCACATTTCCTCCTAAAAGTTAAATTCATCATAAATACGCCCAACTAATCATACTATAATTACATACTATTGTCAAAGAATTGCTTAATTTGAATATTATGCTAACTTTGAAAAAAAAGATTAATGGATTTACTTGAAAAAGCTCAGGAATTTGAAAGTCGAAAAATGAGCAACATGTCCACCAGTGATAGGGTAGAAGCGTCCAGAGAAGCCAAAGCCTTGATATTAAGTATCAACGAGGTCTATAAAGAAACCAAGGACCCCGAATTAATGGAGGTTATGAAACGTTTGACCGAAAAGAAGAAAAAAATAGAAAAACGATTGAACGGTGTTCCTTTGGTATAAGGCCTTCATCAATATAAAATAAAAACCCCATAATGGGGTTTTTTAATATACTAAACTCTGTCTCTCCTTTAATTGGGTCAATTGTCAAGAAAATTGCCCGATTGTCAATTTTTTCGAAAGGATTAAATCTTAATATTCATCTTTGAAGGTCTAAAGCACTTGTGAACGATGGAGAGAATCCGTTCATTTCTACAAAGACCTCTAAAGCCCTTGGATTCGTGGCTCAATTTTATATTGAAGTTTCCTTTGTTGTTTTTTGCTTTCTTTTGCTTTACTATGGCTATAGTCATTATGTATCTATATGTTCATTGACCCCTTGCTTTGGATTGGCAGCCGATTATAAAACATTAGACTTCCGTAAAAAACATTCTCAGAACTAAACAATCTCAGCACTTAGACCGGCATTGAGCAGTCCTGAACATTGGGGTTCCAAGTCACAATACTCGCCAGTCTTTACAGTGCATTTACCTTTATAATGCACAATCAGGGAACACTGCTCCGCCTGTTCCGGAGTATGGTCACAGACAGCGATAAGTGTTTCAATTACATGGTCAAATGTATTTACATCGTCATTAAAAAGTACGATTTCATTTTGTTTGACGGTCTCTTCCTCTAAAAGGAGCTCTTCGGAAATTTTTTCTTTAGTGCTCATTACTATCGATTTAACTATTCCCTAAAATACATATTTTGCGGCGACCCAATTGTTTTTTTCAATGTTTTTTTCGATCCGAAGACCTAATTCATGGCACTTTTCGGAAATCAAAGGTAAATCTTTCCGATAAAAACCACTGACCAGAAGTACACCTCCTTCACTTAAAGAGTGCTTGTATTTGGGAATATCCTTCAAGAGTATATTTCTATTGATGTTGGCAATGATAATGTCATATTTATTACCGTCTAAAAGACTTGCATCCCCCTCCAAAACCGAAATGTTATGAATCCCATTTCGCTCCACATTTTCCAAAGAGTTCAAATAACACCAATTATCAATATCAATAGCATCTATTTTTTTTGCGCCTCGTTTGGAGGCTAAAATGGCAAGAACCCCTGTTCCACAGCCCATATCCAATACTGTTTTACCCTCAAGGTCCAAATGCAGTATATGTTGTAACATCATATGGGTTGTTTCGTGATGGCCCGTGCCAAAGCTCATTTTTGGCTCAATAATGATATCGTACTCAATTTCCTTCTTTTCATGAAACGGAGCTCTTACCATACAAACATCATTTACCAAAATGGGTTGGAAATTCTGTTCCCAAGTGGCATTCCAATTCTCTTGCTCTATTTCCTTTGCCTCATAGGAAATCTTAAAGTCCGTATTTTCAAGAATCGATACTCCCTCAAGAATATCCTCATGCCAGTCCCCTTTTTGAATGTAGGCCAGAACACCTGTTTCCTCCTCTACAAAACTTTCAAAACCTACCTCCCCCAGTTCGGCTATCAGAATATCCGAAACAGGTTGTACCGGTTCCACGATGAATTGATATTCCATATAGATATTTTCTGCCATATCATTAAAATTTAAAAAGGGTACCATAGATACCCTTTAAACCAAAACAAAATTTTGTTGTGTCCTAGATTGCGTTTATAATTGCCACAAAATCATCGGAAACGAGTGAAGCCCCTCCAATTAAGCCACCATCAACATCCGGCTTTGAAAAAATCTCTTCCGCATTGCCCGGTTTTACGCTTCCTCCATATAGAATGGATACATTGTTGCTTACAGCACTATCGTAGGCTTCTGAAATTGTTTTGCGGATAAAGGCATGCATTTCCTGTGCTTGTTCCGGGGATGCCGTCTCTCCGGTTCCAATGGCCCATACGGGTTCGTAGGCCAATATAATCTTACTCCAATCGGAACTTTCCAAGGAAAATAATGCGTTCTTTAACTGGCTTTCAACCACACTAAAATGGTTGCCCGATTTTCTGTCCTCCAACTCTTCACCAAAACAAAACATAACCCTTATCCCCTTTTCCAAGGCGGTTTTTACCTTTTTGGCCAATATTTCATCAGTTTCCCCAAAATAGGCTCTTCTTTCTGAGTGACCAATGATACATGTATCCACGCCAATATTAAGAAGCATATCCGCAGAAATTTCTCCGGTGTATGCCCCACTTTCAGCAAAGTGCATGTTCTGTGCTATGACCTCAATGCGAGAAGTTTCAAGATTACGAACCGCGGCCGCTAGGTTAACAAAAGTGGGTGCAACCATGACCTCAGCTTGTGTATCCGGAAGTTTTGCCGATAATTCTATCAATAAGGCTTCGGTTTCTTCCATATTCTTATTCATTTTCCAGTTTCCCGCTACTATTTTACTTCTCATTTTATATCAGTTTATTTCGTATTTAATTTATCAATTCGTTTAAAATTCAAGCTCATCCAAATCGTTGTAATGCACTTTTTGCTCTATGGTCCCCTTTTCCAAAACCAAAACTCCCGGATTGGACCTTACAATGGTTTTTAAGGTTGTCTGGTCTGTAAAGTAGAATTCGAAATCCAAATCATATTGCGTTTTCAACTCCTTTGTCTGGTCAGGTCCGGAAGCAGACATACCAATTACTTTATAACCTTTATCAATTGCCATGTCCGTAACTTCTTTAATTTCCGAAAAAGCGTCCAAATTGGCCTTTCTAAGATCATAGGCAATGACCATAACCAGTTTAGGCTCCTGCAAGAGACTTCCGGCAAAGTCCTCCCCATCCTGCTCGATAGTAAAATCATGCACCGGCGGCTCATAGCCTTTTTGAATCTCTTCCGTTTCCACCCCAATAAATTCCCCATCTATGGTAGGATAATCACCATTGGTAACGATTACCTGTTCCTCTCCATCCACTTTGAATTTCCACGCATATTCATAAATGGGTTTTGGGGCATCTTCTGGAATACCCATACCCTCCTCGATATTTTTTCCTATTTCATAAGGTCTAAAGTCGATAACGGGCAAGTGATTTAACACATAGTAAGCATAGACAATACATGCCAAAACGGAAATTGCCACCAGTACCTTTGTCAAAAAAGGCCTAAAAAGTGGTGTAATGTATTTTTTGCCGTAAAACAATAAAAGAATGAGCACCAAAAGGACCACATCCTTGGTGAAGGATTCCCAGGGTGTTAATTTGATGGCATCACCAAAACATCCACAATCCGTTACCTTATTAAAGTATGCCGAATAAAAAGTTAGAAAGGTGAAGAATACGATCATTGCCAATAGACTCCACAGGGTAAACTTTCTCTTGTGGCCCAAAATCAGGAGCACACCCAAAAGAACCTCGAATATGACAACGACCAAGGAAATGGTCAATGCATGGGGCTCAAAGAAAGGCAGATTGAGAACACCCTGACTAAAATATTCTTCCAGTTTAAACGAAAAACCCACGGGGTCGTTCAACTTTATGAAACCGCTGATGACAAAAAGTACACCAACAAATATTCTAACGATTCCAATCAAATATCTCATAGTTTCATTTTAATTTTCTGCCAAACCTAAGTGAATCAAAGCAAATACGGCATAATTGATCATATCTTGGTAATTGGCATCTATTCCTTCACTAACCAAGGTTTTTCCCTTATTGTCCTCTATGGATTTCACTCTAAGCAACTTTTGGAGTATCAAATCCGTCAGGGAGCTGACCCGCATATCCCTCCAAGCCTCACCATAGTCATGGTTTTTATTGAGCATAAGTTCTTTGGTATGGTGCACGTGCTTTTTATACAGGGAAACGGCATTTTCCGGATCTAGGTCTGGTTGTTCTGCAACTCCCAATTCCAGTTGTATCAAAGCCATTACGGAATAGTTGATGATTCCTATAAACTCAGAAATCTCTCCCTCGTCCACCTTGCGCACCGCATTTTCTTGAAGTCCCCTGATCCGCTGCGCTTTTATAAAGATTTGATCCGTTAAGGAAGGTAAACGTAGAATCCTCCAGGCACAACCATAATCAAGCATCTTTTTTTCGAATAAATCCTGACAAACCTTAATTACGGCATTATACTGCGCTTCCGTTTTTTGCATTCGGTTATTCTAATTTGTGTAAATTTCGCTTAAAATTTTGTAACCATCAAGACTGGGTGTGCAAACTTAAAATTGTCCCAAGAGTAAAATTATAAGTATGACGATAAACTGTAAGGGTAAACTCATAGATTTGACCACTCCAAGGGTGATGGGTATTTTAAACCTTACTCCAGATTCCTTTTATGATGGCGGAAAATTTAGAAAGGAAAAGGACATTTTGCTCCATGTTGAGAATATGCTCTCGCTTGGCGCAACATTCATAGACTTAGGAGCGTATAGCTCAAGACCTGGAGCAGAAGAGGTAAGTACCGATGAGGAGTGTAAGCGTTTACTCCCTGTTCTTGAACTTATTTTAGGTCAATTTCCTGAAGCTTTGATATCCATCGACACATTTAGAGCCCATGTCGCCAAAGAGGCTATTGCTATTGGCGCCTCTATGATCAATGATATTTCTGCCGGATTTATGGACGAGTCCATGTTGGATGTAATCGCAGAAAACCATATCCCTTACATAATGATGCACATGCGCGGTAATCCCCAAACCATGCAGAAAAAGACCTCCTATGATAATTTGGTACGGGATATTATCCTTTATTTTTCTGAAAGATTGTCTGTTGCCAAATCCAAGGGAATCAAAGATTTAATTATTGATCCCGGCTTCGGTTTTTCCAAAACCCTGGAGCAAAATTATGAGCTCCTAAATAAATTGGATTTGTTGAAAATGATAGAAAAGCCCCTTTTGGTGGGAGTAAGTAGAAAATCCATGATCTATAAATTATTAGGAACGGACGCACACCATGCACTTAATGGAACAACGGCCCTCAATATGCTCGCTTTGCAAAAAGGAGCTAATATTTTAAGAGTACACGATATAGGCGAAGCCATGGAATGTATCAAGATTCACAAGCAATTAACGGCTTGATCTTTTGGCGGACTTGTTTATCTATTTTTGTTAATTTTACATAAACGGCAATAGTTGGATTTTTTAAATTTTATCGATTTTAAGATTACGGATATTCTCGATATCGTATTAGTTGCCGTACTTCTATATTATGTCTACAAATTGGTACGTGGTTCCGCGGCCATCAATATTTTTATAGGTATCGTAATCGTTTGGGCATTTTGGAAACTTACCGAGTTATTGGGAATGGAGATGATTAGTAGCATCGTAGGTGCCTTCATGCAGGTTGGGCTAATTGCTTTGATCATTGTATTCCAACAAGAAATAAGAAAGTTTCTATTGATGATCGGGTCCACCAATTTTGCCAACAAACGCAACTTTATAAAACATTTTAAGTTTCTAAATCAAGAGGGTGACACCACTAGTATAAATGTTGAAGCGATAGTAAAAGCGTGTGAAAAAATGTCGGCCTCAAAGACGGGTGCCATTCTGGTCATTGAAAGAGGTAACTCACTAGATTTTATAAAGAACACCGGCGATAAAATGAATATTGAAGTAACCCAGCCGATAATTGAAAGTATCTTTTATAAAAATAGCCCCTTACATGACGGTGCAGCCGTTATCGTAGACAATTTTATTGTGGCTACCCGTGTAATTCTACCCGTGACCAACGAAAGAAACATTCCCTTAAGGTATGGGCTTAGACATAGGGCGGCGATAGGTATCACGGAAAAAACAGATGCCCTTTGTTTAGTGGTAAGCGAGGAAACCGGCCAGATATCCTATATTAAAAATGGGGAATTTATTCTGTTCGAATCGAGTGCACAACTCATAACACTTTTGAAAAAAGATCTGGTGTAATGCAATGCAAGAATTGTGACAATAGCTTGAGAACGGATTATAGTTATTGCCCAGACTGCGGAGCGAAAGTGATACGCAATAGGCTTACAATAAAGAATCTTTGGCATGATGCTACGGAAAGATTCTTTAATCTCGACAACACCTTTCTTATTACCTTTAAACATCTTCTTACTAAACCTGATAAGGTCATAGTTGGCTATTTAAATGGTGTAAGGAAAAAATATCTAAACCCAATAAGTTATTTTACAATAGCAATTACCCTTGGTGGTTTATTTGTTTATTTATCCACGGAGTTCTTCCCAGATGCCTTGGACTTTAGTTTTTTATATCCAGATGCTGATTCTATCAAAGAATCAGATAAGTTCGCTTTGGATCTTCAAAAAACCATCAATAAATATATTTTCAAATACCAAAGCCTCTTTTACATTGCAATGCTTCCGTTGTTAGCATTCATTTCTAAATTGGTGTTTATCAACAAAAAACAATTCAATTTTAGTGAACATTTTATAATAGTTATTTATGGGTATTCCCAAATGTCAATTATTGTCAATTCCTTGTATATTCTTGTTATTTGGAACTCAAAACTGCTTTATTATATTTCCTTTTTCAACCTTATTTTCCAAATATTATTTTTCACCTGGGTATATTATAAAATATATCTACTCAACTGGAAACAAACGCTCATAAAACTTATATTTTTCCTTATAATATTATGTGTTTTGTTCGTGGGAATTGTTGTTTTATCTACCCTATATATTCTAGCTTTTACAGATATGTTTCAAAATATACAGCACAAATAAATTAGGCAACTTCCTCGGCCAAAAACTGGGCTTCGTAGAGACTTCTGTAGTAACCGTCCTTTTTCAATAGTTCTTTGTGACTTCCCATTTCCACAATTTTTCCCGCATCCATAACAATAATCTTATCTGCCTTTTTTATGGTAGCCAATCGATGGGCAATAACGATAGAGGTTCTTCCCTCAGTAATTTTTTCCGTGGCCTTCTGGATCAATTGTTCCGAATACGTGTCGATTGAAGAAGTGGCCTCGTCCAAAACCAAAATACTAGGTTTGCTTACATAGGCCCGTAAAAAGGCGATTAATTGACGCTGCCCACTGGAAAGCATAGTGCCCCGTTCCTTTACATTATATTCATAACCATCAGGCAAACTGGTAATAAACTCATCCACACCAATGGCTTTTGCCGCTGCTTCAATATCACTAACCGTTACATCAGGGTTCTTTAAAGATATATTGTTTGCAATGGTATCTGCAAAAAGAAAAACATCTTGAAGCACTATGGCAATATGTGACCTAAGCGAAGCCAGTTTATAGTCTTTTATATCCACACCGTCCACTAATATCTTTCCTGAATTTATCTCGTAAAACCGATTCAATAAATTAATGATAGTGGATTTTCCAGCCCCCGTTGCTCCCACAATAGCCACCGTTTCACCGGCCTTCACATCAAAGGAAATTCCGTGCAATACCTCTTCATCCTCCAAATATCCAAATCGTACGTCTTTAAATTCGATATTGCCTTTTACCTCACGCTTTTCAACCTTACCGGTATCATCAATAGCGCTTTCCGTATCCAAAATCTTAAAGACCCTATTGGCCGCTACCATACCCATTTGTAAGGTATTGAATTTATCCGCTATCTGCCTTAGGGGCCTAAACAGCATATCAATCAACATAATGAAA
Organism: Maribacter cobaltidurans; assembly: GCF_002269385.1. NCBI lineage: Bacteria > Pseudomonadati > Bacteroidota > Flavobacteriia > Flavobacteriales > Flavobacteriaceae > Maribacter > Maribacter cobaltidurans. Next base: position 650,493 of record NZ_CP022957.1, read on the forward strand.
GCGAAAACAGTACCGGCAACATCATTGGTAATGTTGGCGACATTCTGTAGTCCGCCATACCATACTACCAGTCCCACGGTTATGGAGGATACGATTTCAGCTATGGGAAAAAAAATAGAGTTGTACCAAACCGTTTTTAACCAAGCATTTTGATGCTTTTCATTGATTTCCCTAAATTTTTTACTTTCAATATTCTCCCTTGTAAACAGTTGTACGATTTTCATCCCTGTAATACGCTCCTGTACGAAGGAATTTAAGTTGGAAACTTCTGCCCGAACCTCGGTAAACGCTACTTTCATAGCCTTTTGAAACAATCTTGTTGCATACAGGATAATGGGAAGCAGGGAAAAAACCAATAAGGCCAACTTCCAATTGATGTATATCATAACACCTGCAGCCACAAACATCTTCAATAAATCGGCCACAATGACAAAAAATCCTTGGCTGAAAATTTCCCCTATTCTCTGCATATCCGCTACCGCCCGGGTGACCAATACACCCAAAGAAGAGGTGTCAAAATACTTCATTCTGAAGCCCAATATTTTTCTGAAAAGCTTTATCCTAACGTCCCTAATGACCGACTCCCCCAACCAATTGGCGTAATAATTGAAGAGTAGCTGAAAAATAACTTGGCCCAATAATACTCCTAGCATGGCCAAGGTAAGATACAACAACTTATCGGCATCACTACCCTTAATGGCGTCGTCAATTATTTGCTTCAATAAAATAGGAGTAAGAACCGCAAAGGCGGACAATAGAATGGCCGAAACTGCCACAACATAAAAAATCAGCTTATAAGGCTTTGTATACCTCATCAAGCGTTTAAAAAGATGTGTATCAAAGGCGTTGCCCGTATTATCACTCATTCTTATAAATAGTCTTGGGATAGATAACCGATGTCAAATATAGTCCTTTTGCCGGTACAGAAACACCGGCTTCTGACCTATCTTTACTTTTTAAGATAGCCTTAACATGGCTAGGTGGGTATTTCTTTGAACCCACTTCCAGAAGGGTTCCGACCACCGCCCTAACCATATTTCTTAGGAAACGATCGGCGGTAATCTTAAAGACCAATTTGTCATTTTCAAGAACCCATTTCGCTAAAGTAACATTACAAATGTAGGTCCTCACATCTGTTTTTGATTTGGAAAAGCACTCAAAATCCTGCTTTCCCAATAACAAAGTTGCCGCTTGGTTCATTAAATCAATATCCAAGGGTGTTCTTACATAGTAAGCAGTATCCCTATAAAATGGATTTTTTTCCTGGCAAACCCAATATTCATATGAACGCGCTGTAGCATCAAACCTGGCATGGGCTTCATTCTGCACGGACCTAATTTCTTGAACAGCGATATCATCAGGTAGAAAAGCATTGACTCTATAAATGAGGTTTTGAATATCACTGATTGGATCAACATTAAAATGGCCGAACATTTCCTTGGCATGAACCCCTGCATCAGTCCTTCCGGCCCCCACAATTTCAATCTTGTCTCTCAACAATTTAGTCAAAACTTCTTCCAAAATTTCCTGTACGGTAATGGCATTGGGTTGCTTTTGCCATCCATGGTACATCTTTCCGAAGTATGAAAACCGAATAAAATATCTCAATGGGATACATTAGTTTTGTAGCCGACAAAGATATTAAAACCAAAATAAGGGCAGGGCCCATCTTTAATTTGTCCATCCGAATATGACCAAGATTTTACTTCTTTCCGATACACATTCCCATATAGACGAAACCATTCTTAAATATGCAGCACAAGCGGATGAAATTTGGCATGCAGGGGATATAGGAAACCTAAAAGTTACAGATAGCCTTTCCGCATTAAAACCAATACGCGGGGTACATGGTAACATAGACGACCACATAATTCAAAAGGAATTTCCTTTGAACAATAGATTTATGTGTGAGGAGGTAGATGTTTGGATTACCCACATAGGAGGTTATCCACCAAAATATAATGTTAATACAAGGGAAGAGATTAAAAAAAAACCCCCAAAGCTATTCATTTGCGGTCACTCACACATCCTAAAAGTAATTTGGGATAAAAAGCTCGGTGTACTTCATATGAATCCGGGTGCCTGTGGCAAACATGGTTTTCACCAAATAAGGACCATGCTGCGCTTTACGATCGAAGGAAAGGAAATTAAGGATTTAGAAATAGTAGAACTTGGCAAAAGATAAAAACCCAGGAACTACCCTGGGTTTTCGCACTAATACTACTAAGATGTTAGGTTTAACGTAAACGATCTACAGATTTTACAAGATCTTCATCCTTTTTGATCGCCCTATTGGCAAGGGCTAAAAAAACGATAGAAAATACAGGAATCAGCATCCCAATACCCTTCTCCGAGACCGTGGTCTCTCCGGATAAATTTAGTGATCGATAAACGAAAAATCCTAGTAAAAAAAGGTTCAATATCATATTCAACCGGTTCACTACAAACTGGTTCTTTCTTTTTCTAAATAAAAATATGGCCCATAGCGCCAACGCACCAATTATATAAAATAATATGGAAACCAATACTTCATTACTGGCATAAACCTCCTCTCCTTTGGCATCTGACCAAAGGTTTACAAAAAATGGCAATATGCCGGCCAATAAAGCAACAATGATTAAATAAACGGTCTGTATTCTTTGAATCATACTCTGTTTTGTCCTTGGCAGCACAAAAATACAGGTCTTTTTAAGAATTATCCATCAATTATTGAAAATAATTTGTATTATTGTGTCGTTATTTATGATAACACTTACCGAAGGGAAAACTTTCCCATCTTTATCCAATTAATTTCGATTTAGATTTCTTCTTGTCAAAAGTAAAATACACAACTTATTTATATCATTAATGTTTGAGATTTCAGAATTAAAATCAAAAAAGCTACCTGAACTTCAGGAAATAGCCAAGGGACTAAATGTTCCTAAATTCAAGACCTTAAAAAAATTGGACTTGGTCTACCAAATTTTAGATTTACAGGCAGCCAACCCCAAGGCCGCAGAATCGGTGGTCCCGACGGAAACAGAAAAACCCAAGGCCAAAAAGCCTAGAATCTCTAGAAATAAGGCTGAAGACCAGAATAAAAAAGATACTCCCGATAAGACTAAGGAAAAATCTGAACCCAAAAACAACGATTCCCAAAAGCCAGAATCAACCGAACAGAGAAAACCTAGAGCTCGACAAAAAAGCAACGAGAACGATACCAAAAGGGAACATCAAAAAAATCCCCAGCAAAATAAAAATCAGAACAATAGAAAGCAAAATCACCCTCGTAACAACAATCACGACAAGAGTAATTTTGACAAGGATTTAAAGAATAGGTACAAGGAACCGGAATATGAGTTTGATAGCATCATTACCAGTGAGGGCGTATTGGACATTATGCAGGACGGGTATGGCTTTTTAAGGTCATCGGACTATAATTACCTTTCCTCACCGGATGATATTTATGTATCCCAATCCCAAATTAGATTGTTCGGTCTAAAACCAGGGGATACCGTTTTAGGAAATGTAAGGCCTCCAAAGGAAGGTGAAAAATACTTCCCTTTGATCAAAGTGAACAAAATCAACGGCATTGACCCACAAGTGGTACGTGATAGGGTCTCCTTTGAGCATTTGACACCTTTGTTCCCAAAGGAAAAATTTAACCTGGCCGAAAGGCAAAGTACGATTTCCACAAGAATTATCGACCTTTTTTCCCCTATAGGAAAGGGACAAAGGGGAATGATTGTTTCGCAGCCCAAAACGGGTAAAACAATGCTCTTAAAGGACATTGCCAATGGTATCGCGGCAAACCACCCAGAGGTATATCAAATTATTCTTTTGATCGACGAGCGTCCAGAAGAAGTTACGGATATGCAGCGTAATGTACGGGGGGAGGTTGTAGCATCCACTTTTGACAAAGAAGCTTCAGAACATGTGCGTGTAGCAAATATTGTCCTTGAAAAAGCAAAAAGATTAGTGGAATGTGGACATGACGTAGTAATACTTTTAGACTCCATTACCAGATTGGCCAGAGCATATAATACCGTACAACCCGCCTCGGGCAAGGTATTAAGTGGGGGTGTTGATGCCAATGCATTGCACAAACCAAAACGATTTTTTGGAGCGGCCCGTAACATTGAGAATGGAGGTTCACTATCCATTATTGCCACGGCTCTTACAGAAACAGGTTCCAAAATGGACGAGGTTATCTTTGAAGAATTTAAGGGAACAGGTAATATGGAGCTTCAATTAGATCGTAAGATTGCCAATAGAAGAATATTCCCTGCCATAGACCTCACCTCTTCCAGCACCAGACGAGATGACCTGTTGCTTGATGAAAACACCTTACAACGTATGTGGATCATGCGGAAGTACTTGGCGGATATGAATCCGGTCGAAGCCATGGAGTTTATAGAGCAGCGATTCAAACAGACCAAAAATAACGAAGAGTTCTTAATGACTATGAACCAGTAGTATTATTTATCTCTCAAATAGTTACAAGCTCTAACGGCCTTACCATTAGAGCTTTTTTTATGCCTTTTTTTGAAATAAAACCATATCTTTAAACAAGTTTCCCCCAAAACAACAACCTAAAAGAACTTATCGCATGAAAACCACTAGTAGTAAATTTTTACTTTTTATTGCGTTGGCCACTTTGTTTGCAGCCTGCCAAGAAAACCCTAAAAAAGAAAGCCAGGAAATGGAAGCCCAAGAAATCACCTATGAGGCTCCCAAACAAATAATATCCCTTGAAGAAGCGGACTCTCTTTACGTAAATTATAAAAATAGAAGAGCAAGGATTATTGAGAAGATGGAAGCGGAATCCCAAACTGACGGAAAACCATTTGTACCCACACAATTTGTTTCTTTCGATATTGAAGTACTCAAAGAGTATATTGGCTATGTGGAACAAGAAGCGAAAAAAGGAGGAACTACCGCCGATAGCCTGCGTATTTATTTTGGAAATTATGGAAATACCAGTACAAAATATCCTAAAAAAAATACGGTATTCTTATTACCGACTGCAGCCGTGAATAATGACTATGGAGGAATATTCATAGACAGTGAAGGAAAGGCCAAGTTAGTGAGGGATTGGTTCAAATCTCAAAGTGGTGTAAATTCAAAAGACGGCAGACAAAAAGCTGAAGCCTCCTTACTACCAACCATTCCCGCTACACCTATTATGCAAGGGGGGACCAGTCTTACTTTAAACAGGGGAAATGGAGGACCTCCGCCTAAAACGGACTTCTAAAAAATGACACAAGAAATTATAGACTTTTTTCAAAGGAGCTATTTTGTCTTTGCATACGGTATTACCCTTGTTTTGTCCATAATTGCCTATCCAAAATACTTTGATACGCATTTCAAGTATTTACCTGCAATTATAGCGTACACCCTACTAAATGAAATTTTGGGATATTTTATACGATATTATCCCGATTTTTCATTTTTTCCGAATATTCAGGATACTAGGTTTAATGATATTATTTATAATATTTATGACCTGATTTTTTTTCCTTTTTTCTTTTATGCCTATTGGAATTTAGCCATAAACAAGAAATACAAAAAATGGATACGTAATGCGAGTATATTGGCTATGCTAGCCTATTTGGTTTCCTGCTTTTTTCAAAATCCAACCTACACCACTTTGTTTTATGCAAATGCCTTTGCTTCTTGGGTCCTTTTGTTCATAATTATTCTCTATTTCAAGGATAAACGTGAACACTCCCTACCTTTAGTACAACCTTATAACCTCGCATTCTGGGTAAGTATTGGCTTATTTATATTTCATCTATTTGCCCCAGTTCTCTTTTTAATCGGCTATATAAAATATCAGCTATGGCTGGCCTATGATTTAAGAACTATTCTCCACGTTCTAATCATACTAATGTATCTAAGTTTTTGTATCGGCTTTTTTGTTTGTAGAAAAAAAGCTTTCAGATAATGATAAGGACCATAAAAAAACCCTCTTGCGTAAGAGGGTTTTAAACTTTATTCAGTTAAAAAAAACTTAGAGCGCAGCTACGTGCTTTGCCAATTTACTTTTTAAATTGGCCGCTTTGTTACTATGAATAATATTACGTTTTGCCAAACGATCTATCATACTCACAACACTTGGAAAAAGAGCCTCGGCATCCTTTTTATTTTCTTCAGCGCGCAATTTCTTAATAGCATTACGCGTAGTTTTATGCTGGTACCTATTACGTAAACGTACTGCTTCGTTCCTTCTGATTCTCTTTAATGCCGACTTATGATTTGCCATCTTTTAACTTATTATATTTTTTTGAACCTCAACGTCCATTTAATTCAAGTAGCCCGTAGGGGAATCGAACCCCTGTTACCAGGATGAAAACCTGGCGTCCTAACCCCTAGACGAACGGGCCATTAAGCCAATTTGGAACCATGGTTCCTTTTTTCAGTAGCCCGTAGGGGAATCGAACCCCTGTTACCAGGATGAAAACCTGGCGTCCTAACCCCTAGACGAACGGGCCATTACTTTACGTAATTGCGGATGCAAAAATACAATTATTTTTCACTATCACAACTCCCTATTATTTTTTTTTGAATTCTTTTAGTATGCCTTTGCAAACAGAACCTTTTTTGAAGAAGGTTTACCTGTCAATATACATGTACCCTCCTCATCTTCAACGTGCAATGGTATGCACCTAATAGTTGCTTTGGTCTCCTCCTTTATTCGTTCTTCGGTTTCGGCACTACCATCCCAATGTGCGGAAACAAAACCTCCTTTCGTTTCCAGTACTTGTTTGAATTCTTCATAGGTATCTACCTCTGTAATATGTTCATTTCTATAATCAAAGGCCTTTTTATAAATCGTTTTTTGTATGTCTTCCAATAAAAATTCAATTTTAGCCACTACTTCATCAGCAGGTACTGTGGTTTTTTCTAGAGTATCCCTTCTTGCTACCTCATATGTACCGTTCGCGAGATCTCTTTGTCCAATGGCCAATCTGACGGGTACACCCTTTAACTCATATTCGTTGAACTTGAATCCAGGTTTTTGAGTGTCGCGATCATCATACTTCACGGATATGCCTTTGGACTTGAGTTCCTTGACCAATGGGTCTACTTTTTCAGAGATTCCGGCCAACTGCTCCAACCCCTTATATATGGGAACGATCACTACTTGGATGGGAGCCAGTTTTGGAGGCAGCACCAAACCGTTATCATCTGAATGTGTCATGATCAATGCACCCATCAATCTAGTTGAAACCCCCCAAGAAGTTGCCCATACAAACTCTTTATTACCTTCTTTACTTGCAAATTTAACATCGAATGCCTTGGCAAAATTTTGACCCAAAAAATGGGAAGTTCCGGCCTGTAAGGCCTTTCCATCTTGCATCAAGGCCTCTATACAATAGGTTTCTACTGCGCCGGCAAAACGCTCACTCTCCGTTTTAACCCCTTTTATAACGGGAACCGCCATGTGTTCTTCGGCGAATTCGGCGTATACGTTCATCATTTGTATAGCCTCGTCAATGGCTTCCTGCTCCGTTGCATGTGCTGTATGTCCTTCCTGCCATAAAAATTCAGCAGTTCTTAAAAAAAGTCGTGTACGCATTTCCCAACGAACAACATTCGCCCATTGATTTATTAAAAGGGGCAAGTCCCTGTAAGATTGAATCCATTTTCTGTAGGTATCCCATATAATGGTTTCGGAGGTCGGCCTAACGATTAATTCCTCCTCCAACTTGGCATCAGGATCTACGATAATACCGCTTCCATCCTCTGCGTTCTTCAACCTATAGTGTGTTACCACGGCACATTCCTTGGCAAAGCCATCAACATGGCTTGCTTCCTTACTCAAATAGGATTTGGGGATAAAAAGAGGAAAATAGGCATTTTCATGTCCTGTCTCCTTAAACATTTTATCCAAACCGGCCTGCATTTTTTCCCATATAGCATAACCATACGGTTTTATGACCATGCACCCCCTTACACCGGAGTTTTCGGCTAAATCAGCTTTAACAACCAATTCATTATACCATTTGGAATAGTCCTCGCTTCTAGTAGTTAAATTTTTACCCATTGTTAGGAGTTTGGCACAAAACTTGTGCTTATTAAAGAAAATAATTCGGTAAAACTAGTTATTTTTAGTATGTTCAACAATATAATTTTAGAACGATGATATATTCTACATCCCACACAAAATATTTTCACGGACTCATGGTTGCTGCACTGGCATTGCTAATAGTTTCCTGTGGTTCGTATCAATCAGCTTCTTATTACGATAATGACGGTATTTATTCCGATGATGTACCAAGAACCGTTGAAAGAAGACCGGACAGGCAATCTAATTCAACGGCGAATACAGAGTCCGACACTTTTACGGACTATTTTGGACAAAAGGCCGATCAATATGGACAAATAGTTGACAATGAAATTTTCACTGATATAGATTCCTATTCCAGTAACGACTTAAACGATAGTATTCCTCAAGATCAGTTAACGGATTATTACAATAGCCCGAACGACTATCAAGGCTATGGAGGTTGGGGAGATAATGCCCAAAACGTTGTTGTGAATATTTATGACAATGGATGGAACAACTGGGGCTGGGGTGGCTACTATGGTTACGGAGGATATTATGGATGGGGATGGAACAACCCATGGAGATGGAACAACTGGGGCTGGGGTGGCTATTATGGCTGGAACAACCCTTGGGGATGGAACAACTGGGGCTGGGGAGGCTACTATGGTTACGGAGGATATTATGGATGGGGCTGGAACAACCCATGGGGATGGAACCGATGGAATCGATGGGGATGGGCCGGAAATTATGGTTGGGGAGGTTATTATGGTAACCTATACAACAGAAATTACCGAAGGAACTATGCATACTCCTACAATCGTACAAGACGTGGTTACTACAATTCAAATAACAATGGCGTTGCGGCTTTAAGAGGAAGGTCAAATGTAAATACCAGAGGAAATTCCCCTAGGTATAGAAGCACAGATTCCAGGACAGCTTCCGCTAGGAGTTCGTCAAATACAAGAAGAAGCAGTTCCCTTAGCAGAAGAACGGTTAGCGTAGACCAAAACAGGGCCTATAGAACCAGTAGAAGCACTAGAGCTACGCCCAGGTATTATAGCAATACTAGACGAAATGGATACTCTAGCGGAACTTCAAGATCGTCGTCCACTTACAATAGGAGCGGAATATCCGGTAGAACCAGTAGGGCCGTAACTCCTAGAACATCCACTTATAGGGGTTCTAGCTCCAGCAGAAGCAGTTCTTCTTATGGTAGTTCCAGAAGTATGGGAACAGGAAGAAGTTATAGCTCTGGAAGAAGTAGTTCAGGAAGAAGCTATAGCTCAGGAAGTAGTTCCAGGGGCTCTAATGGAAGCTATAGAAGTTCAGGCGGAAGCTCATCTAGATCTTCCGGGGGAGGTCGATCTTCTGGTGGAGGTAGGTCTTCTGGTGGAGGCAGATCTTCCGGTGGTCGAAGTAACTAATCATACTCAACATTAAAAAATTGCAATAATGAAAAGAATATTCACTTTCATAACGTTATCCCTATGCCTTGTGGGTAGCGCACAAAATATAAACGATGTATTGCGCTATGGGCAGGAAAATCTACCTGGCACGGCAAGATTCCAGGCCATGGGCGGAGCTTTTGGAGCTCTAGGCGGTGACATGTCGGCACTAAATATAAATCCTGCCGGTTCAGCTGTTTTCAATAACAGTCTATTGACCCTTTCCGGAACCCATTTTAGAAGGGATAACGATGCCAATTATTTCGGTACTCTCACCAATACGAAACGAAACGAAATAGATTTAAACCAAATTGGTGGAGCATTCGTCTTTAATAACACAGACGAAAATTCCGATTGGAAAAAATTCTCCTTGGCATTCAATTATGATATGGTCCAAAGTTTTGAAAATAAAACCTATGTTTCAGGAAATAGCAATCAAGGCATAGACAATTACTTTTTGAATTTTGCCCAAGGTGTTCCTTTTGGATCCATATTGCTTCAGGAGGATGAATTTATTGAGGACGCTTATTTAGATATTGGTGCATCACAGGGATTCAGGGAACAACAGGCTTTCTTAGGCTACTATGGCGGTATTTTAGACCCTGAGAATCAAGATGACGAAACTACAAACTATATCAGCAACACCCAATATTCGTCAGTAAACCAAGATTTTTTAAAAACGACCACTGGGTATAATAGTAAATTTACCGTAAATGCCGCTAGTCAATTCAGGGACAATCTTTATTTAGGCGCTTCCTTAAATTTTCATAATGTGCTTTACGACCAATATACTGAGTTCACCGAAAATGGTTACGATGCAGATTCCCCTATACAGAGGACAACATTTGACAATCTTCTAAGTACCGAAGGAAACGGCTTTTCTTTTAGTTTGGGAGCCATTGCGAAATTGAACGACTTTGTTCGTTTGGGAGGAAGTTATCAATCCCCTACGTGGTACAGGCTAACCGATGACTTTTCCCAAAGAATAAGTTCCGATTTAGCCGATGATGACATCAATTTTATTGATTTCAACATCGTAAACTTATTCGATACATACACTATTAAAACTCCTTCAAAATTAACTGGTAGCATGGCCTTGGTCTTTGGGCAAAACGGACTGCTAAGTTTTGATTATGGATATCAGGATTTTTCCCAGTCGGAATTGCGACCTAATAACGATTCCAATTTCCAAACCGTGAACAACCAAATTGCAAATGAGCTTGGCGGTGTATCTACTTTTAGGGTTGGTGGAGAATATAGATTGGGAATGGTGAGCCTTCGTGGAGGTTATAGATTTGAACAAAGTCCTTATACGAACGGTAATACTATAGATGACCTTAATGGATTTTCTACTGGTATAGGGTTTAATTTTGGTGGTAGCCGATTGGATTTTGCTCTCAGCAGAACGGAGCAGGATATGAATGAAAGACTGTTTGATACTGGTTTGGATACCCCCGCTATGATAACCAGGATAAATACAAATGCTACTTTAAGCTATACCTTGAATTTTTAAATTCATTGGATATTATAAATATAAAAAAAGGACCGAATAATTCGGTCCTTTTTTTATCTCTTAAGAGTAAAGTGCGATTGTCTTGTTTTGGCCACCAATATTCCACCATCATCTTCTTCGTACTCAAATCGAAACCAATAATCGGTCGATGGCATGGGTCTTCCATTATAATTTCCGTCCCAACCTTCAACGGCTCCTAACTGCTTAAGGAGTTTTCCATATCGGTCAAAGATAAATACAACCGGATTCGTTAAGGTTTCTATACCCTTCACGTTCCATTCGTCGTTTATAGAATCTCCATTTGGTGTAAAAAATTTAGGGTATCCCACTACCAAAAACTCAATGGGTTCCGTAGTGCCACAACCATTTTTGTCGTTAATGACCACCGTGTTTATTCCTGGGGGTATATCCAAAAAGACAGGATCATCTTGAAAGACACCATTATTAATAGCATACTCATAATCTCCATCCCCATCCATAATGAATTCAACATTGTTTGCATCAGGATCAACGGATAAGTTAGTATCCAAGACCTCTACCCTATCCAGAATAGGTACCCCGTAAAATGTTATTAAAATCCCGCCTAAATCGGCAACGGTCGGTGGCGTTCCAGAGGCTGTGGTTATTGTAGCGAAATATCTTCCAGAATTTGGGCTTGTTACCACTAATTCTGCGCCGCTAGGTCCTGAGCCAGCTAATGTTCCATCAATCACACCATCATCATCATAATCTACTGTCCATTCCACGCTAGCAATATCCGGCCCTACTGGTGAGTTCAAAGCACTAAGTGTTATATCTGGGTCACCTTCACAAGCCGTAATATCAAAACCTAAAAACTCATCCCTAAGTGTACAGTCCAAAGCGGTATTCTGATTTTCCTGAACGGAATTCCCCGTAAAGGTGAGCATAAAAGGTTCCGGGTCACCGTCAAAATTAGTGTTGAAATTATTGATAAGAATATAGTAGATTTCCCCAGGTTGAACGTCCAACCATTCATCATAGGTATTTTGGCTACCTATCAAAAAAGGAGCTCCCTCCTGGCCATTTTCGGGATTTACACCAATCCCGGTAAAACTTGTGTTGTTCACCTCATAATTACACCGAATAGGTTCAGATGTGCCATCACCAATAATTGAACAAAAATTTTGCCCCCCTATTTCATCATAGGGTCCGTAAACGGCAAAATCCCATTCCGCGGTAGGCGTTGAATTTCCAGCCGAAGGCAAAGCCTCAATATCAAAACCAACCTGGCCTCCAGTACCGGCCCTAAAGACAAACCATGAGGTATTGTTCTCTATATTGGCAGAACTAACGCTCCCTTTTTCCAAACAGCCGGTTTGTCTAATAACCTCCGGGTCAAAATCATCAATATCCCCTCCACCATCGGCAAGCCCCATAATCGGAGCGTCTGCACAAACAGGGATTGCAGTTCTACAGTCTGCTGAGTTCTGGGCATTTGCTTTGCAAAAAAATAAGAGAAAACAACAAATAATACCGAATAATGTTCGCATGTTTTAATTGGGGCTAACAATATTTAACGTATATAATAACTAGGTTACATGATGTTTAGTATTTTTCGACGGATTTTTTAAGCAGTTAATCGATAAACGGTATTAACAACACAGGAATCAGCTCTTTTACACCGCATATGCCACCCTAGTTTGATGTTTACATCAAAGGATAAATCGGCATAAATGAGTTATGTGTTTGAGGAGATGACATTCAACTCCCGATGTAAACGATCTAGATAGTTCTTTTCAAGCAGGAATTGAGCGAATAGCTTCTGTTTTCAATTCCCTCCATTAAAAATAAACCACTAGACCTTAACATCGATTTATGTTACCTAACAACTACCAACGCATATAAAGTGCTATAGAATGTATATCTTTGCCCCTTGTTAAAATTGTTTTTAAATGAAAACAGAGGGTACATTGGAGGAACATTTTGAACAGTTGGGAGATGACCACATTTCTTCATCGGAGGAAACCCCATTGCGCAAGGATGCCTTTATCCTTAGCGATGAAGAAAAAATAGAGAGGATTAAAGGAAGTGTTCGCGAAATATTGCTGACCTTGGGAATGGACCTCACAGACGATAGTCTTAAGGGTACTCCCAATAGAGTGGCCAAAATGTTCGTGAAGGAAATTTTTGGAGGATTACATCCGGATAGAAAACCCAATTCTTCCACCTTTGAGAACAAGTACAAATACGGTGAAATGTTGGTGGAAAAGAACATAACACTTTATTCTACCTGTGAACACCACCTCCTACCCATTGTTGGAAGGGCACACGTTGCCTATATTTCAAAAGGTTCCGTGGTTGGACTTTCTAAGATGAACCGTATCGTGGATTATTATGCCAAAAGACCCCAAGTACAGGAAAGGCTAAACATTCAAATAGTTAGGGAATTACAAAAAGTATTGGGTACCGAAGATGTAGCTTGCGTAATAGATGCGAAACACCTTTGCGTAAATTCCCGTGGTATACGTGATATTGAAAGTAGTACCGTAACCGCGGAATACGGTGGTAAATTCAAGGAAGAAGCCGTTCGTAACGAGTTTCTGGAGTATATAAATATGGATACGCAATTTTAATTCCCTTTTAAAAAATGCAATTGTACCAAGAGCAAACGATAAGGGTTCATAATTCCCTTACGGGCAAAAAAGAGACTTTTGTTCCCATAAACGAAGGGCATATAGGCATGTATGTCTGCGGACCCACGGTATACAGTAACGTGCATCTTGGAAATTGCAGGACTTTCATGTCATTTGACATGATTTTTAGATATTTCCGTCATTTGGGATATAAGGTAAGGTATGTAAGAAACATTACTGATGCCGGACATTTGGTGGATGATGCTGAGGATGGTGAGGACAAAATAGCCAAAAAAGCCAGGTTGGAGCAATTGGAACCCATGGAAGTCGTGCAACGATATACTGTAGACTTTCACAATATATTGGAGAAGTTTAATTTTCTGCCCCCAAGTATTGAGCCTACCGCAACGGGCCACATCATAGAACAAATTGAAATCATTAAGGATATCCTAGAAAAAGGATATGCCTATGAGGTAAACGGTTCTGTCTATTTTGATGTTGTGAGGTTTAATGAATCCAATGAATATGGCAAGCTAAGTGGAAGAAAACTGGAGGACATGATTGCGAACACACGTGAGCTTACGGCCCAGGATGACAAAAAAAGTCCCCAGGATTTCGCCCTTTGGAAAAAAGCCGAACCAGAACATATCATGCGCTGGCCTTCTCCGTGGGGGGACGGATTTCCAGGTTGGCATTTGGAGTGTACCGCCATGAGCACAAAATATCTTGGTGAAACTTTTGATATTCATGGTGGAGGTATGGATTTGAAATTTCCTCACCATGAATGTGAAATAGCCCAGGCAGAAGCAAGTAATGGTAAGTCTCCGGTAAAATATTGGATGCACGCCAATATGCTTACCCTCAACGGGAAAAAAATGGCTAAATCTACCGGAAACAGTATTCTTCCGGGGGAAATTTTTTCAGGTGAAAACAATATCCTTAGCAAGCCCTTCTCCCCTGCCATGGTACGTTTTTTTATGATGCAGGCGCACTATGGAAGTATTTTGGATATTAGCAATGATGCTTTGTTAGCTTCGGAAAAAGGGTTTAACAAATTAATGGATTCAATGAGCTCCATAAAGTTGCTATCCGTGGGAAATAAAACCGATTTTGATATTGAGGCTTGGAGACAAAGTTGTTATGATGCCATGAACGATGACTTTAACACTCCTATACTTATTGCAAAACTCTTTGATGCGGTTAAACACATCAACCTTATTAAAGAAGGATCGGAGACAATCACCCAAAAGGATAAGGAATTACTTCTGGAAACTATGCAAAATTTTGTTTTCGACATCTTAGGATTGGAAGACAAACAAGGGTCCAGTGTAGATTCGGAAAAACTAAGTGGAGTTGTGGAACTGTTGATTCAGTTAAGAAAGGAAGCCAGGGAGAACAAAGATTTTGCCACTTCCGATGCAATAAGGGACCAATTGGCAGAATTGGGCATTCAATTAAAAGACGGGAAAGAAGGTACTACCTATAGCCTTTAATTAGGAATACCTGATGGTTTTTACTTTGGCCTGATATTCCCCGGGTGAAAGTTGTTGCCTGTTTTTAAAGACGCGGTTAAAATAAGATCTACTTTCAAAACCGCACCGCATATAGATATCTTTAATACTCAGTCTAGGATTCTGCAATAAACCTGTAGCCAATTTTATTCGCTCATTATTAATGAATTCTATAGGTGAAATTCCAAGCTCATTTTTAAAAACCCTGTAAAAATGTGAGGGGCTCATATATGCCTTCTTACTAAGATCTTCAACATTCAACGGTTCGTCTAGATGTTCCCGTATATATCTAATGACATAAGAAAGTCTATTATTGCTATTTATGGACATTTGGGAACTGGTATAGATTTTACGTTCATTGGTCTGCAAAATCCTAATAATCAACTCTCTTAACATGTTATCCACAAAAAAATCCTTAGAGGGGTGGTTTTCAGAAAAAAGAAAGAGCAATCTTTGTAGGATTTGAAAAATTCCAGGGTCGTTCACAAAATGAAAGTTGTAATCCATCAAGCTCCACTCCTTCTCATCATCCTTGGTTATACTTTCGTTCATGAACTGAAGTACGTTTTTAATTTTCTCCTCGGAAATGGCCATTGCCAAACATCGGGTAGGGTTTTTTGACTTTGCTTCCGGGAAGTCGATGCACATGGTTTCGTTCGCGGGAAGCACCAAGGACTCCCCGGGCAAAAAATCAAAGGATTCGTAATCTCTTAGATGCATTATTTTTTTACCCTCTATCATGCTAGCCAAAACAGGCTGGCTAAATTCCAGAAGCACCTTCTCCGCTTGCTCATGGGTTTCAAAAACATGCATTGCTGCATTTTTTAGCGTATAGGAAGTTTGGTTCTCCACCATGGTCTCCAATCTTCTTCCTTTTAAAAAGGTATCGGACAACTTTAGCATTTTCTAGTAATTTCAAGTCATATATTAATGAATGTACAAAAATTTATACTTAAAAAAATCATAATGATAGAATTGTTCATGTTATTCATAGAATCCTTCAAACCATTATACTTCTTCTATTGTAGTTTTATAAATCTCTTGATTCCAAGAATTTGAAAACATTTAACTGATTTATTAAATTTTAAAACTTTTAAGATATGGGCAATACAGCTACCGTAGCGCAGGATGTGCTACAAAAACCGACATTCAAAAATCAATATGAAAATTTCATTGGTGGTAAATGGACCGCTCCCGTGAAAGGGGAATATTTTGAAAACACATCTCCAGTAGATGGAAAATCCTTCACTAAAATTCCAAGATCTACGGCAGAGGATATTAATAAGGCCATAGACGCAGCATGGAAGGCAGCACCATCTTGGAACAACTCCTCTGCAACGGAACGAAGTAATATGCTATTGAAAATAGCAGACGTCATGGAAAAAAATTTGGAAGTTTTGGCAAGAGCCGAGACTTGGGACAATGGAAAGGCCATACGGGAAACTAGGGCTGCAGATTTACCGTTGGCCATAGATCACTTTAGATATTTTGCCGGTGTAATAAGAGCCGAAGAGGGATCGGTGAGCGAATTGGACAGTAATACCGTAGCTTTGAACGTTACTGAACCTTTAGGTGTCGTTGGACAGATTATACCCTGGAACTTCCCTATTTTAATGGCAGTTTGGAAACTGGCTCCTGCATTGGCCGCGGGCAACTGCGTAGTATTGAAGCCAGCAGAGCAAACTCCTGTAGGAATATTGATTTTAGTAGAATTAATCCAAGATATTCTACCCGCCGGTGTTCTGAACGTAGTCAATGGATTTGGCGCAGAAGCCGGTAAGCCATTGGCATCTAGTCCAAGAATCAATAAAGTTGCCTTTACAGGTGAGACCACTACCGGGCAATTGATTATGCAATATGCCTCTAAGAATATCACTCCGGTAACTTTGGAGTTGGGTGGTAAATCACCAAATATATTCTTCGAGAACATTATGGATGCTGACGACGAATTCTTTGATAAATGTATTGAAGGTGCCAATATGTTCGCTCTTAATCAAGGTGAGGTTTGTACTTGCCCTTCTAGAATGCTCGTACAGGAAAGCATCTTCGATGCCTTCATGGAGCGAGTTATAGAAAGAACTAAAGCTATTAAAATGGGCCATCCACTAGATCCAAGTACCATGATGGGAGCCCAGGCATCTAGCGATCAATTTGAAAAAATTCTGAACTATATCCAAATTGGAAAGGAAGAAGGATGCGAAGTAATGACGGGAGGGGAACAGGCATACAATGAAGGACTGGAAGGCGGATTTTACATTCAACCCACCGTACTTAAGGGAAATAATAAAATGAGGGTTTTCCAAGAAGAAATTTTTGGTCCTGTGGTCTGCGTGACCACCTTTAAGGATGAGGCAGAGGCCATAGAAATTGCTAATGATACCTTATATGGACTTGGCGCTGGGGTTTGGACCAGGGATACTCATCAAGCTTATACCGTTTCACGGGCAATTAAAGCAGGTAGGGTCTGGGTAAACTGTTATCACCTTTACCCTGCACATGCACCTTTTGGAGGGTACAAAAAGTCTGGAATTGGTAGGGAAAATCACAAGATGATGTTGTCACACTACAGACAAACGAAGAACATGCTTATCTCCTACGATAAGAAAGCCATGGGATTCTTTTAATAAAACAAACATGAAAACCAAAAGGGTATTGGTAAGCGATAAAGCTGCCCAAGTCATTAGGGAGCTCAAGGAAAAACATGGTGAACTTATGTTCCACCAAAGTGGGGGTTGTTGCGATGGCTCCTCCCCCATGTGCTTTCCTAAAGGTGAACTCATGCTAGACGATAACGATATTTGGTTGGGCACCATCGAGGGATGTGAATTTCATATGTCCAAAGACCAATTTGAATATTGGAAGCATACCCAGCTTACCGTGGATGTAACTCCTGGTAGAGGGGCAAGCTTTTCACTGGAGATACCCATGGGCATACGCTTTGTTATTAAATCAAGACTTTACACTCCGGAAGAGTCGGAAAACTTGGAACCTGTTCGGGTGGGTGAATAATATCCCTGTTGTATTTTTTAAATAAAAGGTCCGTGTAGCACGGGCCTTTTTTACTATAAATACGATAATATATTATGTAACTTTACTGAATATTTCGTGGCCTTGAAGCTTACTTTTAAAAACATATTGATTGCCCCATTCGTCCTATTGGTACGTTTTTATCAACTGGCCATTTCCCCTTATACCCCAGCAACGTGTAGATATTCTCCAACATGTTCCCAATATACCTTGGAAGCTCTCAAAAAACATGGTCTGTTTAAGGGAGGTTGGTTGTCCATAAAAAGAATTTTTAGTTGTACTCCCTGGGGAGGGAAAGGATATGATCCCGTACCCTAAAAATTGTACGAATAGTAAATTTGATAGGATATTTCGTAAAGGGTAATCGAGGCTATTTACGTATATTAGCCCTTCAAAATCAACTCGCATGTACTTCTTAGGAATTATTTGGAATCCCAACGAAACTCTTTTCAATATAGGACCCATCCAAATAAAATATTACAATTTGCTATGGATCATAGCATTTGCCATTGGTTGGTATCTCATGAAAAAGATATTCATCAACGAAAAAAAATCTGTTGAGCAATTGGATTCCCTATTCGTATATACCGTTTTGGGTACCATGCTAGGAGCCAGATTAGGCCATGTATTCTTTTATGATTGGCCCTATTATAAAAATCATTTATTGGAAATTCTATTGCCCATTAGGGAGAGCGATACGGGAAGCCTACTTTTTGGCCTCATCGATGGATATGAATTTACCGGTTTTACGGGACTTGCCAGTCATGGGGCAACTATTGGAATCATTATCGCCACTTACCTTTTTACCAAAAAACACCCCGGTTTCAGTGTCTTATGGATATTTGACAGACTGACCATTCCGGTAGCTATTGGAGCTTTTTGTGTGCGTTTGGGCAACTTTTTTAATTCTGAGATCAATGGAAAAACGGTAGACGAGTCATTCATTTTCGCTACTAAATTTATTAGGGATTCGGATGATCTTCACCCTTCCAAGGCATTGGGAGTAACTAAAGAAAGGAGCTTAAATGCTGCTTATGATGCCATAGAGAACAATCCTCAATTTTCGCAATATTTAGCCGAAATCCCCTATCGACATCCAGCTCAGTTGTACGAAGGAATCTGCTATATTTTTGTATTTGTCCTATTATATTACCTCTACTGGAAGACGGACAAAAAGAACAAACCGGGTTACCTTTTTGGATTGTTCCTTATTCTATTGTGGACCGTTCGTTTCTTTGTGGAATTCGTAAAAAAGAGCCAAGGCGGTTTTGAGGAATCGCTGGGATTACTATCTACAGGGCAGTGGTTAAGTATTCCCTTTATACTACTTGGATTCTACTTTATGTTCAGACCCGTTAAAACCCACTAAAAGCATCATTCATGAAGGTTTATAGGTACCTTTTAGGTCTTGCAGTCATTTTTTCAATAACCCTTCTGTCCTGCAAAGAGGAATCAAAAAAGGTGATAAAAACAACACCTGTTTCCTTTACCAAGGAAGGTTCGTTAAGTATCTATAAACAGGAAACGGATTCCTTGATTACATCATTGGATATCGAAATTGCCGAAACCGATTATGAGACCCAAACCGGATTGATGTATCGCAAAAGCATGGAAACCAACCAAGGGATGTTATTTATTTTTCCTGATGTTGCCATGCACTCCTTTTACATGAAGAATACGGAATTTCCCTTGGACATCATATTCTTAAACGAAGACTTAAAAATTGCCAGTATTCAAAAAAACGCGGAACCTTTTAATGAAAGTGGGCTTTCCTCTAAAGTACCCGTAAAGTACGTTTTGGAGATTAATGCCGGTCTGTCGGATGCATGGTCCCTTGAAGTGGGCGACACTATAACGTTCTCAAGGTTATAACCACATGAACTATTCCATGGAAGGAGAGGAAACCGAAAGGCTAATCTTTAAAAAGTTAACCATGGCGTATTTCGAGGATTGGCTTCCCTTTCATCAAGAACCTAAATCTTCCGAGTTTTGGACTGGCTTACCCAAAAACCCAAAAGTAGCCTGCACCGAGCAATTTCAACGTATTTTTGAGCGCTATGAGAAAGGTTTGGGGGGCATGCACGCCCTAATCGAAATAAAAACCAAAAAGCTTGTTGGGATTTGCGGTTTGTTGGTACAGATTGTTGACGATATAGAGGAACTGGAAATTGGATATTCCATACTCCCAGAATATTGGGGAAAAGGATATGCCTCAGAAGCCGCAGAAAAATGTAAAGCTACCGCATTTAAAAATCAATGGGCCAACCATCTCATTTCCATTATCCATATTGATAACGAACCTTCCAAAAAAGTGGCCATAAAAAATGGTATGCACATAGAAAAAAGAACATTATACAAGGAAAACCCTGTATTCATTTTTAGAATAGACCGATAACATGGAACACTGGGGAATTTTCACAAACAACCAAACCAATAAAAAAGAGTTGGTTAAAAAACTTGAAAATAATGCCTTTTCCAATATAATCAACCTGGACGGCCAAAAAGGAAAACTATTTTCCCAACTGGCACTGCAAAAGTTTATGGAAGAGGAAGAAAAACATGGCACCAAATCTATTTCAACCGAGTTTCAGGCCTTAAAAACCATGTCGAGTGGAGAGCAGAAGAAGGCTCTTTTGTTCCAAATTTTAGATCAAGATCCGGATTACATCATTCTTGACAATCCTTTTGACAACCTTGATGTTACATTTCAAAAAGAATTAAGAAAACTCCTGACCAAACATGCCGATAGAACCTTGTTCATCCAATTAGCAAGCAGAAAGGCGGACATGCTTTCGATGATTCATAATTTCGCCGAAGTACGGGATGGACAATTAGATATACTTAAAGAGATAGCCTTAAAACAGGATAAAAAGCAGATTCATTTATCTGGGGAGATTCCTTCACCAATCAACCAAATAAGCTTTAATGGCAACACCTTAATTTCTTTTAAGAATGTTAACGTTTCCTATGGGGAAAAGCACATACTCAAGGACATAGACTGGGAGGTTAAATCAGGGGAGTTTTGGCAACTTATAGGACATAATGGAACCGGAAAGACAACTATACTTTCCATGATTACGGGGGATAACCCCAAGGCGTTTGGACAGGAAATTTATCTTTTTGGAAAAAAGAAAGGTTCAGGAGAAAGTGTTTGGGACATCAAACAAAAAATAGGATACTTCTCCCCTTCCATGACAGATAAGTTCAGGGGGAGACATTCCTTGGAAAACATGCTCATTTCCGGACTACTTGATTCGATAGGACTCTATGTTAAACCAACGGAAACCCAAAAAAGAATCATTAAGAATTGGTTATTACTTATTCACTTATGGGAAAAAAGAAATATTCAATTCAATGAATTATCCTTGGGAGAACAACGTTTGGTCATGACGGTACGTGCTATGGTAAAACACCCACCTCTATTAATATTGGACGAACCTACGAGCGGTATGGATGATTCCGCTGCGCGAATACTGGTCAACTTGGTAAATAAAATTGCAGAAGAGACGCAAACCGCTATTCTCTTTGTAAGCCACAGGAAAGAACCGGGATTACATCCAAAGAAAATCCTGGAATTAACCAAAACGGAAAAGGGTTCCTTGGGCAGTATACATACTTTTAAAAAATAAAAAGTCGCTATTTGCATAGCGACTTTTCTAGAGTTAGTAATTTAGAGCCCTAGTTTAGGGTCTTGGTAATTTTTTTGCTTAGGGCATCGAACATAACCGGTGTTGCAATAAATACAGAAGAATACGTACCTACTACTACACCAACGATCATAGCGAACATAAACCCTCTAAGGGACTCCCCGCCAAAAATAAAGATGGCCAATAATACTACCAAAGTAGTTAATGAAGTATTCAAGGTTCTTCCCAAAGTACTGTTGATGGCAGAGTTTATATTTTCGCCACCTTTCCAGCCTCTTTCCGCAATGATTTCACGTATACGGTCGAACACCACCACGGTATCGTTCAAGGAATAACCAATTACCGTTAGTATAGCCGCAATAAAAGCTTGATCTATTTCCATGTTGAACGGCATAATTTTACCGAATATGGAGAATACCCCAAGTACGATCAAGACATCGTGGAAAACCGCCACAACGGCTCCCAGAGAGAACTGCCATCTACGGAAACGTAAAAGGATGTATAGAAAAACAACCGCCAAAGATCCAAGTATTGCTAAAAATGCATTATTCTTAATGTCATCCGCAATAGTAGGGCCTACCTTAACCGATTGTAGAATACCAATGGATTTCCCTTCACTACCAATACTAAAATCATTCTTGGAAGTTCCGTCCGGCAGATATTTTTGTAAGGAAGTGTAGAGCTTATCCTGAATCTCGGTATCCACTTCTATCCCTTCCACATCCACTTTATATGGAGTTGTAATCTTGATTTGGTTAGACTCTCCAAAGGTTTTTACATTGGTACCACTGCCAAAAACGGTATTAAGTTCCGAAGCAATTTCAGAAGGGTTCACGGGCTGTTCAAAACGCACGGTATACGAACGTCCACCTACGAAGTCCACCCCTTGCTGAAGGCCAGGTCCAAAAAACAAGGAGTACAGGCCTATAACCACCAAAATACTGGAAACAATATATGCAATCTTCCTTTTGACCAAGAAATCAATGGACATGTTCTTAAACAACCCTTTGGTAATACCAGTGGCAAAATCCAAACTTCTACCCTTTCCTCCAATATACCAATCGATCAACAACCTAGTAATGAAAATGGCTGTGAACAAAGAAGTAAGAATACCAATCAATAAGGTAGTTGCAAACCCTTTAATAGGACCTGAACCAAATACGAATAAGATGATTGCCGTTAATCCCGTGGTAATGTTGGCATCCAAAATGGAGGATAAAGCATTTCCAAAACCATCTGAAACCGCCAAGCTTTTTCCCTTACCTTTTGCCAACTCCTCTTTTATCCTTTCAAAAATAAGTACGTTCGCATCTACGGACATACCAATGGTCAAAACAATACCGGCTATACCAGGCAAGGTCAACACGGCATTTAAGCTTGTTAAAACTCCAAAAATCAATAGTATGTTCAACAACAGTGCTACATCGGCAAAAGCACCAGCCTTCCCGTAATATGCAATCATCCAAAGCAATACAATGGCCATTGCTATCAAGAAGGACATAAAACCACTGTCAATAGCTTCCTGTCCCAAGGATGGACCTACGATTTCCGATTGTATAATCTCTGCTGAGGCTGGTAATTTACCCGCTCTTAATACATTGGAAATATCCTTGGTCTCGTTAACCGTAAAATTACCTGTAATTTCAGAACGTCCTCCAGAAATCGGTCCGCTGGAAACACCGGGAGCCGTATACACTTTATTGTCTAAAACTATGGCAATCCCTGTTTGATTATTATAGGCATCACCGGTCAATTCTTCCCATTCCTTGGCACCTTTAGTGTTCATGGTCATGGAAACTGCCGGTTTACCAAATTGGTCAAAATCCGCACGGGCATCGCTAACTACATCACCACTAATTCTAGGAATACCTTCGCGGTTCGATTTTAAGGCATATAGATCAATTACCTCCGTATCCTCGGTAGCAGGCCTTTCCCAGACAAATTTCACAAACTGGATATCCGCAGGCAACAACCTTCTAATTTCTGGCATTCTAAAGTAGGAACCTATAGTAGCCGTATCCTTGATGGCAGCCCTAAACATGGCATGCGTACCCGGATTTGCCGGTATCAACAACTCATATAAAGGATTTACTTGTGTAGCCAAGTCCAAAGAATCTGCCGCGACATCAGATAACAAAGAATCCAGTTCCGACTCTTCCTTCACTGGTTCCGGTTTTTTAACATCAACGATTTCCTTTAACTTCTCGTTTGCCTGAATCAAGAAAGTACTAAAGGATGGATTGCTTTGTTTATAGGTTTCCCAAAACTCCAATTGCGCTGTACTGGATAACAAGTCCTGGGCACGGTTTATATCCCTGGCACCGGGTAATTCCACCAAAATCCTACCTGAATTCCCTTCCCTCTGGATGTTAGGCTGCGTAACCCCAAATCCATCGATACGCTCACGCAATACTTCAAAGGCAGATACAACCGATTCGTCAATTTTTCTTCTGATAATGGGTTTTACCTCATCATCGGACATTTGAAAGTTGATTTCGTCGCTCAGACCCTTATTCGCAAAAATATCGGGCGAGGCCAATTTTGTATCGCCTTTTATCTCATCGAAAGCTTCAAAAAATAAGTTGATGTAGGTATCATCACTATTTTTAGATGCAGCATCCGCATCTGCCAATGCTTTATTGAATACCGGATTTTTGGTGTTGTTGGCCAAGCCCTTCAAAATATCCTTTACGGATATTTGGAGTGTAACATTGATTCCACCCTTAAGATCGAGACCTTTGTTCAACTCCTTCTTTTTGGCCTCGTTGTAGTTGGTATATCCTAAAATGGAATTGTTTCCAATAGAATCCAAGTAACTGGTCTCCAACGCTTCTCTTTTTGAAACATAGTCATCTTCGGCCTCAGAAATACGACTAGCGGCAAATACTTCCGCCTCCTTCTCGACCTTATTAGTAATGAAAGTGTAGGATAGTTGATAAATACTAACTAATCCAAATAATAAAGCAAAAAGCTTTATAAGTCCTTTATTTTGCATTTGATTATTAATTTAATTTATGTCTATTAAGGTTTTGCATGATTTAAAATCAATGCAAATTACTTTTACCTAAGTAATTATATTCTATGGTGATATTTTTTATTGGAAATTAGCTTTTTCCACAAAAATAAGGTCCTGCCCTTACTTCAGGGATATTATGCGAAGTGTAATCTATTGCAAGTGCAATATTTTTATGAATATTAAATGCTACTCTATCAATAACATTTGGTCCTACAACCAATGCTTTATTAAATTGAAGTATTACCGGATTTGAAAATCCACTGCCAACCTGTTTTTGAATTGGAACAAGGTTTCCCTTTAAATTCAATCCATTTTGGGTGTATTGATGTAAATCAGAAACGACTAGGTTATAATTTTCTGGAAGCTCTTCTTTTGGAAAATCAGATGGAAAATCATCGTCATAGGTAAGTGACATAGGGAGATCTTGGGAAAGAAATTCCTTAACACCTTCAGCATCAATATCACTGTAATAACGGATATTCACATGGCTACCGTCATTCTCTATGATTTCAATATCATCAACACCCAAGAATGCTAACTTCTTGGTTATCGCAGACAAAACTTCATCATGCGTCGTTTCCGAAGCTACTGCTACATCTGTAAATTGTAATGAAATCTGTTGGTTAGAAGCTTTGCTATGCTCCTGATTTAGCCCCATTAGGGCCAGAATAATGATTAGAGTACCAACGCACCATTTTGCATTCATGGCGCAAATATAAAAATAAAGATTATTGTGGGTAGTATATTATTTATAATATGTAAAACCCAGAAACCCATCATCTTAAAAAAAGAAACCTTTAGAGTTAAATTCTAAAGGTTTTCTATTTGATTAAAATTAAAAGAAACTAGACTTCTAGCAAACCATTGGTTTTAGAAACACCCTCTGCACTTTCCTTCATTTTGGCTTTTTCGGCATCACTTAATGGAATGTCCACAATCTGTTCTATACCATTTTTACCTAAAATAACGGGAACACCTATACAGATGTCATTTAGACCATATTCCCCTTCCAAGAAAGTGGAACATGGGAACATTTTCTTTTGGTCACAAGCAATGGCCTGTACCAAGGCAGAAACTGCGGCACCGGGGGCATACCAGGCACTGGTACCCAATAATTTGGTCAAAGTGGCGCCGCCTACTTTAGTATCCTCTGCCACTTGTTGCAATCTATCTTCAGATATGAATTCTGATACCTTTATACTATTCCGTGTGGCATGAGAAGTCAAAGGAACCATACCCGTATCGCTGTGACCACCTATAACCATACCATCAACGTCCGAAATGGGGGCTTCCATGGCCTCTGCTAATCTATACTTGAATCGGGCACTATCCAAAGCACCACCCATACCAATGATTCTGTTCTTTGGCAAATCAGTAGTTTTATGAACCAAATAGGTCATGGTATCCATGGGGTTACTCACGACGATAATAATTACGTTTGGTGAATGCTGGATCAAGCTGCTGGAAACAGTTTTTACGATTCCCGCATTTATACCGATGAGCTCTTCCCTGGTCATTCCGGGCTTTCTAGGAATACCGGAAGTAATTACCGCTATATCGCTATTGGCAGTTTTTGAATAATCACTGGTGCTTCCCGTAATTTTGGTATCAAAACCGTTCAATGATGCAGTTTGCATAAGATCCATCGCCTTTCCTTCTGCATATCCTTCCTTGATATCAAGGATAACCACCTCAGAGGCAAAATCCTTTATAGCAATATACTCTGCACAACTGGCCCCTACCGCTCCGGCTCCAACTACTGTAACTTTCATATTCTTATATTTTTATGAATTAATTTATTTGTAATAAAACCAAGGGTTCTATTTTAGATTTTTAGCTTGCCAAAAATACTCAATTCTTGACAATTTAGCAGAAAGGAACCCCCTAATAAAATCCTAATAACGGACTATTCAAACATCGACGAACTGTATCTTACATTAAAAAAAGATACCGTTCAACGAAGAAATCACAAAAAAGTTACCGTACATCGATTTTTAGTAATATCAAAAAAGAACCTCCGTTATTAGCTATGGATCCCAAATCCAAACAAAACCTACTTATTAATGAAAAAGTTCCTTTCATTAATGGCCATATGTGCCATTATTTTTTCTGCAAACTGTTCTCGTATAGAGCAGAACAATGACCCCATTATTGGTGTTTGGTTCCAATCAGGAACTGAAATCATAGGTGGAACTTCCAAAAGTACCCTCCGTAAAGAATGGATTTTCAATGATGTCTATTTAGGCAGATACCATGAAATAAACGGAAATGACATTACCCTACAAACAGATTTCAAGTGGTCAAAGGAAGATAACATTTATACCATTGAATATAGAGGTCTTGAAGATGTACCTACCATCAAATTTAAAATGGTTAAAACCGAGGAAGGTAGCATTTTGGAGAAGATTGATGGCAACTATTTGGCCATTAAAGAATAGATGATTTTCACAGGGCCATGGGAAAGAGCCTGTTCGGAGAAATCTGGGCAGGCTCTTCATGTATACAAAAATGCCCGGCTTACCGCCGGGCATTTTTGTATTACGTTTATTGTTTCTCTATTATCTGAATCCGAAGTTTACACCCACGGTAAGTGTATTGAACTCGCCCAACGTATAATCCGCATTTAACCTAAAAAAACCTAACTTTAATTTAGTACCGATATTCCCTGTTACCCCACTTACTTTCTTGGTTATGGAAAAAGGATCCTCATAGGTTTCCGATGCAAAAGGACCTGCACTCACCTCGTATGTCCCCAATACATCCGTAACCGATTTACCGGTAACATATCCTAGTCCTCCATAAAAATTGATGATAGGAAGCTTTGTGGAAACCACTGCATTGAATGCCCAAGTATTAATATTGGCCTCTATTCTTTGATCATTGCCCTGAACTAAATTAACGTCTGTGAGGTCATAGTCACCATTTACTTTGGTGTACCCAATAACGGCGGAAATGGCAACCGGTAAAATTTTATCAGCGGGCAACAACTTTGTAAAATCGTGTTGTAGTCCGAAGCCTATCAAACCAACGGATGCTCCCTCAGTATCTATTTTGGGTAAAAACCTCGCTTTTATCTCCGTTCCTTTGATAAGCCCAACGCTTGCTTGCACATATCCCGAAGGAACAAAATCCAATCCTTCCCCGGAAAGACCGGAAGGCAGCTCAAAAGTTTGTCGTACCGTGGCACCCGCTACTTGACCTTCAACATAAACATCTACTCCACTAATATCCCCAAGGGCCGTAGAAACTTCCCTTGCAACACCTGGGTTGTTTACGAAATCCAAATTTTGGTAATCGTTGGGGTCTAGGATAAAAACTTTTTTATCCGACTTGTTTTTGAATCCGGTAATATTTCCAATAATGGATATTTCAAATCCTCCCAAGGGCTTGGCATCTGCCGTATTATACCACCCCGTTGAAAAATTATATATAGCACTTTCTGAAAGCGGCTCTAAATAATCCGTGGTAAATTGTTCTGCATCCTCCACCCCGGCAGCAAACAAATCATTAAAATCCTGCGCCATCACCGCGGAAAAACCACACAACAAAAAACATGTAAGTAAATTCTTCATTTTTTAAATTTTTCCTAAAACTAAAAAACCTGCGTTTCAGACGCAGGTTTTTGTTGTGTAAGTCCTTATTTCTATGTGTCAATGTTCGCATAGACAGCATTTTTCTCAATGAACTCCCGTCTTGGAGGGACTTCGTCACCCATCAACATAGAGAAAATTCTATCGGTCTCGGTAGCATTTTCAATGGTTATCTGTCGCAGGGTACGGTATTCAGGGTTCATTGTAGTATCCCAGAGCTGTTCCGCATTCATTTCTCCCAAACCTTTGTATCGCTGTATGCTCACGCCGCCACTATAACTGGACGCAATCTCATCACGCTCCTTATCGGACCAGGCATATTGCTTCTTTTGACCCTTTTTGACCAAATACAGCGGAGGTGTTGCAATGTAGACATGTCCACCTTCGATCAACTCCCTCATATATCTAAAGAAGAATGTCAAAATAAGTGTCTCAATATGACTACCATCCACATCGGCATCACACATAATCACTACTTTGTGGTATCTTAACTTTTCCAAGTTCAAGGCCTTGCTATCTTCTTCCGTACCAATGGTTACGCCAAGGGCGGTATAAATATTCTTGATTTCCTCATTCTCAAAAACCTTATGTTGCATGGCCTTTTCAACATTCAAAATCTTTCCCCTTAAAGGAAGAATAGCCTGGAAATTTCGGTCACGGCCTTGTTTTGCCGTACCACCTGCAGAATCTCCCTCTACTAAGAACACCTCACATTGTGTTGGATCTTGTTCGGAGCAATCCGACAATTTCCCGGGTAGCCCCCCAACACTCATCACGGTCTTACGCTGAACCATTTCCCTTGCCTTGGTCGCCGCATGCCTTGCCTGGGCAGCCAAAATAACCTTTTGTACGATGATTTTAGCATCGTCTGGATGTTCTTCCAAATAGTTGGTCAACATCTCTGAAACAGCCTGACTAACCGCTGAGGAAACTTCCCTATTTCCCAGTTTGGTCTTGGTTTGGCCCTCGAATTGTGGTTCTGCTACCTTAACGGATACAATTGCCGTTAGACCTTCACGGAAATCATCACCCTGAATTTCAAATTTTAGCTTATCCAACATCCCGGAGGCATCGGCATATTTTTTAAGGGTGGTGGTAAGTCCTCTTCTAAAACCTGATAAATGTGTACCTCCTTCGTGGGTATTGATGTTGTTTACATAAGAATGTAGGTTTTCGGTATAACTGGTATTATAAACCATGGCTACTTCAACGGGAATATCATTTTTTTCCCCCTCCATGGAAATAACACTTTGTATCAAGGGCTCCCTGTTACCGTCTAAAAAACGTACAAATTCCTTAAGTCCTTCATTGGAGAAAAATGTTTCTGACACAAACTCTCCCTTATCATCCTTTTGTCTTCTGTCCGTAATGGTAATGGTAACCCCTTTGTTAAGGAAAGAAAGTTCACGCATTCTATTGGAGAGCGTTTCATAACTATATTCTATTGTCTGGGTAAATATGGTTTCGTCCGGCCTAAAAGTAACTACGGTACCCCTATCAGTGGTTTCACCAACGCTCTTTACGGGATAAAGTGCCTTTCCCCTTTCATACTCCTGTTCCCATATTTTACCGTCCCTGTGCACCGTGGCCTTTAAATGGCTTGACAATGCATTCACACAGGAAACACCCACACCATGAAGTCCTCCGGATACTTTATAGGAATCTTTATCGAACTTACCACCGGCACCAATTTTGGTCATTACTACCTGAAGTGCGGATACACCTTCCTTTTTATGCAAATCAACAGGAATACCCCTTCCGTTATCCTTCGTAGTAATGGAATTGTCCTCGTTTATGATGACACTAATCGTATCACAATGACCACCCATGGCCTCATCAATGGAGTTATCCACCACCTCATAAACCAAGTGATGCAACCCACGGACACCTACATCCCCGATATACATGGACGGACGCATTCTTACGTGCTCCATACCTTCCAACGCCTGAATACTGTCCGCTGAATATTGCTTTTTATTTGCTTCTTCGCTCATAAGTTAAAAGTTGTTTTTACTTCAAAATTTGCAATCCTACAAATATACGGAATACCCCATGAAATAAGCCGTTCCTACCTATTGGGCATAACCAAGTTATCAACAAAAATTGTGGAAAATTTCAGTTTTCATAACAGGTAACGACCTTTTGTAATACATTGATCATTGTAGGTTCGAAAACTAAAATATGTATAACAAAAGAGGTGCCAATTTATGGCACCTCTCAAGGACTAATTAAAAAATAAAAACTGCCCTGTTCTTCTGAAACAGGTAAACAGAATTACGTTATGAACTACTTACTTAACATAAGCGTCCGTATGTACTTTTGATACGGCACGCCCAGATGGGTCGTTCATGTTCTTGAACGCTTCGTCCCATTCCAAGGCTATTTTGGTACTGCAGGCTACTGAAGGCTCCTGAGGCACGCATAATGCCGCGGCATCCGAAGGAAAATGCTCCTCAAATATGGAACGGTAATAAAACTCTTCCTTGGTTGTAGGGGTCTGGATTGGGAACCTGAACTTTGCATTTGCCAATTGATCATCGGTTACTTCGGAGGCTACCAATTCCTTTAGGGTGTCGATCCAGCTGTAACCTACACCATCTGAAAACTGCTCCTTTTGTCTCCATGCTACACTTTCCGGTAACATGTCCTCAAAGGCTTTACGTACCACCCATTTCTCCATACGCTCTCCGTTGATCATTTTATCCTTTGGGTTGATTCGCATGGCCACATCCATAAACTCCTTGTCCAGAAAGGGTACACGACCCTCGATTCCCCAGGCGGCCAAAGATTTGTTGGCCCTTAAACAATCGTACATGTGGAGTTTATCCAATTTTCGAACGGTCTCTTCATGAAAATCCTTTGGACTTGGCGCTTTGTGGAAGTACAAATATCCTCCAAAAAGTTCATCGGCCCCTTCTCCTGATAATACCATCTTTATTCCCATAGACTTGATTACCCTGGCCATCAAGTACATGGGCGTAGACGCCCGAATCGTTGTGATGTCGTATGTTTCCAAGTTGTAGATTACATCCCTTATGGCATCCAATCCTTCTTGAATGGTAAATTTTATTTCATGATGCACCGTACCAATATGGTCCGCAACTTTTTGCGCCGCTGCCAGGTCAGGAGAGCCCTCCAAACCAACTGAAAATGAATGTAATTGTGGCCACCATGCATCGGCAGTATCACCGGATTCAATTCTTTTTTGGGCATATTTTTTTGCTATGGCCGATGTTACCGAGGAATCCAATCCTCCGGACAATAAAACGCCATAGGGTACATCGGACATTAACTGACGGTGTACCGCAGCCTCTAAAGCTTCCTTAATCGTCTGGATACTGGTCTCATTTTCCTTTACGGCTTCATAATCCATCCAATCGCGCTTGTACCATCTTTTCAATTCCCCATCGGAACTATGTAAATAATGACCAGGAGGAAACAATTCTATTTTGGTACAGGTGCCCTCAAGAGCCTTAAGCTCTGAAGCTACATAGAAGGTTCCATTTTGGTCCCAGCCCATATATAATGGGATTATACCCATATGGTCCCTGGCCACAAAATATTCGTCTTTTTCTGAGTCATAAATGGCAAAACCAAAAATTCCGTTCATCTCATCTATGAAATGGGGACCTTTTTCTTGGTAAAGAGCCAGAATGACCTCACAATCGGATTCAGTTTTAAAATTATATTTTCCCTCAAACTGCTTACGCAATTCCCTATGATTATATATTTCCCCATTGGCGGCCAAAATCAATTTACCATCTTCACTCAAAAGAGGTTGTTTCCCAGAAGCCGGATCCACAATGGCCAAACGCTCATGGGCCAATATGGCCTTTTCATCTGCATAAATTCCGCTCCAATCCGGTCCTCTATGTCTAACCTTTTTAGACATTTCAAGCAATTGAGGCCTTAGCACTTCCGTACTTTCCTTGACATCAAATGCACATACAATTCCACACATACTATTATTTTTTATAATAATTTCAATACAAAAATGCATATATCGTTTCCGATATAAAACATATAGGACATTTATACTTACATTTTAATACATTAAAATTCACTTTTATACCATAATGAAACTTTGACACTATAAATTTAAAATTTATGGTACATTCTGTAAGAATGTTAAAATTTAACGACTTTTTATATATAAAAGCTATGTGAAGTAGTTAGCTTTGAATCACTAAAAATCAAACGTTATTATGAAAAAATTACTTTCCATCTCCCTATTTATTTTAGCCGTTACTTTCTTCAATGATTTACAGGCTCAAAAATTTTCAGGGTTGGACAAAAGTCCAATGGATATGGCATCCTACCCCACCGATTACAAAGTTTCTGACAAGGTTGTCCGTATCATCTACGGAAGACCTCAACTTAAAAACCGTTCCTTGGCGGAACTAGCCCCAACCGGACAAGTTTGGAGGACCGGTGCCAACGAAGCTGCGGAGATTACCTTTTACGAAAATGTAAATTTTGGAGGTAAGGACATAAAAGCTGGGACGTATTCCTTATTTACGATTCCGGGTGAAAAGGAATGGACCGTTATCCTAAATAAAAATTTAAACCAATGGGGTTCCTATTTTTATGATGAAAGTGACGATGTTGCAAGAATTAAAGTTCCCAATGGTTCTGATTCTGCAAGTTTGGAAGAGTTTTCCATTGCCTTTAAGGAGGTTGAAAATGGAGCCCATATGGTTATGGGTTGGGATAAAACAAGAGTGGCCGTTCCCATCACATGGTAGTACGACTTTTTACAATAAAAAAAAGGACCTAGGTCCGTTTTTTTTATTTCTAATTTTTAGTCAATGTCCATATCCTTTAATCGAACTTTAATTTTCCGGTAACTGTTTCACACCTTTTATGGCGAAGCTACTGCCTTCTTCCGTTATGACCTGTCCCTCAAGTTCCTTTCCTTTTATACTTAGCACCACGCCAACCCGCTCCACGCCATCCAGGTTGACATGAAATTGCATTTTGTCACCTTCTACGAGAACATCATACGCATTGAGCGACCCTCTATTTTGCAACTGTATCTGCATAGTATACAGGCCTTCCATTTTGTCAACTATCAAAAGCCCTTCTTCATAGCCATTATTTATGCCCGCCACCCGATAGCTCCAAATACCTAAAAGGTCTGTGGGTTCTAAAGTCTTATCATTTGCAGTGTTTCTGAACCCGTCTTGGGCGGTTCCTGTGAAACTCACTAACAAAACCAATAGTAAAATAGGAATGTACCTCAAAATATTTGGATAAGATTTCTACTTATAACTCGCAATCCAAGAATTTATTTTCTCTTCCAAGAGCATTAAAGGTAAACTTCCGTAGCCCAATACTTGATCATGGAACTCCCGTATATCAAATTTTGGACCCAGTTCCATTTTGGCCTTATTCCGTAATTCCAATATTTTTAATTGGCCCATTTTATAGGAAAGTGCCTGACCAGGTGTAGCCATATATCGTTCCACTTCGGCAATGATACCTTCCTCGGACTCTGCTTCATGGGCCAAAGAATAAGCTATTGCCTCTTCACGGGTCCAACCCATTGCGTGTATTCCAGTGTCCACTACCAACCGAATGGCGCGGTGCATTTCCATACTGAGCATGCCAAAATATTGATATGGGTCTTCATAAAGGCCCAGTTCTTTTCCGAGGGATTCCGCATACAGGGCCCACCCTTCCACAAAAACACCCATATTTTCAGGATGTAGAAATTCGGGTAGCTTTTTATTCTCCTGTTGTAGGCTCAACTGATAATGATGGCCTGGTATGGCCTCATGTAGGAACAAGGCCTCATGTAGGAACAAGGCCTCATCGTGAACCACATTATAACTTTTGGCATTGGGAATGGGTACATAAAAAGTTCCCGGCCGTTTGGCATCCTTAGAACCCGGAACGTACTCCGCACTGGCCGATGCCTCCCTAAACGCTTCGGTACGCTTCACATGAAAACCGGCCTTGGGGCGCAGGTTGAATACACTATCCAATTCTAAGCTCAATCGCTCATGGATACCATTAAAATGTTCCAAAACTTCAGCTGGATCATTAAAGGGCATAAGTTCCTTCTTGTTACGCACCTCAATGAAAAAGTCCTTTAATTCTCCTTTAAAACCCAATTCTTCCTTTACCTTTTCCATTTCCCCGGTAATGCGCTCTACCTCCTGCTTACCTAAGGCATGGATATCCTCAGCAGTCATTTTCGTGGTAGTGTGCAACCGAATCAAATAATTATAAGTTTCACGGCCATTCGGTAAGGCGGACAATCCATCCGTATCCCTACAGGCAGGAAGATATTCCTGTTCCAAAAATTGATGTAACTCTTGGTACTTGGGAAGAATTTTTTCGGTGATCATCCGTTCATAATCGCTTTTCAAGCTTGCCCTGACATCCTCATCAATAGTTTCGGGAAAGTTAAGCACGGGCTGATAGAAGAGATTCTCCTCTAACGGAACATCCAAGAATGCCTTAATCTGTGGCAGCATTTTTAGGGTAAGGACCTTAGGCAAAACGATTTCTTTTTCCATTCCTTCTCGCATGTGTTCCATACTGGTATCCAAAAACTGCAGGTAATCCTCCAAACGGTGCTGCCAATTGGCATAATCCTCTTGGGTGACAAAGGGCTGCACACTAGTACCCCCTGCCAACTGGGCCACATACAGATGTAATGACTGTATCTGGAACAAAGGCATAAGTTCAAAACTGGGCAGGTTATAAATGGGAGATGCCATAGTGACAATGGAATTATTTAAACCCTCCAATTTCATACGGCAATCCCATTCCATTACCCGGGCACTCAAGGCATCTTCCTTGGTAAGCTCGGACATAGGGTACTTTTCCAGTTCGGACAAAAACGAGATATAGGATTCACGGAGATATTCCTGATGGCTGTCTGAAATATAATTGACAATAGTATCATTGAAGGTATCAATCCCCGCTTTTGTGGCTTCTATGGGATTAATTTTTTTTTGAAAATCGTAAAAAGCAACAAAAAGACTATCTAGGTTACCAGTATCCTCTTTTGTAGTTTTAGGCTCTGGTGTACAGGCTCCAAGCAATAGTATTATTGCTACAATAACTCCTTTGCAATTCATGGTCAGTGGTTTTTAGGATGCTATAGCTCTATTTCGATTTTTTATGTTTCTTTTCCTTTATTCGAACATAGATTAATTTATTCCTGCCCTTTGAATCCTCACGACGCTCAATTTCAAAATGCGGTATGGAGTTAATCAAAGGGGTCAACTTTTGAAAGCCGTAGTTTCTTGAATCAAAATTTGGTTGCTTTTTCTGGAGCAAACTTCCAACATCGCCCAAAAAGGCCCAACCATCATCATCCGCCACATCTTCAATTGTGGTCGCTATAAACCTAAGGTCCTTTGGAGTTATTTTATCTACCTGATTTTTATCATCATTCTGGCTTGTATTATTTATGGCCTCCTCTGACTGACTCTTAAGTATCTCAATATATATGAATTTATCACAGGCAACTATAAATGGATTGGGAGTTTTACGTTCCCCGATACCAAACACCTGCATTCCTGCTTCCCTAAGCCTAGTAGCCAATCTGGTAAAGTCGCTATCACTGCTTACGATACAAAATCCATTGACTTTGCCGGAATACAGGATATCCATAGCATCGATAATCATGGCGGAATCCGTAGCATTCTTACCTTGGGTGTACCCATATTGTTGGATGGGCGTTATGGCATTCTCCAGCAGCACATTTTTCCATTTTCCCAACCTAGGATTGGTCCAATCCCCATATATTCTTTTGATAGTAGGATTGCCATATTTGGCTATCTCTTCCATCATTTCCTTGACGTAAGCCGAAGGTATATTGTCCCCATCAATAAGAACTGCTAAATTTAAATCCATCTCTTGGTTTTTGGTAAAGGTAAGGGGTTTTAAAGGCAATCGCATCGAACAAATTCGAAAACATCACTAATATATACGTTACTGAGGATTATTCGCTTTCGTTGCGGCAATTGAAAGAAACAGTAAAAACCCCAATCCTAAATAGCCAACCAACCTATACGATCCAAAAGTGGATAAACAAAGGCTAAAAATACTGGGGGCCAAAGCACTTGCCAGAATAAGAAAACTCATGACTTTTCCGGTGATGCTTCCCAGATGTTTTCGTCCAAAAAACCTTGGCCATGCCACAGCGTTAAGCACAGCAAAGAATCCGCCCAAAATACCAAATCCGGCAATCAACATAGGTACTCCTACCGATGTGGACAAAAACAAAAAACCCAGTGAGGCCAAAATTCCACCAAACAGCATAAGATATAGGTAGAGTTTAAGCGGCAAATAATCACTTAAAAAATTAAAAATCGTAGAAACGGTTACGGCCACCACGGACCCAGGCAAAAAAATGGAAATGGCCACTTCTTTTGAAAAACCTTCATTGGCAAAAATTGATATTACATGAAAGGTAAGGCCGGTAATGAAAAAACTATTAAAAGCCAGCATTAGCCCATACATCCAAAATGCCCTCGTTTGCTTTGCCTCAGCAAGTGTAAATTGTTTAGGCTTTACTGTTTCAGCATCCTTTTTGGTTGAAATCGACTTTGCCCCATCAGGAAGAAGTCCGTGTGATTCGGGTGATATTTTATAAAGAAGGAAAACGAAGACACTAAAAACCAACAAGCCATATCCTAAAATTTGCCATGACTGGGACCATCCGTAGTCCTCAATCAAAGCATTTATCCATAATGGAGATGAAGAAAATCCAAACGAAAGAGCAACACTACTTATAGAGTTTACTTTGCCCCTATTCTTGTCGAACCATATCATGATGACGTTTCTGGATGCCATAGTAAGAACCCCTTGACCGGCAAAGCGCAACATAAAGAATAGAACGGTCATCAAAACAAAAGGTATCATCCAAGTATCCATGGACAACAAATCTTTAATCGCATCACTCATTTTTGCGGACCAAGAGCATAGAAACAAGGTAAGACCTAGGCCCAATGCGGCAAAAAAAGCAACATATCTTGCCCCATATTTATCAAACCATATTCCTGCCCGACCTATGACCAGAGAACTTACAATGGTCCCAATCATGTAAGCGTTACTAAACTGATTGCGAGAAAGCCCCAAGGCATCTTTCACCGGGTCGGTAAAAACAGAAACACCAATGGTCTGACCCGGAATACTACAGTAGATACCTATTGTCCCGATTATTAAAATAATGTAACCGTAAAAAATAGGAGATTTGGCCGGATCGATTAGGTGAAAATTGGAAATTTTAGACATAGACAAATGCTAAACGTAAAAATACATTTTCCTTGGCTATTTATACGTTTAATCCTGCTGGGTTTGTTCAAAATATTGATGCTGTAATTTTGATATTACCGAATCGTCCAGATTACCATTATGAATAATTAATCGATACCGTAATATTGTGGGTTTTACATTGGATAATGGTATCGACGTTGCCCCTGGATGAGGGTATACGGCATTCTGCATACTATTATTTTCTCTAAGAATCCAAGGGCTGGGATAGCCCGGATTTTTTTCGGATGGAATAATGACCAAACCGTACTTAGTATTCGATTCTTTGGTCCGACTAAGAATATTGATCCAATCTTTTCCAGCAACCGGAGTATTTTCTGGGATGACGGTTCCCTTGGAATCCTTAAATTTTACATCTTCGGATAATTGTACCCGTGCCGAAAAACCTCCATAGCCTTTTTCATTCTCAGAACCACCAATTAAAATAGTATCGAATAAAGGATACAGTTGAATCTTTATATCGATTGCCCTGTAATTGGATGCTTTTGGATATACTGTAATCCAATTGGTTTCCTTCACCAAGGGTCTGGTTTCATCAGTATCATTTATCGCGGTTGCGGATTTCCAAATTACTTCTGATTTCAGAGTAAGCGCCATACTATTTTCTTTGATTTCCGATGTGCTAACAACCTCCCATTCAAAATCCCGTATTTCCCAGCCGTCTCCGTACTCTGTATCATTTAAATATAGCTGATGCCAGGCCCAAAAAATACCCCTATGGTGTAGATGATCCTTGGGAAAATCCTCTGTAATTGCAACCCCATCTAAGGAATAAAGTGGGTGAATATAGTTTGCACGTTCAAAGGAGCCGTTTAAGGACTTTGGTTCTGTTTGAAAAACCAACACACTATCCCGTCCCTCCATAAATAGTGCTTTATCATCCAGAATGTTCACCTCCAATTGGGCAAAACCATTCCCGAAAAAGAATAGAAAAAAACAAAAAACAATGGCTTCCCGCATATTAAAAAATTCCTGGACTTGGACCTACTATGGCTTTGCTCAAAATAGTAAAATAAATGAACAACTAATTTATTAAGATGATAGAATTATAAAATTAGTACCTTACCAAGTATTTTTAATGAACTATTTTACTGGTATGAAAACTAAAAGATTTACCCCCGTATTCACTTTTTTATTCCTTATCCTTTTTACAAGCAATGGCTTGGGCCAAGAAGTAAAAAGAGAATTTTATGAGCTCAAAACGTACACCATAAAGAACGAAGCGCAAGAAAAAGCCGTTGATGCCTATTTAGAAAAAGCTTATTTGCCGGCACTTAAAAGAATGGGTATTGAGAATATTGGTGTTTTTAAAATTCGCCCAGGTAAATTTGTGATGGCCGATAAAATCTTTGTACTGATTCCTTTTAATTCCTTGGACCAGTTTGAAAAAATGGAAGCTTCCTTGGCGGTGGACAAATCACATTTGTCGGCAGGTAGCGATTATATTATGGCCAAGCATGACAACCCTCCGTATCAAAGAATAAGCTCCACTTTGATGCGGGCCTTTTCCGAAATGCCAAAAATGGAACCAAGCAGCGTTTCCTCACCCAGAAAGGAACGTGTTTATGAACTTAGGAGTTATGAATCCGCTACCGAAGCACTGTACATAAACAAGGTGTCCATGTTCAATGAAGGTGGGGAAGTTGAACTATTCGATAATGTGGGAGCCAATGCGGTTTTCTATGCCGAGGTTATCTCCGGTGACAGTATGCCCAATTTAATGTATATGACCACCTATGAAAATATGGAGAAAAGGGACGCTGTATGGAAGGCCTTTTTCGGTTCTGAAAAATGGCAGGAGCTCGTGAACGATGAACGATATAAGAACAATGTGAGCAAAGCTGATATTTGGCTTCTTTATCCCACGGAGTATTCAGATTACTAGAATTTTTTTGTGAGTGTAAATTCCACCCGTCTATTATTTAGTCTGCCCCCTATGGTATTATTTGCTTCCAAAGGTTTGGAACTACCAAATCCCTGGTAGGATATTCTTTTTTTGTCAATACCTCGCTGCATCAAATAGGCAGCTACAGCTTTGGCCCTTTTTCTCGAGAGGTCCAAGTTATATGTTTTATTGCCGATGCTGTCCGTATGTCCGGATATTGAAATTATTAGATCTGGCCTAGAGCTAAGATAGGTTACCATTTGATCTAATTCCTTAATGGATTGAGTGGATAATGTGAACTCATCAAAATTGAACAACACACTTTTAAAGGTGATGGTCTCATTCATTGTATAATTCTCATCTAGCACTTTATCATTGGGGTTTGTTTGCCTCCCATTATTTTTCAGGGAAATTACACTAACCATATCCAAATAATAATAGGAACCCTTAGTTGCCCTACGTTTTGTTTTAAATTTTTGGGTGCGCTTATTATCCTTAAAATTGCCAATGACCAAAAAGTTTTCGGTTCCATTAGCTATAAATTCTTTTTCTACCCTTACCCATTCTTTATTATCTGAATAAAAATCAGAGTAGCTAATCTCAAATGTATTGGACACATTCCCAGGTAACCGGGATAGATGCATTCTTGAGAGTACCTTGTTCGTCTCCACGTTTAAGGAATCTTCTGAAAAAAGAATTCCGAATTCCTTTATGGCAAAATCCGACCGTTCCGCCAAGCTCACATAAAATGACAATACATACTTGTCACCCTTTTTTAAAGTTTCCGTCAAGGAAGCTTGTAAGTATTCCCTATAATCGTCCGGAGCGTACAAATACAAACCCACATAACCTTCCCCAAAATCCGCTGGTTGTTCCCCATTGAAATTCTTGGGCGTTCCCATCGCTTGGCTGCATCCGTGGAAATAATCGGTAGAACCCAAGGTGGGAGTATCCCAATCGATTAAATCATGTTTTAGGTTCCCTAATTGTTTGGGACAATTCTTGTAATGCTCAAAGCTTGGGTTTTTAACCAGATTTTGTCCATATAAAAAATGGATTCCCATCAACCAAAGAAGCGGTGTAACAAGATATACGCAGTATGTATTCAGGAAATACCTCACTCCCCTAAGTTAGAAAATAAGGAGCTTTCTAAACGTATTTAATCGTTCAGGGTTTTATAAATCGAATTTATAGGTGGCCCCGGCCAATATCTGAAAACCTTGGACCGGATAATTTGCCCAACGTTGGTAGTTATTATTGGCAATATTCGCCGCCTTTAAAAAGATGGACAATTGATTGTCCACACGATACCCCAAATGGGCATTGGCGTCAAAAAAGCCATCCAAATTAATGAGAGTTGCAGGATATTCCGACACGGGAACATTCTGCACCACTTCGGTAGAGAAATCCTCTCTTTCCCCCACATAAAAAAGGTTGGCCCCAGCAAACCACTTTTCCCCTATCTGGTAATCCATAAATAAAGACCCTTTTAAATTAGGAAGGTTCCAAGCCGGGTTATCCGTTTCTGTATTATAATCGTACACCTCAGCATTGATTCCCAAGGTAAAGTTCCTATTGACATCGACATTGAGCTCTCCAAATATCCCAATGGTCTTGATATCATCATAAAAAACCTCAAAGGAATTACCGTAGTAATATCCCTTTTCGTCATTTCTAAAGTTGTTTTGGGGATTTAGTTTAAATAGAGGCGTGTTGTTTTCCGCAGTATAAGACCCCTTAATATTATAGCTCAAATTGGGTAGTAATTGACCCTTCAATCCTATATAGGCATTGTACTGACTATCCGTTGGAGCAATAGACAATGTAGGGGACACAAAGGTATTCTCCTCCACAAAATCATAATAGGAATTTTGTCTTAACTCCCCTTCCACACCCCCATAGGCAATAACCGTTTCGTCCAACAAACGATAGGAAGCGGCCACGGCCGGATAGATGTAGAAATTTCCCTCGCTTGCCTCAAGATTCATCCCATAGACCAAGTTTACACCTAGGTTAAGTGAAAAGTCGTCCCTGCGCATGACCAAACCTGGACTAATTCCCACCTGCAAATGGCTATAGGCAATTCCGTCATCGTTTGTTGCACTGTTTACACTGGCGTTTTTAAAATTTCCATTTACATAGTCCACTTTGGCCTTGATTGAAAATGCCTCATCGTTTAAAGGTGCCTCAAAAGCTGTATTTAAAATAGCCCTATTCTCTCCCGATTTCACGGCATCCCAAAATCGTCTATATTTTAAATCCAACCGTTTAAAAAAAGATTCCTCCACATTTACATGTCCACCAACTTCTCCCATATAATAGTTTTGGCGTTCATTGATACTATTTACCATAGCATCATCGTACACGCCTAAGGGGAGTCCGTACCAATTATAAAGTTGGTGCTGTAAACCAACGGTGGCACCCCAATCCAAGTCCCTATCCCGCTTTTTGAAAGATGCATCCAGTCGGGAATCTGAAAAGATATTATCCAATTGCACACCATCGATTTTTCCCCTTGAGGAATTATGGTCAAAGCCCAAATCAAAAGTAGCATCCCTATCCACCTCCCTGGTGGTATAAAATTCCGCTGTGGCATTACCATAATTGCCCGCTCCTGCGGAAGCATACGTATTGAACAATTCAGGGGGCGGTATTCT
The DNA here is from genome assembly GCF_002269385.1 of Maribacter cobaltidurans. Lineage (NCBI taxonomy): Bacteria > Pseudomonadati > Bacteroidota > Flavobacteriia > Flavobacteriales > Flavobacteriaceae > Maribacter > Maribacter cobaltidurans. The sequence continues at coordinate 692,704 of NZ_CP022957.1, forward strand.
TTCCACACGGGAAGCCGTTCCTTTGGAAGGTGTAAATGTAGACGCTACCGGTACGGAAAATATACTGTAGTTTATTTTCTTTTTTTGTAAAACGATGGAATCGTTAAGATTTGGCATGGATTTGATCTTGAATGCATCCGATACCGTAGGCGTATAGGCCTTGGTCACCGTCACCGTTTCCGTTCCTAAGTCATCTTGGTCTTCCTGCGCGATTATTTGTTGAAATCCGGACAATATCAACAATACGATTCCTATTTTAAGATTCTTGTACATACGTGTTCTATTACTTTGGTACGTTACTTTTGATTTGGGTCTACCGATGAATTACTTTGGGATTCCTTGGATTTAATGATGGCCAACTCCGCTTTTGCATCGGCTACAATTTCTGGGTATTGCCCAAAATTGGATATAACACTATCCAAAATATAGGTCGCCTGATAGGAGTCTCCCAGAGCATAGAAGTTCTTGGCCATTAACACGAGTCCCTTTCCTCCCCATTCTTTATAGGTGGCATAATCCTTTGCCAATTTTTGTACCGAAATATTGGAGGATTCATAGTCGCCATCCTGATGCTTAAAATAGGCGTCATAATACAAAGCCTCAGCAGCTGTAGCTCCCGATGCAATGGTCAACACCTCGGAATAGGCAGATTTTGCCTTGGATTCGTCTCCGGTAGCAATGGCCGATCTTGCTATCATAATCTGTGCATCGCTCTTAATCCGATCGTCAATGCTAGGGGTACCCAAAACTTTCTCAGCATACTCCAGTGTTTTGGAATAATTCTTCTGCCCGTAATATCCTTTCATTAGATTGGATTGTGCAAAAGTTCGGTTTTGTTGAATGTTGGCTTGTTCTTCCAACTTTAATAGATAAGGCAAAGCGGATTCATAGTCCTGTTTTCCTATATATACCTCACACACACGGGTCAGGGCCTGTTCCGCATACTCGCTCGTAGTTCTATCGGCTACATATTTATAATACGGTAAGGCCGCGTCCTTGTCGCCCTTGCCAAAATAAAGTTGCGCTAAGCTAAAGTTGGCATCCAAAGCATGAAGCCCGTTTGGAAACTCTTCTATATACTTTTTATAACCTCTGATGGCGGCATCCGTTCTACCTTCAATATTTTGTTTTTGGACCGATTCAAAAGTAGCATTGTCCAATTCCGCATCCGAAACCTCAACAAAATCAAGTCCGTTCACCCAACTGGCATACTCGTCAACCCTACCTAAATCTACATAAACCAATTTTGCGGTAGCTACCGCCTGTACGGCTTCCTGTGTATTAGGAAAATCCCTTACAACGGTTTTAAACTTGGCCAAAGCTTCATTATTTCTGCTGGAATTGTAATAGACAAGTCCTTGTCTCATCAAAGCCTGTGGCACCAAAGAACTGCCTTTGTATTCATTGATCAGCCTATCGTATGCCTGAAGCCCTTTACTTTCCTGTCCGGCCGAGATATAAGTGTTTCCCAGTTCAAACAAGGCATCATCCTTAAAGGTAGACCTTGGATATTGAGCTACGAAGTTTTCCAAACTTTCAATTTTACTATCCTCTTTCCCAACAAAACCATAACTCATGGCCTTTTGGTAAGAAGCATAATCCTTTTCCGGTCCAGTCAAGGCCAAAGCCTTATTATATGTTTCTATGGCAGGCCAATATTTTCGAGTAGCGAAATAACTATCCCCCAATCTTAGATATCCGTCGTGTAACTTTTGAATATCATCCTTATGTGCATCGGTGAAGGCATTGAAATAGGTAATGGCATTACCGTAGTCCTTTTGTTTAAAATAGGCATAGGCCAAATCATAATCCACATCACTTCCTTCCGAAACACTATTTGATGCTGAATTTTGTTTGAATGCCATAAATCCGGACGCCGCCTCATCAAACCTATTGAGCAAATAATCCGCTTCTGCCTTCCAATAGCTTGCCCTAGCCTTAAAAAGATCATTTACGGCACTTCCCAAGGACTTTTGCAATACTTCCGAGGCACCGTTGTAATCTCCCTCCATAAAAAGCTCTATCCCCCTATAATAGGCTACTTTTTGATAGGTTTCCTTACTGGCATAGTTTTGATTGCTTTCCAAAAGCTCCATTGCGCCGGCAAAATTCTTAGAGGTAATAAAGGAGTCCACCAATAAGGTCTGCATTTCTTCCTGATGTTCATCATTGGGATACGTCTTCAAGTAATTGGTAATGACCTGCGGAACCGGCTCATAGGCATTACCTACTTCATAACTTAGCCTGGCATAGTTTAAGAAGGCATCCTTTTGAATCTCCGCATTAAAATCCATTTGCGAGGCATTTCTAAAGGCATTGAGGGCCTCCTGCTTTTTATCCTGTTTTAGGTAGCATTCCGCCAAGTGGTAGTAGGCATTCTGGGAAACACTATTGGTACCCCCAATGATTTTATTGAATTGATCTATGGCACTTGCATAATCCCCCTGCTTGTAATAGCTATAGCCTAGCAGGTAATAATCCGTATTGTTCCATTTTCCACGTTTACCCTTGTACTCCTTTAAGTAGGGTATTGCGTTTTCATATTGACCCAAGTTGAAATAGCTTTCGCCAATAATCTTATTCAGTTCTGATACCTCGCTTCTATCGGATTTGGGAAGTTGTTTCTTTGCCAAGGCAATCGCCTCCTCAAATTTTCCCAATTTAAAGTTCATATCCGCCTGATAATAACTCAGTTTCTCCTCCAGTACATTTTGATCGGTAATTTGATCGAATCGCTCATTGGCGGCCTCATAATCATCCTCTTGATATGCAATGTAGCCCAGATAATACTTGGCCTGCGAACCGTAGACCGGTGAGGTGGTCACTTTTTCCAGGTATCGTTCCGCTTCCTTGCTTTTTCCCGAGGAAAACAAAGCGTACCCATAATTGAAATTGAACTTGTCCATTTCTCCACGGGAAAGTGCACTCTGATCCACTTTGTTATACCACTTTAGTGCATAAGGATATTTCCCCGTTTCAAAATAATATTCGGCCACATCGGCGAAGGCAGAATTTCTTTTGGTGGACGTTGGATACTTTTCAACGAAATCCTCCATTAAGCGGTCTGCTCCCTGCTGATTTAACCTAACTGCCGCATTTGCGGCATAATAAGCGCTGTTGGCGGCAATTTCCTCGTCCTTGGTCCTCGACTTTACTTTATCGAATATGGTCTGGGCAGCTTGATACTGCTCATTGTTATAGAGGGTCAGTGCATCCTGAAAGTCCTTATTTTCGTGAGTATAAATTTTGGATTCCTGAGCGGTCCCAATACATACAAATCCTAGGACCAATGGAATAAAAGCGGTGATTTTATTAAGCATAGTGTTCTCTTACTATTTTGAATAACCGTAGTGTTAAAAAGGATAACGGCAAATTTTGTACCTAAGTATGTCAACTGCCACTACAAAAAAAAAGAATTTGAAAAAGGGAACACCGTTATCAAAAGGAACTTATTACTTTTATATTAACATTGTAGTTATGGAAGAGATGGTTTTAGAGTTAAAGGATGCATCCATTTTCCAAAAGGAAAGTCTGGTGCTTAGTGAAGTTAACATACAGGTTACCAAGGGAGAGTTCGTTTATCTTATCGGTAAGACGGGAAGCGGCAAGAGTAGCTTTATGAAAACGCTTTATGGTGACCTTCCATTGCAAAAAGGAGAAGGAAAAATTGTAGATTTTGACTTAAAGACCCTCAAGGAAAATGATATTCCCTTTCTTAGAAGGAAGCTAGGTATTGTTTTTCAGGATTTTAAGTTGTTGCCGGATAGGAACATCAATCAAAATATGCTTTTCGTACTTAAAGCAACGGGATGGAAGGATCAGGCCAAGATGGATGCTCAGGTCGTTGACGTTTTGGAAAAAGTGGGCATGAAAACAAAGGGGTTCAAGTTTCCCCATGAACTTTCCGGGGGCGAACAACAACGGGTCGCCATTGCAAGGGCCTTGCTTAATGACCCGGAGCTTATTTTGGCCGACGAACCAACAGGTAACCTAGACCCCCAGACCAGTGTGGAGGTGATGAAGGTATTGCAGGAAATCAATAAATCTGGGCGCACCATCTTGATGGCCACCCATGATTATGCACTTATTTTAAAATACCCCTCAAAAACCATAAAATGCGACTCGAATAAAGTTTTTGAAGTCGTACAAAAAGCGGTGTAAACAAAAAGCCAATCTATTCAGAAAATCCCAAACCGTGTTTTTCCGTTGGAAAAAGAACCCCATTTTCCAATCGGAAAAGATTTTTAAAAGGGTCATCAATGAGGTCCAAATGACCATCCAGATCGGCATACATCACATTGGGTCTTGAAAGGGCAAAATGTAATCCTGCGGAAATACCTAGGGAACACTCATCTATACAACCTACCATGGTCTCCAGTTTGGCAGCTTTTGCTACCGAACTAATATGCTTTGCAGTCAAGATTCCCCCAACTTTTTGAAGTTTGATATTTACCATGTCCACCCTCTCGTTCTGTGCCAATCTAAAGGCATCGGTCAAGGTTTTAAGGCTTTCATCCGCCATAACGGGAATGTCCACTTGGCTGGTTACCTCTCCTAAACGCTCTTCTGCTTCCATCTTGGTAGGTTGCTCAAAAATTTGGATACCCATAGCTGCTGTAGCCTTCACAAAAGCAATAGAATCCACAACGGAGTACCCTTGGTTGCCGTCAAAACGCCATGTAATATTGGGGTAGATTTCATGAAGTTTTTTCATTTTCCCTATATCCTCCTCAAGATTACTACCTCCCTTAATCTTTAAAATAGAAAATCCCTGATCGACATATTCCTTGGCATGCTTTAAGGTCTCTTCCAAACCTAAAATTCCAATGGTAATGCTCGTTGGAATACTTTTTTGATACCCCCCTAAAAAATTATAAAGGGGCACCCCTGCCTTTTTGGACAACAAATCAAATAAAGCCAGGTCTACCATGGCCAAAGAAGAGGATTTCTTTTCTAATAGCAATTTTAATTCCGTCAGCAATAACGCATAGGTGAATGGATTCTTGCCGATTAAAAATGGGATAATTATATTTCTTATCGCTCTTTCTACTTCCTCAGGAGATTCTCCGGTAACTATTTTGTCCGGAGCGGCACAGCCATAACCTACCAGATGCCCTTCGGTTTCAATTTTTAAGATAAAATTTGTGGTAGCATCGATTGTTTCGTAGGCAATAGTGTATGGTACGGATAGTGCTAAATCCAACCGCTCGTAGCTTACCTGTGTTATCTTCATTTCATTTTTTCAGATAAAAGGTCAACAAGCTCCTCTGCCCCATACTCCAAAACATCGTACGCGGGCAATTTTGTTTCCAAGGTAATTTTTTTACACATGTCTGGAATCTCCTCCTTTTCCATATCCTCGTGATTAATGGTAATAGCAATAACCTCCTTCCCAGAAATAACCTCTATGGCATTGATCTGTTCTTGTAAGGAATGTAATCGATATCCAGGAAAACCATCGTACTCCAATCTTTTAGGCGCATGTTGCAGAATTACGTAATCTGGCCTGCCGGCCGCCAAAATTTCAAAACCTCCAGGATAGGCCGGATTCATCAAACTACCTTGCCCTTCTATGACAATGACATCTGGATTCTCATTTTTCCAGGCGCTGACTACGGCATGCTCTATTTCCCCCGAAACAAAATCGTTTATGCAGCTGTCCATAACCATACTGTATTTTGCACCCTGCATCCAAGCGGTCTGTCCGGTACCTATCATTTCCGCTTTTTTACCCATTTTCCTGAAGGCATGAACCAAAATCCATGCGGTGGTCCTTTTTCCCAATGCGGAATCGGTACCCAAAACAGCCAATTTTAGACAGTTTACCTTTTCGATATCGCCGGTGAAAAAATGTAGTTTATCCCTATCTGGAGTTTTACGGATATCGCGAATCATAACCCCTTTTTCGTCCGCCACTTGTACCAAGTCCGGATCATTGGTCAAAAAATCGTGCAAACCGCTATCCACATTCATACCCAGCTCCAGCGCTTTTTTTATGGTACTTTTTGCTTCTTTGGGTAATCTACCTCCATCCGGAGCGAGTCCAATGACCAAATATTTTGGTCGTTCGTCCAAATGCTCAAGGGCGGATTCCAAATCCTTATAGACTACAATTTGGTTCGGGCGCCCGTCCAAAACGTCACCGGCATCTTTTCCGGCATATTTCGAATCCAAAACACCTACTACTTCATAACGTTCCGTAAAGCGCACCAATCCATGGGCAGTTTTACCATTAGGTGTATTAAAGGCTCCTTCACAATATACTAGGGCCCTTCCGTCGATTTTTTCTTTCATGGTCAAATTAATTTTTAGCAGTGAGTACGGCCACAAAACGGTCCGATTCAAAATTCATCTTTTCATCAAGTTCCAACAAGGCAATTAAACCTGCAGTTGCCGCAGGCAAAATTCTAAAGCCTTCCTTTTTGTTCAATATGGCCGTCATTTCACGTAATTTTTTATCACTAATATTGAAAGCTTCGCCATTGGATTCCCTTAAGGCATATAATGCCTCCTCACCGTCAAAGCTATGCCAGTTGATCAAGGGTTCGTTTAATTTGGTTTCCTTGATCAAATCCGGACTCAAATCCTTGCAATGGTCATAACCCAGAAGAAAGGAATGGACAATTGGGTTTTTATTGGAGGACGAAGCCGCTATCATTCTTGGAATCCTTGATGTTTTTCCTCGCTTATACAGACTGACAAACCCCCTAAATATCCCGGCTATAAGCGTTCCGTTGGAGACGGGGACGGCACAATATTTAGGTGCATCACCCAAATCCTCAAAAATTTCTAAAGCTATTTGGGAATAGGCACTTATCTGTAGGGGCGTATTGGAACCACCGGGATTGGCATCGTACCAATCATTTTTTTCGGCCAACTTGGAACTTTCCACAACTACATCTTCATAGCTACCCGGTAGCCGTATAATTTCCGCATTCAATTCTTTCATTTCCGTAATTCGGTCGGTGTGATAGGACTCCGGAATATATATTTTGCAATTTATACCGGCTAAATTTGCTGCTAGGGCCATCGCCACACCATAATTTCCACAGGTTGCCAGGGAAACAGTATCATATTCCCGCCTCAAGGCATCATACAATTGGGCAAAGGCTATTCTGTCCTTTTGGGTTCCGGTAGGATTATCCCCTTCATACTTGATATAAAGCTGTCTAATATCAAACTCGCGTTCCAAGGTTTTGGCCCTACTAAGCCCGGTATCCCCAACTTCCAGACTAATGATATCCTCGTAGGACTCCAGGCGATCTACAATGGAGTTCGACTGGTCGCAAACAAATACGCTCAATTTTCGCGCTTCTGAAGAAACTTTATTTTCCGAGGTTTTTACACCGTCCTTAAGATCCATCTATATATTGAATTGTTCTACGGAATATAAACCAAATTCACAGACGGTATAGACTCCATAAGGTGTTTTTTTAAAACTTTTAGAAAACGCTCCTCACTGCTTCTGGTACAGCGAAACTTGGTGAAAGTAAAGTAAAAACTAATCCATTTCCATTATCAAATTGGCAATCAAGGCGGTCCAGCCCGTTTGGTGGGAAGTACCCAAACCTTTTCCATTATCACCATGAAAAAATTCATAGAATAAATGCTCGTCCCTAAAGTGTTCGTCATTGGCATAAACCATACTTTCATCATCTGAATGATATTGGAATTTACCCTGTTCATTACGCTCAAAAAGCTTGAGTAAACGTTTGCTCAACTCATTGGCAATCTGCTTCAAATTAAGTTTTCTACCCGAACCAAAAGGAAATTCATATTGATAGGAATCCCCATAAAACAAATAGTACTTTCTCAGGGATTGAATGATCATATAATTAAGCGGCAACCAAATGGGACCACGCCAATTGGAGTTACCACCAAACATATTGGAACGGCTTTCACCTGGCTCATACTGAATCTGATGATGTCCATGATGCTTAAAGACAAAGGGATGCTCCTCATGGTATTTTGATAGCGACCGTATACCATAATCCGAAAGAAATTCGTCCTCATCCAACATACGTCTTAACAAACGTTCCAACCTAAAACCTCTCATGATGGAAAAAAGATAATTACCATCTTCGTTGGTCTCTTCTATATTGGAGATGAGTGAAGCCAAGTCCGGTCTGGTCCTTACGATATCGGCAGCCCTCCGTCCAAATTCTTTGAGCTCATCAAATAAATCTTTGTGGATAATTTCTACCGCGAACAATGGAATAATACCCACCAAGGATCGAACTTTAAGTCGGTTGGTCATACCACTATCCATTTCCACCACATCGTAATAAAAGTTATCCTCATCATCCCACAAGGAAATGTCCTTTTTGCCAATATGGTGCATGGCCCAGGCGATATTTAAAAAGTGTCTAAAAAACTTGGCCACCAGATCTTCATAGGATTTATTGTTCTTTGAAAGCTCCAAACTCATACGGAGCATGTTCAAGGTGAACATGGCCATCCAACTGGTAGCATCGGCCTGTTGCATCCTGGTGATACCGGGTGGCATATGGTTTCGGTCAAATACACCAATGTTGTCCAACCCTAGAAAACCTCCTTCAAAAAGATCGGTACCACTTTTGTCCTTTTGGTTAACCCACCAAGTGAAATTGATCAACAACTTCTGGAATGCCTTTTCCAAAAATGGTATATCCCCCTTTCCCGTTTTTTGTTTATCCTTATCATAAACGTTCCACACTGCCCAAGAATGTACCGGTGGATTTACATCGCTAAAGTTCCATTCATATGCGGGTATCTGTCCATTGGGATGCATGTAGCTTTCCCTTAACATCAAAACGAGTTGTTCCTTGGCAAAGTAAGGGTCTATTTCTACAAAGGAAGCCATATGAAAGGCAAGGTCCCACGCAGCATACCAAGGATATTCCCACTTGTCGGGCATGGAAATAACATGGCGGTTGGTCAAATGTTGCCAGCTGAAATTTCTGGGATTTTCACGATAAGGTTTAAGTTCCCCTGGACCACCAAATAGCCATTTATGTACGTCATAGTAATAAAATTGCTTAGTCCAGAGCAGACCGGAAAATGCTCTTTCTACTATATCCTTATGGGCTTTTGGCAAGTCCTTTTTCGATAAAATATCATTATAGAATTCCGAGCACTCCTGTTTACGGGCATTAAAAGTGGAATTAAACCCAGACCATGGGTCCTCAAGCTTTTTTTTGCTCAGACGAACCCTAATTGATTTTTCCTCACCGGCCCTAAGGGTAATTTTATGCCAAACGGCAAATTTAGACCCCTTTTTTTCCGGGTTTACCGTATCCAGACCATCGACCACATGATTATTGATACCATCCTTTACATAAGGCACTTCATTTTCTACGTTATAGATACGTTTGTTATTGGTTTCGTTTTCGCAAAAAAGTTGCTTCCCATTTTCATGGTATAGATAATAGCGGCCATTTCTAACACTTCTTGACATTACACAATTATCAGAAATTGCCTTCATAGTAGGCCTTTCAAAACGTTTATTGTGTTTCCAGAAGTTACGGAACCATAAATGCGGCAAAACATGGATAGATGCCTTTTTAGAGGCCCTATTGACTACGGTTATTTTCATGAGAATATCCCCTACGTCAGCCTTGGCATATTCAATAAAACAATCAAAGTAGGTATTGTTTCTAAAAGCTTTAGTGTCTAAAATTTCATACTCGGGCTCTTCCCTGTTTCTGGATTTATTTTTCTTTACAAGGTCTGAATATGGAAACTTTTTTTGAGGATATTTATATAAGTATTTGTTATAGGAATGGGTTGGTGTGGAAACCTGATGATAATAGAGTTCCTTTACATCCTCCCCATGGTTACCTTCTCCATTGGTCAAGCCAAACAAACGTTCCTTTAATATCGGATCCTTACCGTTCCAGAAAGCCGGTGCCAAACAAAGAATTTCCCTGGAATCACAGAAACCACCAATTCCTTCCTCACCCCATCTATACGCGTTGCTCCTAGCTTTGTCATGATCTACAAAACTCCATGCCTGTCCATTTGCACTATAATCTTCGCGAACGGTTCCCCATTGACGTTCTGCCAAATAAGGACCCCATCTTTTCCAATACTTGTAATTATCACTAACGGCTAAGCGTTGTTCCTCTGCATTTTTTTGAGACATAAAATTTGAATCCATTAATCAAACCCGAAAAGAATACGGTTTGCTGTAATTTATTTTCTTTTCGCCTATGAAATAAAAATCTTAAAAATAGAATTTATTTGAACAATAACTGAAGGTGATAAGAACTATTGACGTATTGTTATTATTGTAGGTTGTCTTTTGTTTTGTTGATTTTTTATTTCCAGATAAATTACCAAACTGACATAAGCCTATTGTCTCCAAGAAGTGAAATGAATATCATTTAGGATTCCCAACAAATGCTAAACGTAATTAAATACAGCCGGTTTTCCTTTTCTGTCGAAAATATTGTGATTTGACATCTTTGGAATATTCCCAACCCCTCAAAATATGGAACAAATATTTACAGCACCAGATACCAAAGAATACATTTGTCACCATAAAGATGTAAAATATTGAATTTCAATAAATTATAAAATTTACGCATTGCTTATAAAAAGAGAAGGGAAATGTAAAAGATTCAAAAAAATTGACTTCATTTGTGTGGATTTTGAATCCTTTTTTAACAAGGAAAAAATCAAAAAAAGTAGAAATAATCCAAAAAAAATAGAAATGAAAACACTTTTTATTACGTTCATCATGTTAACAAGTACTTTGGGGGGCAACTTGATTCAAGATACCTCAAGAGTAAGTGGAACATATGACAGACATGAAGATGGTATTTATTATTTCATAGGTGACAATGGTGAAATCTATGAATTCAATGACATAACCGAGGAAGCCTCTGAAGTATTCGATTTGATGGATGAAGCCCTATTGGGAAAACTGTTCAGTATTACCTTCACTAGGGAAACGGAAGAAAACGATGATATGGAATACAATACCATTGTAGCCTTAAAAATATTGGAGTAGCTAACCACAATTAAAAATTAAAAAAGGACCTAGGTCCTTTTTTAATGATTACTACAAGGTTAAAACCGTGTAGCAAGCCACAAAATTCAAGGAAAGGAATCTTTTTTGTTACTTTGTGGTCTATTATAAATTTTCGACATGACTTTACTTGGAATTGATGTAGGTGGCTCTGGTATTAAAGGTGCATTGGTAGATGCGGAGACCGGTGAAATGTTGACCGAGAGGTTCCGTATCCCCACTCCAAACCCCAGAACACCCGAAGCCATGACCGATGTGATTGCTGAAATTGTCAAGCACTTTGACTATAAGGGCAAGGTAGGTTGCGGTTTCCCCACCATAATCAAAAAAGGAGTTTGTAAATCCCCAGGTAATCTGGACCCCAGTTGGTTGGGCGTCAATGTAGAAGAGCTTTTGGAGAAAAAAACAGGTTTGGACTTTACCGTAATAAACGACGCAGACGCCGCAGGATATGCGACCATGAACTATGGTGTGGGCAAAGGAAAAAAAGGATTTGTTGTTATGATTACCATTGGTACGGGATTGGGAAGTGGAGCCTTTCTTGATGGCAAACTGATTCCCAATTTTGAACTTGGACAAATACCTTATAAGAAATATAAAAAAATTGAGCTGTGGGCTGCAGGAAGCGCCAAAGACAGGGAAGGACTTTCCTATAAAAAATGGGGAAAGCGATTTAACACCTTCCTGGAATATGTTGAGCTAATTATCTCTCCGGATTTAATTATACTGGGAGGCGGGGCTTCCAAGGATTTTGATGAATTCAAGAAAAAAATTAAAATAGAAACTCCGGTTATACCCGCAGAATTACAAAATCAGGCAGGTATTATTGGTGCTGCGGCCGCAAGTTTACACAAAGCACCTAAAGTATGATCTAACAGCTAAGTATAGAACTACATCGCTTTATGGCCAGTACTGGATTCTTTTAACTGTTCGTAACCATTGGCAATTTTGTCGTCGAACTTTTTGGGATCCATAAAATTCAATTCACTATCCTTTTCTCTTTCCTCGCCCCCAAAAACTACGTGCAGTTCTTTTTTCAATAATCCTTCAATGGATCGCTTGGCCACAAACTCTGGGGAATCCATTTCCCTTCCTTCAAACTTTTGCATCATATCCGTATCCGTGGCAGTTGGATAGGAACAGGTTACCGATATATTAAAAGGTGCCAATTCCCTTCTCATAGAATCCGAAAACTGTCTTATGGCGGCCTTGGTACTTGCGTAAACTCCATAAAATGGCATTCCTATCAAACCAAGCCCAGATGAAATATTAAGTATAGCTGCTTCTTCGGCGTTTTTCAAAAGAGGAATACAGTATTTTGTCAATAATAAAATAGCCGTATAGTTAACCGCCACTTGGTCATAAATTTCTTCGTCCGGCAACTCTTCCAAAGGCCCGGCCGAGACAATTCCCGCATTGTTTATCAATATATCCAAACTTCCCCATTTATCCTCTATGCGCGCTGCTGCCTCCCTAAGTACATCAATATTGCCAACGTCCCCTGAAATCCGAATGAACTTGACCTCCGGATAGGACTCCGAGATTTCCTTTAGACTTTTCTTGTCCCTTGCAATAATTGCGATATGAGATGCTCCACCATCGATCAGTTCTTGTAGCATACATCTACCTATACCCCTAGTACCCCCTGTAATGAGTACTTTCTTTTCTTTTAGTTGCATGTTAATCTTTATTGAGTTAGTTCGTTTGAGTACAAATTGTACTTCAAATTAGAAAAAAAATCAAGTGTAGCTTAAAGAAAACCGCAGTAGATTTAATTATTGTGAAACTCATATTTTTAGATACATTTCTATCCATAAATAGAAAAAATAGTATTAAAAAATTAATGGTTTGGCAATATGGTTTTGGATATAAAAAACTCAAAAAAGAAAAGCTTTCCAAATAGGGGTTTAGGACAGTCCTAAAAATGATGTAAAATGAAAAAGCCCTGAAAAAATCAGGGCTTTTTTCTAAGCTATTTTATTACGCTTACGGTCGTTTTCCGTGAGGAAAATTTTACGTAACCTTAAGTGTTTCGGTGTTACCTCAACATACTCATCTTTTTGTATATACTCCAACGCCTCCTCTAGGGAGAATTTAATGGCCGGAACTATTTTGGCCTTTTCATCCGCTCCTGAAGACCTAACATTGGATAATTTTTTGGTCTTGGTTATATTTACGGTCATATCGTCTCCCCTGGAGTTTTCACCAATAACCTGCCCTTCATAAATATCCTCTCCCGGATCCACAAAGAACTTTCCGCGATCTTGTAATTTGTCAATGGAATAAGGAATAGCCTTACCGGTTTCCATAGAAACCAAAGAACCATTCTGACGCTGGGGAATATCCCCTTTCATAGGTTGATATTCCAAAAATCGGTGTGCCATGATGGCCTCTCCAGCTGTTGCGGTCAACAATTGATTTCGTAGACCGATAATCCCCCTGGAAGGAATCTGAAACTCACAAACCATTCTGTCTCCTTTGGCCTCCATACTGGTCATTTCTCCCTTACGGATTGAAACCATTTCGACGGCCTTACCTGATACTTCCTCTGGCAAATCAATGGTCAAATACTCTATAGGTTCACACTTTACCCCATCTATTTCCTTAATGATTACCTGTGGCTGTCCAATTTGAAGTTCATAACCTTCCCTTCTCATCGTTTCGATCAAAACCGATAAGTGAAGTACACCACGACCAAATACAAGAAACTTATCTGCACTGTCGGTTTCATTAACACGTAGTGCCAAGTTCTTTTCAAGTTCTCGCTCCAAACGCTCCTTGATATGCCTTGAAGTAACGAACTTTCCGTCCTTACCAAAAAATGGGCTATCGTTAATGGTAAACAACATGCTCATGGTGGGTTCATCGATAGCAATGGTTTTCAATCCTTCAGGATTTTCAAAATCGGCCACGGTATCCCCTATTTCAAAACCTTCCACTCCTACCAAGGCGCAGATATCGCCCGCCTCAACGGAAGTAACCTTTTTACGGCCCAAACCTTCAAAGGTGAAAAGCTCCTTTATTCTAGACTTTACTATATTACCATTTCTTTTGACCAAAGAGACCGACTGACCTTCTTTTAAGGTACCACGCTGTAACCGTCCAATAGCGATTCTTCCCGTAAACGAGGAAAAATCCAATGAAGTAATCAACATTTGAGTGTTGCCTTCCTTGGGTTCAAAAGTAGGTATATGCTCTATTACCATATCCAACAATGGCTCAATATTCTCTGTCTGATTTTGCCAATCCTCACTCATCCAGTTGTTCTTGGCAGAACCATAAACCGTTGGAAAGTCTAGCTGCCATTCTTCTGCACCCAGTTCGAACATCAAATCAAAAACCTTTTCATGTACCTCTTCTGGGGTACAGTTTTCCTTATCTACCTTATTTATGACCACACATGGCTTTAAACCAAGGTCGATTGCTTTTTGCAATACGAAACGGGTCTGTGGCATGGGACCCTCGAAAGCATCCACCAACAACAATACACCATCTGCCATGTTCAATACCCGTTCTACTTCACCACCAAAATCCGCGTGACCAGGAGTATCGATAATATTGATTTTCGTGTCCTTGTAAACAACAGAAACGTTTTTGGAAGTAATCGTGATACCACGCTCGCGTTCCAAATCGTTATTATCAAGAATAAGATCGCCCGCATTCTCGTTTTCACGAAAAAGGCTACAATGATACATTATTTTATCCACCAAGGTTGTTTTACCGTGGTCAACGTGTGCGATGATCGCAATATTTTTTGTGTTGGACATAAGGCCTTATTTTAAGCGCGCAAAGATAGTCTTAATTTCCTTAGATCCAGCCAAACAAATGTTATTTTTATCTTATTGATTTTGAAGGGATTATTTTGATTTTCCTCTCCCAAGCACCCACCCTACTTTGGCAGACAATAACAAATCAATACCATTACTGAATTCATCAATGAAGTAGGCAGGACCCGCTTCCAAACGGAATTGGAATCCACTGGGATAAGTCCTTTGAATTCCATAAACGGCACCCAAGGCCAAAGTATATCTAGAAACATAATCCAAATCGCCAATTAGGGCATTACCACCTTGGATCGCTACGGTTGGGGCGGTATAGTTACCTGTATTGCCAGAAATTCGCTTTCCCTTTCGTATTCTACGATCAAAGTTGTAATAATCCCGATACTGGATTCTTCCAATAGGATAAATCCCGAATCCGTTGCCAAAGAAATCAGATTCTTGATAGGCAAAACCCATGGTAGCCTCGGCAGTCAGTGTGGAACTTTTCGAAACCCCCAATTCATAAACAACACCGGGCAATAAGGCATTTATAGTTATTTGATGGTTCTCAACATCCTTTTGGAGCTGCGCGTTCGAGTATGAAAAATTAAGCAAAAAAGTAATGATGATAAAGGTTCTCATAATTGTGGCTGGTTAAAATTGATTCATCTTAAGTCATCAATTATTGCGCCAAAAGTATCAATTGAAAGTCGGTTTTCTAGATTTACGCTTTGTAGCTACCCAGCCAAAAGTAAAGTTTACCAAAGGACCGTAACCGCTTGGAACCCCATCCCCACGATAATAGCCGGCACCAAGTTCCGCGTTAAAATTAAATCCATTTTTATACGTACGTTGTATACCATAAGTGACACCATATACCCCCAAATTAAAATCATCCGGGCCTTCTATATTCGTGCCCAACCGTAATTGGGAAAAAAAAATGCTCCGAGCGGCAGCAATGTAATTTCCGGAATTACCAGAGACATTTTTTTTCATCCGTATTCTTCTATTGAAATTGTGATAATAGCGAACTCTTGTATGCAAAGTGAGTCCAACGGCATATCCTTCTTCATAGGTGGCATATCCAAGTCCCAAACCGCCGGAGGCGCTTACATTTTTAAAAAGTCCCAATTCGTATGATATTCCAGGGGAAAGTAAATCGAACTTAAATTGGTGACGTTCCAGATTTACAATTCCAAAGCCTTTTTCGGTTACTCCCCCACTCTGGGCATGGGAAGCAACGGCTGTTAATAGAAATAAAATTAAGATTGATTTTCTCATGATGCTTTTGGTCAATGTTGCGACTAAATCTAAAAACAATACCATTGAATAATACTATCTTTATGAAAAATTTATAAGATGGATTTGACCAAGATTCCCCAAATAAAACATACTGATAGTAATAACTTTTTTTTGCTTTCGGGTCCATGTGCCATTGAAGGCGAGGATATGGCGATGCATATAGCGGAGCATATCGTTACCCTTTCAGAGCAATTAAAAATACCCTATGTTTTCAAGGGAAGTTTTAAAAAAGCAAATCGAAGTCGCTTGGATTCCTTTACCGGAATTGGGGATGAAAAAGCATTGAAAATATTGCGTAAGGTATCGGAGACTTTTAAAATTCCAACTATAACTGATATTCATACAGAACAAGATGCTACCATGGCAGCAGAATATGTAGATGTGCTGCAAATACCCGCCTTTTTGGCCCGTCAGACCGATTTGGTCGTAACCGCAGCGGAAACCGGTAAGACGGTCAATATTAAAAAAGGGCAATTTATGAGTCCAGAAAGCATGAAGCATGCCATAAACAAAGTGACCGAAACAGGAAATGAACAGGCTATTATTACAGAACGCGGTGCCATGTTCGGCTATCAGGATATGATTGTTGATTTTAGGGGCATACCCACCATGAAGCAATATGCGCCCGTAGTATTGGATGTTACCCACTCTTTACAACAACCCAACCAATCCTCAGGAGTTACAGGCGGCAGACCTTCCTTGATTGGAACCATGGCTCGTGCAGGAATAGCCGCCGGTGTAGATGGGTTGTTCATTGAAACCCATTTTGATTGTGCCAATGCCAAAAGTGATGGGGCCAATATGCTGGACTTGAAATTAATGGAAAAGTTGCTGACGGATTTGACTCAACTGAGACAGACCATAAATTCTTTGGACCAATAAATCAATGCTAATTTTCCCTCTAAACTAGCCATTAACCCTGAATTTTTTTGGGGTCTTTCCTATTTCCCTTTTGAATGCAGCTGAAAAGTGTGTTGCGTTTTTGTAACCAACTTCCTCTGCAATTTGATAGATTGGAATGTCCGTATTTAGAAGTAGGTACTTGGCCTGTTTCATTTTGCGCTCCAAACTATATTGATGGATGGTCATGCCAAAAACACGCAAGAATTCCCGATTCAAATTCGTTTTATTCATCCCAATTTCCTTGGAAAGTACGGAAAGGGATAAATTCAAATGTAAATTATCACCAATCATTTTCTTCACGTGGGATAATTTTTTGAGGTTCTGGTGTCCTTTCGAAGAAACACGGGTAAAAACGCCCGACTTGTAGTTGGATATTTGAAGCGCCAATAGCTCCAACACTTTTGCCATTAAATAAATACGGGCTGCGCCCTCATTAAAATTATAGTTGACCAAAGCATCCAGAACCAACATAACTTTATCAGTAATGGGCAAAACTAGATTGTCATCCACGAGTTCCTTGAACCTGTAATCCTTTGTAAATCCGTGATTGGACAGAAATGAACTTGAAAACCTAATTCTTATTTCCTTATAAGGGATATTACCCAAAATTTTAAATTCACTGTCTAACGGTCTTACATTAACCAGATAGGAATCACCGCTTTCCAAAAAAAACTCCTTCCCTTTTAAGCTAACCACCTTTTCACCTTCCATTAAAAAGGATAGCTGAATAAAGTCCTCGGCAATCCTTCTTTTAAAGAGGACATCTTCTTTCAGTTCAAAAGAGTTCAGGGTAATCATAACGTCATCCATTGAAGCCTGTAAAATCTGCCCTGTACCAAATTCTTCCCTAAGGTCATAGGATGTAAAGGAATAATCCTTGTCCTCATACTTCTCCATCGGATTGCCCAGTAATTCAGTCAAGAGTATATGGTCAAGCCTTGTCTCCGCTGCTTGAACCGTTGTATTATCGCGTCTTTTTTTTACCATTTTCCGTCCGTTCGCATTACCAATGTCTTATTATTTTCGCATCAAACTTATTTAGACTAATTAAAAATAACTAATATTAAATGAAAAATTTTCATACTTTATTTCTTTTCATAATCTGTGCAGCAACAATTTCTGCCCAAACAGGTAGCTTAAATGGCCGGGTCATGACAACTTCAAATTCCCCTATTTCGGACGCCAATATAATGATCAAGGGTTCGAACAAGGGAACAATGTCCAACATCCACGGATACTTTACCATAGAAAATTTACGCCCCGGAAACTATACTCTTAGGCTTTCTTCCCTGGGCTTTTCAAAAAAGAAGTGCCCGTACTCATAAAGGCCAACGAAAAGACACAGCTCGGTACCATTGTACTCATAGAAACCCAAGAACAACTTAATGAAGTTACCGTGGAAGGCCACCAAAACAAGTACGTTAAACGTGAACCATCCCAGTCCTTACGATTAAAAACGGAACTGGTAAAGCTCCCACAAAACATTCAGGTCATCAGCAACGAACTGCTACAAGACCAGCAGGTAACCACCATTATGGATGGCCTCACCAGAAACGTAAGTGGAGTGACCATGTTGGAGCACTGGGGTCAATTCGCAAGAATCAATATGCGTGGTTTTCGCTTACCCGCATTTAGGAACGGAGTTAATGTACAGGACAGTTGGGGACCATTGGCCGAAGACATGAATACCGTGGAACGTATTGAATTTGTAAAAGGTCCCGCAGGTTTTATGATGTCCGCTGGGGAACCTGGTGGTTTCTATAATGTGGTGACCAAAAAACCAACGGAAGAATTTATTGCCAACGCATCTTTCACGGCGGGAAGCTTTGATTTCTATCGCGGTACGGTAGATGTAGGTGGTAAGGCATCCGATAACGGAAAACTACTCTATCGTTTCAATGCCATGTATCAAACTACGGATAGCCACAGAGGCAATGAGCAAACCGATAGATTTGGCATCGCTCCTGCCCTAACGTACAAATTCAGTGAAAAGACCTCCATCACAGCTGAAATGAATTTGCAGGATGCGGAGTCGTTCCTCGGTTCGGCCTATATTTTTGCCCCCGTAGAAGATGGTTATGCCAGCCTTCCCCGTGATTTCAATTTTGTGGACACTAACTATCCTAAAACCGACATTCAAGAAGTTACTTTCTTCCTGAATGCCAAACACGAGTTCAACGATAATTGGAGCGTCGAAGGTCAAATGGCATATCTAAGATATGATCAAGTTGGAAACTCTGCATGGATCGGTGGACTCGACAGTGCTACCGGGGATGCCATTAGAACAATTTCCCAATGGGATGCCCTATCCGTAGGAAAGTATTCGCAATTATATATCAACGGTGCCTTTAATACTGGCGCAGTTTCCCATAAAATATTGGGAGGATTCGATTTTAGTGAAAAATCCTATTGGGCCGATTTCTCGGTTACACTTCCAGTAGACACCGCTGTCCCATTCAATATATACAATCCTGAATACGGTGTTGTTTTCCCGGAATTTGACCGCTCCGTGAACGTTCAACATCGAAATGGTGGAACTCCGTATAGCGCAAACACACTAAGGGGATACTACCTACAGGATGAAATTGGCTTTTTGGAAGACAAAATTCGTTTGACCTTAGCCGGACGTTATACCAATCTATTTACCCAAGGCAAAACTGAAAGCGATGATGTTCTTACGCCCCGTATTGGTTTGAGCGTAGACATCCTACCTGATTTAACCGTTTATGGCCTATATGACCAATCTTTCTTGCCACAAGCAGGAATTAGTGTGGACATGCAGCCCCTGAACGACCCTGTGGATGCCAACGATATTGAGGGAGGAATTAAAAAGACATTCTTCGGAGGGCGTTTAAGAACTTCTTTAGGTGTATATCAAATCACGAAAGAAAATATTTTGACTACTGATCCTTCCAACCCAAACTTTTCCATGTACTTGGGTGAAGTTCAGTCCAAGGGTATAGAATTTGACCTCCAAGGTCAGGTTACACCAGAGTTGAACGTAATTCTTAATTATGCCAATACCAATGTGGAAGTAACGGAAGACCCTAATCCAGACCTTGTGGGAACCAGAGTAGCTGGCCACGCCAAACACGCGACCAATGGATGGTTGAACTACAACTTTGGCCAAACTTCATCATTGAACGGTTTCGGTATTTCCTTGGGCTATCAATATCAAGTGGATAGATCTACTTGGGCATGGGCCGCCAACAACCAATCCGACCTACCGGACTACTTTAGAATGGACGGTGCGCTTTCTTGGAGAAACAGCAACTTCAGGGTGCAGTTGAATATTAACAATATTCTGGACAAATATCTCTATTCCGGTGCCAACTATGGTTCTTACCTATACTGGCAATCAGAACCTGGAATCAACGGAAGATTGACCGTAGCATACACCTTTTAAAAAATGGTTTGGAGTACAAGTCTTTAGTGTTTTGTTAGTTAAACCGATTTGCCCTCGGCCAAAAGTTGGGGGCGAATCAAAATTTTAAAAAATGAAAAAAATATCGATTACCCTATTTTTAATACTATTCACAATTGCCCCCACCTTTGCCCATTATTTATGGCTAGAAACCAACAGAACGGGAACTTTGGGAAAACGACAGGAAGTCCGCGTACATTATGGGGAATACACGTATGGTGTTGTAGAAAAGGTCCAAGGGGAGAATTTCCCTTCCGTTGCAAAATTCGATATTTGGGTCGTAGGCCCGAACGGAACCAAAACTAATCTACACACCAAAGCCACCGAAAGCTATTATGTTGGACATTTCACTCCTACAATAAACGGCACCTACACGGTGGTTCTCAACAATAATGAAATTGAAGTTCTGGATTACACCCAATGGGATTTTGGAATTTTTAAGACCCACTATCATGCTACGGCAAAAGTTCAGGTAGGCAGCTTTGGCAGTGATACCGCCATTATCAACCAAGAGGGTATTGCCATAAAGGAATTACAGCATGAAGGGGACGATATAAAACTTCAGGTCGTATTCAAGGGCAAACCCTTGCCCAAAAACGAGTTTAAAATCTATGTCAGTGATCTTTGGACCAAAACCTTGGAAACGGACGATAATGGTGTGGTGACGTTCGATCTTCCATGGAGAACAAAATATACAATGGAAACAACTTTTGAGGAACGGGTACCCGGCCACTATAAAGGAAAAGACTATGAATTTATCTGGCATTGTGCCACGTATTGCATTACTAAATAGCCTATGTACACTTTTATTTTCACCCTAGCATTTATTGGGTTCTACCTGTGTTATGCAACTTCTAAACGTATGGTCATCGCCAATAACTTTGGTTTTGAGGAATGGTGCTACGAAAACAACCTAATCTCCAATTCTATTGGTGTTACTTCATTATTAAGTGCAGCCTCAACCTCTATTTTTCTTTGGGGATGGGGTACGGGGCTATTTACTTTTATCATCGTTTTAATGACCGTAGGTTCCATCATCATTATCCTTCAACCACTGCGCTTGCTTAACTATTTGAGCTTAGTTACGGGGTTGTTGATCTTTTTGCTCTTTCAATATTTATTTTCTTGATATGCCGGCACATCCTAAATATCTCAATCCCAATTTTTGGTCCCGATTTTCCAAAATAACCGCGGCCATACTCGGTAGTTTTATGGTCACCATCCTACTGCACTTGGCCATTGCCAGCTGGTCTGATCATGTTACCGTAATCATCACCAGCACCTATTCCGCGTTTATACTATGGGCTATTTTAATGATTTTCACTTTTCTGGCAAAAAACGGATGGAAGGTCTGGGCCATATATCTATTGATCTCTGTATTGCTCTTGATTATCATATACTATGGTAAATCCTTAAATCCCATACCTTAATCATGGAAAAAAGAACCTATAATATACTTTTCCATTTGCATACGGTAAGTGGTATTGTTATCAGCGTGGCGCTATACGTTATTTTTTTTGCGGGGTCATTTTCGTTTTTTAGGGATGAAATAGCCAATTGGGAACGTGGTCATAAAATTACCGTACAAGATCAAATTCCCCATGATGTTGATGGCGTATTGAAAAATCTTGGTGAAGATTATAATTTGGACGGGAGGGACATCGAGATTTCACATTATTTCAACGAACGAAAAATCAATGTGAACATAAGTGGTTCCAAACATCCCGATGCTAGGGATGCGGACAAGCAGGGCACTTTTTTTTATTATGATACCCAAGATGGCTCAAAGGGTAGCTATCAGGAAAATTATAGCCTCGGCGAATTTCTATACCGCTTACACTTCTTGGATCAGATTCCCTATCCATACGGGCGTTACCTTTCCGGATTTGTGGCCTTCTTTTTTCTATTTGCCATCTTTACCGGCATTGTTGTACACTGGAAAAAAATGGTATCTAATTTTTATGTTTTTAGACCTTGGCAAAAACTAAAGACGCTATGGACCGATGCCCATACGGCATTGGGGGTAATAGGTTTTCCTTTTCAATTTGTGTATGCCCTTACTGGCGCATTTTTTCTATTAAAAGCTCTATTGGTGGCTCCTACCGTTCTGGCTTTGTATGATGGCAATCAAACCCAATTATTTGAGGACCTGGAATACAGCCATCCCGTTTTTGAATATTCCGGAAAACATCTGGAATTACCTATCGACATTAATGGTTATATACTACGGACAAAACAAAAATGGCCAGGGTTTAACGTAACAGAAGCCCATATCTTTAATTATAATGATGCCAATATGCATGTCTCCATAAGCGGACATTTGGAGTATTCTTCCAAATTCAACGGTATGGGCAATGCTATTTATAAGGTGTCCGACAATAGCTTGGTAGCGCAAAAAAATCCCTTGGAAACCAGTTCCTATTTGGATGGGGTAAAAAATACATTGTTCCGTTTGCACCTAGGGGATTATGGGGGGCTGGGCTTAAGGTTAATCTCGTTCGTCCTAGGAATTATATCCTGTTTTGTGATTATTTCGGGTATCATGATTTGGTTGGTGGCCCGCGATAAAAAACATATTCCGGAAAAAAGAAGACGTTTCAACGCCAACATTGTCCGAGTTTATTTATCCATTTGCCTGACCATGTTTCCCATAACAGCCTTGCAATTTATCTTGGTAAAGATTTTTCAACCTACGGATGGAAAACTCTTCATAAGTAGCATCTATTTTATTGGGTGGCTCCTCTTGTCCATCATTTTTATAATGAAGAACGACAATACCTTTACCAATAAATGGACTTTAATTTCCGGAGGGATTTTAGGACTCCTGATTCCTATCGTGAATGGCCTGATGACGGGTAACTGGTTTTGGGTCGCCTATAAAAATGGATACCAACATATTCTTTTGGTAGATTTATTGTGGTTGGTTCTTGGAGTGGTATCACTTTGGATTGCTTTTTTCAAATTGAAAAGAAAGGCAAACAAGACCCTTGCAGTGACAAAAACTTGAAGTGCTATCGTTTGTAAAACCCATTTTTTCTGACCGAGTAGGCATCTTCCAAAACTTCGGTCAAAACCTTGTCATCAATTTCCTCGAGGGAGGCATAACGCAACGAACGTACTACTTTTCGCTTTTCAGAGACCATTTTATCCAAATGTTTGGTCAAATGTGCAGAGTTCCAAAAAGCGATATCCACGAATTGTTTTTTATGGGATGCGTTCAAATAGCAAATGGGAGACTTATCAACATAGAAACAAGGAATATTCCATTTGTATTTTAGCGAAACCTCAGGAAGCGTTTTTTCAATAACCAGTTGCAAATGCATCAAAATACTCCTGTAGGGCTCAGGTTGACTGAATATGTAATTTTCAGCTGGGTTCATAGAAATGAATTTTTGATTGCAGCAGTATATTTTCAGTTTAAGTTATGGGGACGGGATTCAAATATATAGTTTTACACCTTTCAAGAAATCACTATGTCAAAAAAGTCCGCTACACTAGTTCTAATTTTTATTACTTATCTATTTCCCATTTCTTGCTTTGCACAGAACAATGGGGAAGAGGATTGGATTTTTAAAAATAGTAAAAGCCTATCTGAAATGTGGGAGTTGAACGAAGAATACCACAGAGGCACCTTTATTATTACCTCTTACGAGCCTGTATATTTTACGCTGGGCAAATTTTCCACCAACACCAATAAGTTTCCCAGTAGCGAGGAAAGGAACAATTTTTTATCAGAACCCGTAGACCTTGACGTGGTGGAAGCGAAATTTCAGCTGAGTTTGAAAACCAAAGTTTTCTATAAAGTACTTTGGAGCAAGGCCGATGTTTGGGCGGCATTTACACAAAGAGCCTATTGGCAACTATATAACAAAGAACTTTCCAGACCTTTTAGGGAAACCAACTACCAACCTGAAATAATTCTAAATTTTCCCTTGAACTTTAAAGTGTTAGGTTTTACGGGAAGAATGGCGGGAGCGGCATTTATACATGAATCCAACGGTAGGTCCGACCCGCTTTCCAGAAGTTGGAACCGACTAAGTGTTCATGCTGGATTTGACCGTGGTCCCTTACAAATTATGCTAAAAAATTGGGTCAGGTTGGGCGGTAGTAATGATGATAATCCCCAAATTATGGACTATATAGGAAGGGGCGAGGCCAAGGTTACCTATGACTGGGGCAGGCAACGCTTCTATGCCATAGCTAGGCACTCACTACGGTTTGGTGATAAGAGCAGGGGCAGCATTCAATTGAACTATTCCTTTCCCATTGTTAAAAATTTTAGTGCCCACCTTCAAATTTTTGACGGGTATGGTGAAAGCCTTATTGATTACAACCATAGGCAAACCACTTTTGGAGTTGGGGTTTCTTTAATAAATTAAAGTTTTTTTAATGTAAAATAAATGGCTAGCCGTTCACGAAATAAGCTCATATTCATACATTTGGAAAAATACCGATTATGAAAAACCTAACATTCCTCGTTTTAACATTCATAACCATTGTTGCAGTTGGCCAAGAACATTCACACCGGAGTTCAAGATCCTTGACCTTTCCGGATATACCTGGATATAAGAGTATTAAGACCGATTTACATATGCATACCGTTTTTTCTGATGGAAATGTTTGGCCTAATATCAGGGTACAAGAAGCCCTTCGAGATAATCTGGATGTTATTTCGCTTACGGAGCATTTGGAATATCAACCTCATTCCGAAGATATTCCCCACCCGGATAGAAACCGCTCTTATGAAATCGCTTTACAGGAAGCCAAAGATCATGACCTTCTGATTGTCCATGGTTCCGAAATTACCCGAGATGCCCCCATGGGGCATAACAATGCCGTTTTTATAGAAGATGCCAACCCCATACTACAGGATAAAGCAGAAAATGCTTTCGCCGAAGCAAAAAAACAGAATGCTTTTGTATTCTGGAACCATCCGGCCTGGTATGCCCAAAACCCAAATGGAAATCCTATACTGAGCGAATTTCAAAAGAAACGAATTAAAAAAGGAGAGCTACACGGTATCGAAGTAATCAATATGACGGATTATGCAGAAGAATCTCTAGCCTTGGCTTTGGAGAATAACCTGACCATCATGGGGACGAGTGACGTTCATGGTCTCATTGATTGGGATTATACCGAGAAAGGAAACCACCGACCCATTACCCTGGTTTTTGCCAAAGAAAAAAGTCTGCCCTCTGTAAAGGAGGCGCTATTCGCCGGAAGAACCGTGGCCGTTTACAATGATTTAATGGTAGGTAGGGAAGAATTTTTGATGCCTTTACTGCAAGCAAGCCTTAAAGTAGAAAAAGCCACTTATGCAGGAAATAGCAATGTGTTGGAAATCGCTGTTTCCAACGTGACCAGTAGTGATCTATTCTTCCAAAACGAATCGGAATATACTTTTTACGATAGCTCGCCCGTTTTTGAAATCGGAGCGGGGGAAACAAAAACACTTCATTTAAAAACCTTGGAACGTAAAACTTCCGTGGACCTAAAACTTAAGGCCTTAGGTTGTTTTGTAGCGCCAAAAGTGCAGCCTGTGGTTACTTGGATGGTTCCCACTAAACAATGATATAACCGATAATCGAGATTTCAGATTTCAGATTTCAAATTATACTTTCACTTCTTGAATGCTACCCATAGTAGTTCTATAAAATAGTTTTAAAAAAATCCCAATATTAAACTTTTTATATTAACTTTGTTTTTCAAAGTACTTTTATATGGAATCAAATAAGTATCTGGAGGATATCATAGAAATCAAAAATATTATGAATCGTTCATCAAGGTTCATATCATTAAGTGGCCTATCAGGTGTTCTCGCTGGAATATATGCTTTAATAGGTGCTTTCTTCGCCCATGTGCGCCTTGAACAATCCAATATTAGTCGAGTTGAAGGTTACTCTGAGAGGGATGTCTTTTTATCGAACAATGAGTTGGTCCGAGATCTTCTTCTAATCGCAATTGCTGTCATAGTCCTAGCATCTTTTACGGGTTTTCTACTAACACTGAAAAAATCGAAAAAAAGAGGGGAAAAAATATGGGATGCAACAAGCAAACGTTTAGTCATTAATTTTTTGATTCCCCTTTTGGTGGGGGGCTTTTTTTGTCTGGTTCTTATACAACAGAACAGTGCTTTTTTGGTGGCACCTGCAACCCTTATTTTTTATGGTCTGGCTTGCGTAAACGCAGGTAAATATACAATGGGCGATGTGGGGTACATGGGTATGGCATTTATTATCCTTGGTCTTATAAGCACTCAATTTATCGGATATGGATTGTATTTTTGGGCTCTCGGTTTTGGTGTTTGCCATATAATATATGGCAGTCTAATGTACTTTAAATATGACCAAAAATAGCAGAGACACAAGTTTTAAATGAGTTTAATCGACAATATAAACAAGGCTTTTGATCACCGTATACGACTGGGTATAATGTCCGTACTTATGGTGAATGACTATGCCGATTTTAATATGCTAAAGGAACTTCTAGGTGCCACTGATGGAAATTTGGCAAGCCATACAAAGGCCTTGGAAAAAGAAGCTTATATCAAGGTTGAAAAGCGATTTGTAGGAC
Source organism: Maribacter cobaltidurans (assembly GCF_002269385.1). NCBI lineage: Bacteria > Pseudomonadati > Bacteroidota > Flavobacteriia > Flavobacteriales > Flavobacteriaceae > Maribacter > Maribacter cobaltidurans. The sequence continues at coordinate 719,678 of NZ_CP022957.1, forward strand.
GCAAACCTAACACCCGATATTCCGCTACAAAACTTGGAAGGGCAGAATTTGAGAAACACATCGATGCACTTGAAAAGCTGATAGGGAAATAAAAAAAATTTATGTTATTACTTTGTTTTTCAAAGTACTTTATATTTCCATTAATAAGAGCTATGATATTAGAAAAGTTATACGAAATCAGTCTAAAACCTTATCGTTTATTTAAGAAAAATGAGGCTTGGAAATTAAATGTAACCGACCTATTAAGGTATCCTGAACATAGTTTGGGTTATGCCCTAGGCCGTTTTTTGTTAAATAATCTTTTTGATTTACAGGGCAAATCAGAAAATCATGATGTGTTTCATGTACTAACGGGTATAGGTGTTACGATACTGGAAGAAATAGAAATGCAATTTTACCTTATGGGCAATGGTAAAAGAAGTTTTTATCTCTTTTCAGTCATATTTCTAGGGTCCGTTTTCTATCCAGAAAAGATGAAATTCTTTGTACGTCATTATTACCAAGGTAAAAATGCATTACCCTTTTATCAACTTGACTTTTATAAACTTTTAGACCAACCTATTGAACGTCTAAAGAATACTTTATCAATACATTAAAATTCAATCATATGAAAACAGGCCCAAAAACATTGTCTACTATATCACAAAACCTTTTTCTAATACTTGGTTTTGTACTACTTAGAATCATAATTCTAATTAATTCCATATTGTCAAAATAAATAGTATCAATTATGAACATTCATCTTAAATCCATCGCATCGGCCATTACGTTTAACTTCCTTTTTTATAGTAAAAGTTTTGGTCTAAATCTCTTTCTGATTTCGATTCTAGTAGTTACCCTACTGTCCACTCTTAGAACGGATAAGCACATACCCAAGGTATTTGCTTTTACCTACATCATTAGTGCAATCTTTGTTTTTGTTAATCCTACAGGATTTACAATTTTTGTCCATTTCATGGCATTTTTGGTATTTGTTGGAAAATCTATCTCCCCTCAAAGTTCTTTATACCTGTCCTGGCTCCTAGGCGGAATAAATATCTGTATTGCCTGGATATCCAATTACATACAAAAACACAAAACCGATGCCAAAAAAGAAGCAAAAGGTTTATCGCCTAAATTGTTAAACCGACTAAAGGGTTTTGTCATTGCCTCAATTTTATTGGTTTTGTTTGCGATGCTCTACAAAAATGCCAATCCCGTTTTTGAAAATCTTATAACAAAAATCGACCTTGATTTTATTAGCCTACCGTGGTTATTATTTACCATCGCGGGTTATATACTTTTTCTGAACATATTAAGACCGCTAAGTGCACAAGAACTTGTGGCCTTTGACCTGGCCCAAAATAATGAACTTGAGCATCCTAAAGAAATTATTCTAATTCAGGCTAAGAAAAAATTACAGAGTGAACATACATTGGGGAGTATCGTCTTTTTGGCACTTAATTTATTGCTAGTCGTATTTTTGGTTACTGATTTGATTTACCTCGTCCAACAATCCGAGATTACCAATTCACAATACTCGGAAGCAGTACATCAAGGGGTTTATGCGCTTATGTTTTCCGTCGTATGTGCCATTATTCTAATACTCTATTTCTTTAGGGGCAACCTTAACTTTTTTAAAGGTAATGGGCGTATCAAAAAGCTAACCTATCTATGGATTGGCCTTAACTTTGCTCTAATCCTGTTTACTACCTATAAGAACTACATATATGTGGAAACATTAGGTCTTACGTATAAACGGATTGGCGTTTTTATATACCTTACATTAACTCTTACCGGCCTGATAACGGCCTATATTAAAGTAGCGCAAGTAAAGAACTTTATTTTTCTATTACGCTCCAATATTGCAACCATTTTTATATTTCTAATACTCAGCGCTGCTGTACCTTGGGACAAAGTCATAACTTCTTTCAACTTGAACTCGCTTGATTTGCCAGATATTGCTTATTTGGTTGAACTTGATGAAACCAATTCTGTTCAATTATACAATTATGCCAAAAAGAATACATCAACATTAGATAGTCGGATTCGAGGGGATATTGAAGCAAAGTATGCTGAATTCCAAGAAAAGCAAGCCAAAAAAACTTGGCAAGAATTCACCATACACCAATTAACTGAAAATCTTACGAAATGATGCTTTTGTTCAAACACCGATGGAACAGAATATGCGTGCGTATTGCAATATGGTTTTTTGTCATTTTCACGATTCTGATGCTTTTATGCCTAATCAAGGACAATAATGTTTTTCAAATCGTTTTCCTAGCAGTTGTCATACTCTATTTTCCCATTACACTGGGAATATTCTTCTTCCTTTTTCTAAATACCTTGACCAATATAAGGGATATCCAAGAACATTTTATGACGCTCCTCCTTGTTTTGTTAAACTTTCCTTTCGGGGTTTTGTATGTAACCTTTTTACCTTTTTGATCCAATGAAAATTTTTAAATACATCCGAAGTAAATTTGCCCCCGCGCATATAAATATAGGCCTTTCTATAGCCTTTGCACTTTTAGGGCTATTGGTCAGGATTCAGTTGACGAATAGTCTTTTTTATTTCTTTTTGGTATGGAATCTTTTTTTGGCGGGAATTCCCTTTTTAATAACCGAGCTCTTAAAAAGGTTCCATAGATTACAAATAGCAAAACCTCTTATGGTAGTATCTTTTCTCTTATGGTTGTTATTTTTACCCAACAGCCCGTACATCATCACGGATTTGATTCATTTAAACAATAAACATTCATATATATTATGGTTAGATTTGTTTTTGATCTTTGTTTTTGCCCTAAACGGACTGCTCCTTGGATTATTGTCAATGATGGAAATGAGTAAAATACTACAGGAGAAACTTGGTCGTACCACTACAAAATATATACTCTTTAATGTTTGTTTATTGAGTGGCTATGGTATTTATTTGGGCAGATTTCTTCGTTTTAATTCATGGGACATAATAACCCAGCCCATAACCCTATTAATTAAACTCTTGGAAAGCATTAAAGACCCAAAAGTCTGGTTATTCTCCTTATTGTTTGGAGGCTTTATTTGGATTCTTTTCATCTTTTTTCAATCAGTCGGATCATCGGGGACATCTCAGAAATTAATTAAAAGATGAACACTTTCAATTTAAACTTCGGCCTAAAATATTTTTTACTGTTCCTTATGCTACTGATGTCGGAAATTGTAATAGCATACTTTCTTAAGGACGGGTTTATAAGACATGTATTTGTGAATTACCCGGTTGTCTTACTACTATATAGCTTAGTAAAGAGTTTTTGAATAAAAGGGTTTTTGACCTTGCATAATTTACATTATTAGTAGCTTTCCTTATAGAACTTCTACAATTGACTCCTTTTTTGGAGATTCTGGGTTTAGATTCAAAAGTTTGGGCCTTGTTACTTTTTGGCAACAGCTTTAGTTTTACAGACTTGGTTGCCTATACCTTTGGCTTTTTCACTGTTATAATTTCAGAAAATTTATGCATTCAATTGAAATGAACCCTTATCTCCATTTACATAGTCCTGTAAATAAATATATCGCTCTGTAAGCTTACCGTCTTGCGTCATCCTCGCACGTTGCAGGATACCGTCCTTATCATTATTAAAAAAAGCAGGAATAACGTTTTTTACAAAAGCTTCGCCAAATCCCTCACTGGCATCACGTGGTAATTCACAGGGTAGATTGTCCACGGCCATGACGGCTATGGCATCAGGATTTTTGAAGTCGGTTTCCGATTCTGTTTTTGGGTCATAGCCATAGATTGGGTCTGCAATGGTCGATGGCTTAATGGTTGAGGCCACCGGTCCGTCAATATCGCAACTGACATCTGCAACCACCCGAATCTTAAAATCCGGGTGTTTGGCATCTTCCCGTGTATAAAGGTAAGGTGCTCCCTGCCCGTAAAAATGTCCCGCAATATAAAAGTCGGTTACTTTGGTAAATCTGAAAAAATTGGATTTATATTCTTCTGGATGGGCAAAAAAATCTGCTTTATTTCCCCTAACCCCGTCTTTTCGTTTGTTATATTCCCCAGCATCGATTTGGCAGTAGACCGGTTCATTAAATTCTTCTTCAAGGAATTCGCTAACGTTTACCCTGCGCATTCCCATACCATCCAACATTTCTCTGGAACCATTACCTACCCTTCCCCTGCCGGTAAGCAGTACTTTGATATTGGGTAGTTTCAATTTTTTTAGTTCGCTTATCAGCGCTTGTTGATCAGGTAATGCATTTGCTTTTGGCAATTGAAACAAGTCGTATTTAAGTCCGTATGCCCTAAAACCATTATAAGCGCCAACGATACCGGCATAACGGCCAAAAGCCACCAAACGCTGTTCCTTGGGATTGGTAATTACCTCATGATCGTACAGTTCGATATTTTTTTCCAAAATGGCGCGTAACAAATCTCGATTATAGGGCTGCTTTTTAATGGTATGTGAAAAGAAAAAGTATTTTTTGTTGGGAATAAGGGCATCTATCGGAACTTCCTTGACCCCCAAGAGCACGTCACAGTTTTCCATAGCGTTTTCCACTGGGATTCCCAATTGTCTATACGACTCGTCATCGTAAGCCCTAATGGGCGAAGGTTCCACAATTATCTGCGCCTTGGGAAAACTATCTACGACTTTTTGGCAGGCCTTCGGTGACAAAACTACCCTACGATCGGGGGGATTCTTGCGTTCTCTTATGATTCCGAACTTCATATAGGTTTTGGTATAAATATTGCATAAATGTAAAGGGAATTGTAGCGGTTAGCAAACTTTTGTTAGCTTTGCTCCCCTGCGTTAGGGATAGAGGCGATATCCTTTTTTCTGTCATTTCGAGCGGAGTAGAAAAACAGAAAAAGATAAAGCCGATAGCCTGACCTTTTGAACAAAAGGGAACGCCCTGCAAATATTAAAATAAGTTCATTTACATATTGGGGCCGACTGGTTTTGACAGCAAGACCAATGGCATTGTAAGCATGCCGAGCGCTGGGGTACAGCTCGTTAATATCATACTTCACACTTTTAATTGGCGAAAATAATTACGCTCTTGCCGCATAATCTGAATTATAGTAGGATATGCCTCGTCCCTACAAGGTAGGGAAGCGAGATGTTCCTGAATAGCCCTTGTTGACGGCGATTCATTTAGGAGCACCAGAAAAGTCAACACAAGGGTATCCGCTCGCTTTGGCGGTGCCTCTAAAACCTTAAGAAGATAAGTGTACATTAGGCGGTTTCTGGTCAGGTGTACATCGAAAACCAAACAGATACTAAGCATGTAGAAAGCACTGACGTTGCTTGTTTGGACGAGGGTTCGAATCCCTCCGGCTCCACTAGAATAGTACCATAACTATTCAAAAACCCCTTAATCATATGATTATCAGGGGTTTTTCTTTTTTACGGTATCAAATGAATCGTTTTAAAACCGTATTTTATGTGACCTATTCGGTGAGTACTTTTTTTTAAAAAAAACACTCACCGATTTACTTGTAATTAACTGATATAATGTTAATTATGAAAATAGTATTTTCCTTTTTTGTACCTTTATTTCTGTTAAAAAGATATTTAAAATGAGCCATTCTTTCTCACAGTTATTTTACCTCAAAGGAAAACATTTTGAAAAAGACGTGAAAGTACCTATATACCTGCGTTTGACAGTTAATGGGCAACGTAGCGAACTGAGTATTTCCCGTAAAGTTGATCCCGAAAAATGGAATACCAGAACGGGAAAAATGCGCGGAACGAACCTCGAAGCAAACGAATTGAATTCGTATTTAGATGCTGTCAGAAACAAAATAAATAAGATTCATGCTCGACTTGTTGACGAAGGCAGGCCCTTTAACTCTTCGGACATAAAAAACCTTTACGTAGGCAAAGGAGAAAAAATTAAAATGCTGGTACAGCTCTTTGAGGAACATAACCTGCAAATGGAAAAATTGGTCGGGGTTGAATTTGCCCTTGGTACTTGGAAGCGATATCACACCACCAAAAAACATGTGAAGGAGTTCTTAAGGACCGAGTACCGAAAGGACGATGTTCCAGTTCGTGATGTCAATTTAAGGTTTATCAAAGGGTTCGAGTACTTTTTAAAAATAACCAAAGCCTGCAATCATAATTCGGCTTTGAAATATGTCAACAATTTTAAAAAGATCATACGAATGGCAGTCGCCAATGACTGGATATCCAAAGATCCATTCTATAACTACAAAGTTCAATTTAAAACTGTGGAGCGTGATTTTCTTTCCAAAGAGGAACTACAAGACTTAAAAGAAAAAGAAATAGATGGCGATCGTTTAAATGTAGTACGTGACATGTTCGTATTCTGTTGCTACACCGGACTTTCCTACATCGATGTGCAAAAGTTGAATCAGGATAATATCGTTCGCCATATTGATGGTAGTTTATGGATTCAGGCGGAGCGCACCAAAACCAAATCGAAACTGGGTATTCCAATTCTATTGACTGCAGAAGCTATTTTAGAAAAGTATAAAGACCATCCTAAAGTTGTCAATGGAAAATGTGTGCTTCCCGTTTTGAGCAACCAGAAATCCAATGCTTATCTAAAGGAAATAGCAAACCTATGTGGCATAAAAAAGAACCTCACGACACACCTAGCTCGGCATACCTTTGCTACTACTGTTACCCTTTCTAATGGGGTGCCAATAGAGACTGTTGGTAAAATGTTAGGTCATAAGAATTTGCGGACCACGCAACATTACGCTAAAATCATAAGCAAAAAAGTAGAGTATGATATGGGGATTTTAAAAGAAAAATTGGCAGATATTGATAATAAGCGCATCAAAAAAACAGTTGAATCGTAAAATTCTTTTTCAACTAGAGCTTTATCAAGTAACCATTTCAACCCAAATCTTACCATAACTTAACTGCGCATGGATCCTGTGAAATTTTTGTAGCGTTCCGGCAGATAAGCGTAAAGCAAAAATTCCATAGGGCGCACACTACTTTCGGTTTGGAACACTATCTTTTTTCGTTAACCATTTCCGGTACGATTCGTAATGCCCGGGATTCTGGTCAAAATACCCTCTCAGGTCAGAGATTACTTCTTTCCCTCCCTCGGTAAAGGCCCTTTCCTGGACTTCCTCGATTCGGGATACCTGCAGGGCCAGGTATCCTATGATGACCAAGGAAATGAACCAAATCGAGTATTGAATCCATTGTTGTATTTTCGGAACCAATCTTGCTTTTGAAATCTGCACCGTAACAATCTGAACGGATTCCTGAAGCCTTTCGGTATTCACCTTCTCGGAATTCAGATGCTCTTGGAGCAATCTTTCGATTTTGGTAGTATCGGGTATCACTTTGATGTTGTCGGTATTTTGGGTCAACTTTTCCAATCTAACGATGGACTTGTTGAACCCATCCAACTCGTCGGTCAGTAGTTCCATTACCTCGTCCAGTTTCTTATATCCCATAGCTTCTTGATTTAAAATCCTATGCCAGTATCGATGGCCCTTTTGATGGTTTTTTTGATGATGTTCTTGGTAATGCTTGTGGCCAAATTGGTGCTTATTTCCACAGTTTTCCCTAGTAACTGGACCGATTTGCCGACCTCTTTTGGTTTTGCAATACCTTTATTCTGTGAAAGTTGTGCCATGATTCTTCCTCCGGACATGGAGCGGTGTACCTCGCTTGCCTTGAAGTTATGCCCTTCATATTGGAACCGGAATCCTTGTAACCTGTTCGCTTTATTAATGGTCGGAATGACTACCACGTTCCTTTCCTGCATGGCCTTGATGTAGGGGTCCAATGTTTTTGGCCTGTCGTTTTCCATGACTCTTTGATGTATGTCCTTAATTTCAAGACGGATTTTTATGGAATCCAGTTCCTTTTCCCGTTGTACTTCCTTGACCGTGGTCAGTCCCATTTCCTTGGCAACATTTTCGGCGGCCAGTTGGCTCCGCTTGCCGATATAACTGTCATTGTAGGCCTTGCCATCAAAACCGATACGGTTCACGTACAAATGGACATGGGTATGTTCCTTGTCCCTATGGACGAAGGCGATGGCCTGGCGTTCCTTCAGCTGCATTTCTTTGATGAACTTCTGGGTCAATTCCCCTAACTGTTCCTTGGTAAGGTTCCTACCATCCTCTTGTGTCGGACTGAGTATAAAGCTCAGGGTGTTCCTTTGGCATCGGGTATTTTCTTCCTGTATCAATCGGAACTCCTCGGTTATCTCTTGGGGATTATTACCGGCCAAATGTTGGCTGAATACGATTTCAGCATCCTTCTCCTGGTTCCAACCGTAATCGATACTTGTACCTGTATGCGCTATGGAAGTTCCCTTGCCGATCATTGTTTTGTTCTTTTGAAATTATAAAGATGAGTGCGTATTTCCTCCGCCAGTTGCTCCACCTCGCCGGCCAGTTTAGGGTTATGTTTCCTGAACATATTACTTATCCGGGTAAAGTTCACCTTGTACTTCACAAGCATTTTATAATGGGCCAATTGTTCCCCGGTCAAACGTTCGATGACGGGATTGCCGAAAGCGGAGCTGCGGCAATATTCGGAGAGGGAAAGTCCTGCCCGTTCCGCCCTTTTTCGGAGTAGCTTTTTCTCGTAGATGGAGCACCGGAACTTGATATAGGTCCTTTTCATTTTTCCCTTACTTTGCGACCGCCGGGAGTAAAGCGAGTTTGTCTTTGTGGCAACAAAGACACATCTCGCGCTTCCTGACCAAGTCCCTTTTTAGAATAACTTATCAGCCATTCGTTCATATCCTTGAATCCTTGGTAAAGCATTGATTTGTCCAGGCAGTTATTGGAATGGGCCATCAGTCTTTCGGTCGTCCGTTTTCCGTTCGTGTCGTTGTCCAAGTAGAGGTCGATTTGCAAATAACCTTTCATTATTTCCATTGCTTTTGAAACGAAAGCAGTTGAGTTCAGGACCGAAAAATCATACTCTGCTTCCAAAATTTCATTATAGCTAAGAAGGGATAGTAAGTCGAACACGCCTTCGGTAACGATGAGTTTTCCGTTTCCTTTTTTGATGTGGGTTATGTCCTTAGGCGAACTACAGTTCTTATAATATTTGTTACGAAGTTCCCATCCCCCGGAATCGTTTTTAAAACCGATGGCGAAGTAGTTCTTATTCTTAAAACTATAATGGACCTCACTAATGTATTTCTTCGCGGTTGCGGTTGAAATAGATCTGGAACTTAAATAACCTCGCAAAGCATAATGGGTAAGTTCCTTGACTTCTTTTACAAAGATTTTATCCTGTTGTTCCACTTTAAAACTGGGCCGCTGTTGAAATAAAAAAGAGCTCTTATCCTCTCCGATTATTCTTAAAGCTTCTTTTACAGTGCACTGGCTTATTTTACATACCAGGTCGATAACATTTCCACCGGTTCCTTCCCCATGGTCATACCATCTATTGAGTGTCTTGGACACCTTGAAAGAGGCTTGGGTCTCGAGCCGGAACGGGCTCAGGAACCAAGCTTCTTTGTCGTTCTCCTTGGTCGGAAAGTGCCCTAGTTTTGCCAGCGCTTTTTCGATGGGAAAAGCTCGGGCTCTTTCACACGATAGTCTATTTGTTCTTTTTTCTTTCATCAGCCTCTTTTTATTGAATTTCGGTTACCTTCCTACCTACATCCGTATTTATTGGTGTTCAGAGCTTAGGTGGGTATAAATTTGACCTTACCCATCCTACCCAATAAGGTAGGTTCGGTAATACCTAGGTAACTAGTTGTTTATATATCTTACCTTAAGGTAGCTCCCGCTAGTGTGGAGATACAGGTCCTTGAGGTAAATAGGTAGCTCCATTTTCACCTTTTCTAAAGTTCAACCTCCCAAGGTGTCTTTCCAAAAATGGGTTTGGCCAGATATCCGTACACCTGTCGTTTGGGGTGCTTTATCCTTTGAAAGTTGAATCCGGATAATGCCCGTCCCAAGTTTATCTGGTTCAGGCGAAGGTTTAGGCAGCTGAGCTTGACCAGTACATCTGAGGCCGTAACAAAATCATCGATGTTGTCGGACTTTTCAAAATATTTGGAAACTAGTTCCTCCTCCGTGGTGAGCTTGGTGTACTTCTTGTTCCGCTCCTCGTTCTCTTGGATATCCTTAATGGAAAGTTCAGGATTGAAATTAGGGTCGGTATAGGTGAGATAGTATGCCTGTGACCATACTCCGTTGATATCTATTTCCTTCGAATACCCGAAATCTATTTTCCCATTAAGCTCAAAGCAAAGCCATCTCACGGAACCGGTTTCATCATTTAAAAATGACGCCATGTTGGTAGAACCTACAAAAGAACATATTCTGGGTAGGGTGGTATTCTTTCTGTCATAGGGCAATCGTTCATTGATAAAGGTCTTTGAGAAAAAGGACTTTAGCGCATTCACATCCTTTTTCGAAAGTACGGCCAGCTCGTCTAGATTGTAAAGAAAGTTCCGGCAAAGCTGTATCCTCGCATCCTTGTCGTTACTGATGTCCTCGGCCATATATTCTGCTAGCTCAGGGGGACATAGGAACCGGCACCAGGTCGATTTACCTGAGTTCTGCCCCTGATGGGACAGTACGAAGGCCTGCTTGTTGAAATAGTGTACCTCCAACGCACATTTTATCGTCCGTACCAGCCATTTCTTGAAATGATATTCAAAGGCTTCCTTCTCATAGGTCGGTACATAGGAGGCTAATTTCAGTATATAATCCTGACCATCCCATTTAGGGAGGTTTTCAAAATATTCCCGGATGGGATTGCATTTTGGGATCCATTCCGACCGGATCAGGGTTTCCAATTTCCCATTGGGGATATCGATGCCCGCTTTCGCCAATTCGATGATCAGGGAATTCAGGTTCAGATATTTCCATTCCTTGGAAGCTTTGAACCCGATCTGGAAGTCGTGCGATATCTCGTTGAATGTAATATCGTACTTACTCTCCAAATATTCCATGGTATAGTCGTAGACCGTCTTTTTCTTAGCGTCCTTTACATGGTAAAGTTGTTCGCCATTACCTAGCGAGTCCATCACCTTCTATTTTTGAAAGTGTACTTAAGTGTATCGTCGGTAATTTCGGCATGCGACTTTCTGCTGTTCTGGAGAAGCCAATCGTTGAGTTTGCATTTCTCGAAGAAGATCATCTTACCGTTGGGCTTTGAATGCGGAATATTTCCCGAGGCCGTTAGTTTGTAAAGATAGCTCCTTGATATTCCGGTATAGTCACAGGTCTCCTCGAAGGTGAGTACCTCTTTATTGGCCGTCAATAGCCTTTCCAAACGATCAAGTCGTTCAAAGATTAAAATAATGTCCATTTGTTTCTTTTTAAGATTATTAAATGAACAAAAGCGCTTTTGTTTTCCTTTGTAGAATTCTTTGGATAAAGGTAATTGGAGGGAGGTGCAAAAACTCGATTGTGTACATATTTTTATTCACAAAATATTGATAAACAATTACTTATATTAAATCAATGCAAATCGAACCATATGAAATTTGGATAATTTTATTTGGTTCCAAAACGATTCAAATGATACCATTTGATTTTTGTTAAAAAAGGAAGAATTTTGAGTTATCAACAATTGACAATATAACTATCAAGAAAATAAGGGTACTTAAAAGGCAAAAAGCTAGTCATCTGAAAATAGTTTCATTGTATTGTCCCATAAAAGGTTGGTTTCTTAAAACTAAGATGCTTATATATTTATTTATCAAACCCATTAGCTACTTGAGTTTTATCAAATAGTGGCGAGCTTATTGTGGCATTAATTTAAAACTACAAATAGGTATTGTATGTGATCAAAAAACTACGTTTTTTTTCTAGGGTTAGAACGTCCAATGGGTGATGTGGACGATATCTACGCCAACGCTATATGTCAATTACCGCTTACAACAAGAAGGGAGTACTGCCAGCGATTAATCAAAAGAATCAAATTTGAACTAAAGACGGCTAGCTGTAGACAGAAGAAACAACAACTTAAACAAATGATTAAATCCGCTACGTTGGAAATTTCTAAATTGGAGCCAAAAGCTAAAATTTAATTTTGGCTCAATAGGGTATAATATCTGCTTTGGACAGTGCTTTTTAGCTATATTCTTATGTTAACCCCAAAAATAAGTTGGCGAAAACCACCACCAAATATACCAGAGGTTGCACGGTTCAACCGGGATGCCCTGTAGATTTCATTAGTGATGTTTTTCCCGTTGATAAAAGCGTTCAAGCGGACATTGTCACTAATAACAAAGTCATAGTTCACAAAAGCATCAAAAGTATGGTAGGCTGGCAGTTTTCCGATAGCCCCATCTGCAGATTCGTTGCTGAAATTGTGAAATTCAGTAAATTGGTTACTTACAAAGTTACCGCTTACCCCTAACGATAATTCTTTATAATCGTAATTTAATCCAATATTTGTAGTACTCCTAGGGGTATAAGGAGCCTCTGCATCAACTATTCCCTGTTCACCAAATTGGATGACACTTTTAGTGATGTTTTGGAATGTGGATGGTTCAATGGTTTGGTCCGTTAATAGGGTTTCACCCCCTAAACCGTCCGAAACATATACATCATAAGCGTTTCTATTGGCATTGACCGTATTGATATATTCATTTTGGGTGGCCGGACTGTGGATTACCTGTGAAAAGAGGTCTTTATCCTCTAATTTACCGGCCAATACTTTTGAGCGCATGAGATTAAGATTACCGACAAGTCTAAGTTGATGTTGGTTTTTGTCCAATAATTCAACGCCCAAAGCTACTTCAACGCCCTGTACATTTATTTTCCCCAATTCCTGAAAGACTTCATTTCGTCCGCCGGCATAGAAATTACGGCTGGTGTTGTTAAAGTACGTTAGTTGGCCATCTAGGCGATTATTGAATACATCTCCGCGCCAACCGATTTCCCTGTTCCAACTCAATTCCGGATCAATATTGATACTCTGCCCGGCAAGTGGATTCGTGACAATACCGTCTTGTTCTACCAAAAATCCGAATACTTTGGAGGGGGCAATCATTCCTTCATAAATACTCCCATAAAATTCACCATAGTTTGTTTGATAATCCAACGTAATTCCAGGTAGGAATTGGGTATATACGTTTGGTTCCCGACCTTCTTCGGTACTACTAATATTAGGATCTTGAGCCACGGCAATCAAATCTTGGCGGTACATGTCTACATGTTCAAAGCGGAGAATTGGGGTAATGCCCCATTTCCCAATATTGAATTCATTGCGTACAAATCCGTTGGCCGACCATAGGCGATACCATAGATCAGTGGAGGCACGCCCACTTCTTGCCCAACGGCTGCTGTCGGCAACCAGAAAACGGTCCTTAAACGTTTCGCGGTGCAGATTAAAACTAGCTTCTAAATGCTGACCTTTTTCAAAGGCTTTCCAATCATAGTCCATTGTTTCTTTCACCCCGGATACGGTATAGGTCCAACGGCTGTCCGTAGTACTTTCCCTTCCATCGTTAACTCTACCAACAATAACATAATCTTCCTCCCCAAAGGTCCGTCCGTTCAAATAGCTGTATCGGTCGTTAAAAATGGCATCGCCAACATAATTTTGCACTTCGGTGGCTTTAATTTTGGCGGTGGTCTGTCGCCACCAATCACGTTCAAAGTCACTTGCATATACTTTTGAAGTAAAGCTCAATTTTTTTGAGGGCAACCATTTGTGGATAATATCCAACCCATACCTTCTCATGGTAAATTGGTCCGCATCTAAAGGATTTTGGGTAGGATCAGTATCAAAGGTAAAGGGGGTTTGCGAACTTAAAGAGGCTTGATTGTCTTCCGATTGACCGCTAACCTTAAAATAAAGTGATTGGTTATCGGAGAGTTTGGCAAATACTTTAGCGTTCAAGTTCAATACTTCAACAGATGAATTATCCGTAAACCCATCAAATTTCTTATATACTCCTTCAACCAATGCCCCAAGATTGTTCCAAGTACCACCGTATGAGATCAAGCCTGTTTTATAATTGCGTTGTCCTCCGATCAACTTCACTCTCAATTCAGGCTTTTGAGGAGGCAAGGCGGTAATATAGTTGATGGCGCCATACATATTGTTCGGGCCATAACGGAGCATATCCGCTCCTTTATATACTTCAATGGCGGTAATACGGTCGCTTACGGGATTGTAGTAGGCTCCTGGGGCAATGTACGGCGCCGGTGCGGACGGTGTGCCGTCTTCCATGAGCAACACTTTTTTGGAACGCCTGCCCCATGAACCCCGGATGCTAATGTTAGGACGGTTGGACAGCCCCATATCCCCAACTATATTTACCCCTGGGACGGTTCTTAGCATTTCTTCCGTACTCAGAGGGTTACTATTTTTAAGTGCAATCGGAGTAATGCGAAAGTTACTCCCCTTGAATTCATCTTTAAAACTTTTTGGAGAGGCACTCACAATGACCTCATCTAAAGTCGTACTGCTCAATTGGAGTTTGATAGTGCCTAGGTCTGGATTTTGCGTATTGATGGTGATCTCTTTTTTTTCATAGCCCAAATAGTCTACTACGCCAGAATAGTTGCCGGCCTTTAAATTAATCGAAAAGTTGCCATTTCTATCCGTTACAGTTCCACTTCCATTATCCAGTACAATTTGTGCCCCCATAAGCGGCTCGTTATTTCCTCCTTCAATAACTTTCCCCGTAACCGTAATCTGGGCAACTACTTGAAGTTGAATAAAAAGTAATGCAAAAAATAAAAATGGGGTCCTTTTACTTAATTTCATAGTATGTAAAGTTGATTAAAAAATACTGAATACGGTTTCCAATATCAATTATATCCTTCTCAAAATAATTTTCTAAGATTTTAAATGGCATCTAGTCGGCCCTGTCCAATTTAGCGACATCAATGGTAAATTGGGCGACCGCTCTACCTTGGTCTCTGTCCCTACGGTTGCGTCAAACACACAGTGGATTCTACCGTAAACCCTAGAAATGGCCGCTTCCTCTGCCCAACCGCGCACTAAGATTGCTTTTTCCGGAAATATATACGCCAGAACCTCTGATGCCGCTGTTGAGAACACGCTATGGCCAGATGTGTAGCTTGGGAAATTTATGATACCGCAATGCTTTTAAATCCGTCAAAGGTAGGTTTTTTTATGTATTGTTAATGTAAATGACCGACCAAAATTGGCCGGTCATTTAACTTTTTACGAATACTACTCTTCCAAAATTAGTAATAACTCAACTTGAAAACGAAGGTAAAGGCAATTTTCATATCTTGAGATTAATGAAAAAACTAAAAGATTAATGAAAGGTTAAATACGTTAACCAAATAATAAGAGTTAACAAAAACCTTAATAACGGTTGAATAGCTTTAGTAAGTAGTTCATTGTAACTTATGCGGCCCTTTATCTATATATGAATTTAAAAGATATTTCCATTGATTTCCTTAATGGCGAAAATAGAGTTGTTAGACTCTAAAAACGGCAGTTAAAAAGACCGAGATAAGAATTCAGGGTAGTGTCCTGAAAATCGTTCGTTTTAAAATACTATCTACGATTACCTATTTAAATCGAAGTCATTGAACCTAGGAATTTTTAGGTTTGGGACATCTCATTTTTTTTGATGCCAAATTTAAAAGCCGGTTTTACCGGCTTTTAAATTTCATTAAGGGATTTGGGTTGTCACTTAAGAAGTTTTGGGAAATAGATTTAGATTAATCTTCTAAAAGGTCAATCTGTGCTTTAATGGCATTACGAATGCTCTGGGCCAAATCATTATTTCCATCTGGGTCAGAAGGACTGATTTCAATTGTTCCATCGGCATTACCATCAGAAGCTTGGGATAAATCCACCCCTACCGTGCTGTCAAAAACCAGGCTTAAGTCAAAATCGATCACGATACTTTCTGGGGTAGAAGAAATCGCAATATCAAAGGTCGGATCTTCGAAATCCACTTCTACCTCATCTTCAAAATCGTGCCAAAAGATAAAAGGAGTTCCTTGTATCGTACCTTGGATAAGTACGGATTTTCCGAACAGATCGCTGGTAGCATCAGTACTTGTGTCGAACTTGAATTCCAGTTCCTCAAAATTGCGCATGGGTAGGGAAACGTTCAGGAAACCGATCTGTCCGGCCATCAAATCAAGTTCAAAAGGACCGGCAAGTTCGATATCATCCTCGAAATCATAATAGCCGTCATCGTCCCATTGCTCGTTATCATCGGCCTCATAGTCATCTCCCGAATCTTCAAGATCGAATTCCAACTCAAATTCTTTAAGGTTCATTCGAAAATCAGTGACCACTACATCATTATTGGTGGTCTTGGCCGTAAGGGATTTCCCAGTAGGACTATTGAAAGAGCTTTTCGCGCTAACACTCAGCGTACCTGGACCATTGGGGGAATCTTCTTTAGAACAGCCAACAAGTGTCATAACCGATAGGAAAAAGACGAACTTGAAATAATTTAAATCTACTAATTGTGAATTTTTCATGTTAAATGATTTGGGGTTTATTTGGTATAAACAACTCAACGCTCCTATACCCTACCTTACATAACGACAAAAATTTATAAAATTGTGCGAAATTGATTTTAATAATCTGTAATTGAGGCCTTTCGAATTCTCATATAAATATGGAATGTAGAGTATAGTACAATGTTTTGATGTTTCGCAAGAATCATTACCTAATAATTAGGTAGGTATTGATGGCTGAAAGAATTCATAGGTATAATATCAAGTGTTCCCTGAAATACAGTGAGGGGGTGGATGTCATCACAGGAGTAATCATTATAGAAAAAACAATGACCAAAACAATTGAAGACTTATTAAAAAGACCCGGAGAAATAAAAATTCGAATTAACCATTATCTATTGGTCACAAGTTTAGGGTCTTTAACAGCGCTTTAATCAATAAAAGTGACTACGGAAGGTAAACTGACCTTATTATAAGAAAATTTCTTGGGAAATGAAGGTCAGGTTAAACCTCAATATCAATTTTCCTCCTGTTGTTATGGGGATTCACAAAACGGCCATTTTTTCGTACCATTTCTAAAATGTAAAATACCTTTTTAGTGGAGGTCCTGTTCGTGGTCTCTTTTATTAGTTTCGTTAGTTGACCTTTTACGGGACTCAAACTGTTTGTAAAATTCAAAATATTACAACCCTAACGTTCTACTAGTCAGAGATGCGTATTCTATTTAAATGCAGTTTGATTAGTTACTGCACTTTCCTTTAAAATAAAAAGATGGTGAATGGTAGATATCACAAACAATTACTGTTATCTCTCATAATTTTTAGTACCGGAATGCATCGTTAGTATTCTAAGGGTTGAAGCATATCTGGCCTCAATTTTTAATTATGTACAGCTACAAATCTGTTTGGGTTATTAAAAAGTGACCTATTCGGTGAGTATAAAAACTAAGAGCTATTTAAACCCCTATGCATAGGCGTTTCAAGAGAAAGGTTCTAGACCCTCCGGCTCCACTAAAGTCAAAATTTTAGAATCAAATGCGAAAGCGAGCAAATGAATAAGCTCGCTTTTTCATTTTGTGAGATTAGCATTTGCAATCCATAGGATTGAAATTTTGATTCTCAATTACGGTAAGGAGGTCAAGGCTTTAGCCAATCCTCCGGCTCCACGACACTTGGAAAACCATGCCATTTGGTGTGGTTTTTTTGTTTCGGGAAGTGGCAAAACCCTGTTTTGCAAACGGACCAAAACGAAAAACCGGAAGCGACAGTTTTGAGGTTTCCCATTTGCTACAACGGTAAGGAGGGAACACCACCGGTAATCCTCCGGCTCCACTTCAAAATATCAGTCCATAATTTATTTTAATAATGTATTCCTATCCAACATGTAGCCGTGCTTTGGTAATCATAATCGAGTAAGCCTTAAACAACTACTTGGAGAAAATGAACATTATCATTGAAATTTGTTAGGGAATGAAGGCATTTGTTTTCAAAAATTTTATCCAGATTACCTAAGAAATTAACAAGAGTGAGTTCCTATTTCATATATCCAAGTCAAAAAAACTACAACACGGTCATTCCCATAAACTATTAAAAATCAATCAACAAGATTAACCGAGGGATACTATAACCTACTTCACTACTTAGAATTTGATAAGAACAATGTAATTTTTCAAAGAAAAATATATGATTTACAATAAGCTTAATTCGAGTAACCAAAAAGGTTCGAGGCTTATGTAAAATGATGGGTACCGGGTTAAAGAGTCAAATAAACTTAGTACCTTAAACCGGGTAAATTAAACTTTATTTTTCTTCATGTATGCGACCCAAACAAAACGCTAAAGCTCGAATTTTACTGCTATTATCATTCTTAAGCTTATTAGGTTGTACAAATCCACTTAGCCCAGAATATCAATTTGTTGAAGGTATCATATATATTGATGGTTTTGTAGGCACCACCGAGGGTTCTTCTTATGTCAACATTACGGAATCCGATGTAGCACTTTATTACAGGAACATTTTTGTGAGTGGTGCCAATGTCTCTTTTGTCAATGAAGTCACTGGTGAAAAAATAGCATTATTTGAAGAGGATTTTAAGTATGTTCCAGAGGATATTAATTTTAAGGGAGCGGTTGGAGAAAAATGGTATTTGGAGGCTACGCTACCCAATGGAAAAACCTATGTGTCCGACGTTGAGACCATCAATCCCTCTGTACCCATTAAAGACTTAAGTTTTAAGTACGAAGATAGACTGGAGTTTATTGAAGATTATGATGCCTATGTTCCGGGACACAAAGTTTTGATAAGCTTTGATGATCCTGAAAATCAAGATAATTTCTATTACTGGCGCTATAAAACCTACGATCGTCCGAGTTTTTGTAAAATCTGTTATAGAGGTAGGTTTAGAAATGAAAATTGCATCCCAGATGAAAACGTAGAATATTATACCTATTTATGCGAAACTGATGACTGCTGGCAAATAGATTATGGAAGTAAAATCTATATCTTTTCAGATAAGTTGTCCAACGGAACTTCTACCTCATCTTTACCAGTGGCCGATATTCTGTTGACCAGAAAAACCAAAGTTCTGGTAGAAATAGAGCAATTTTCGTTAACCCTGAAAGCTTATGAATATTACCGGGCTATCAAGGATTTAGTAGATAATAACGGAGGGTTCAATGCACCTTTACCTGCAGCACTGATTGGAAATATACGTAATCCCGGAGACCCCGATGAATATGTCCTCGGAAGGTTTACCGCCGCTTCGGCATTTACAAAATCCATCATGATTGATCGTACTACCGTTGAAGAATCTGCCATAGAGAACCCAATTATGCCCAGACCGGAGCCACCACCTTCCTCACCTGGACCTAGTTATTTGTATGCCCCATGTATTGAAAGCAGATACAAAACGCCAATAGAACCAGAAGGATGGATGGACTAATAGAGGGAAAGATGAAGCAAGAACGAATCTGGATTGTAGCACTTATCTTGTTGACATGTGTCGTAAACGTTATGTCTGCACAAGAACATACATTATCCTTTCAAATATTGGACGACCTTACAAATGAACCCATCGAGAATGCACAGATAAGTTTAAGACCTTGCTCCTGTGGAGGCGTTACCGATATTAAAGGGGAATTTAAAATAACACTACCCCAAGATACGTATGTCGCCATGGTTTCCTTTATTGGTTTTAAAACCTTAGAAAGGGAAATTTTTCTCGATCAAGACCAAACTTTACGACTGAGCCTCGGTGAAGAACAGCAGCAACTTTCGGAAGTTGTACTGACCGCTAAACGCGTAAGTGACCGTTTGGAAACATCGCAGATGGGAGCGGTTAAGTTGACTACGCTCGAACTTAAAAAAATGCCCGCAGTTTTAGGGGAGGTAGATGTTTTGAGAAGTATGACCTTATTGCCCGGTGTCAACAATGCCGGTGAAGTAAGCAACGGAATTTCTGTTAGAGGTGGTTCTTTGGACCAAAACCTACTGTTGTATGATTATGCCCCTGTTTTTAACCCTACTCACTTATTTGGTTTGTTTTCGGTATTTACGCCGGAAGCTATTGCTTCTACAGATCTCTATCGTGCCAATATTCCTGCACGCTACGGTGGAAGAACAACCTCTGTCCTAGACGTGAAAGTTAGAAACCCTTATGTGGACAAGTTTAAGTTAAGTGGTGGTATCGGTTTGGTTTCCAGTAGACTTTCTTTGGAAACACCCATTATTAAAGACAAACTGTTTTTATATGCAGGAACCAGGGCCGGGTTTACCGATTTTTTGTTGCCTATCGTTTCCAAACGTTTGGAAAAAACAAAAGCCCGGTTTTATGACCACACCATCAAATTACTATTCCTGCCCACAGATAAAGACCAAATCTCCTTCACCAATTTTTATAGCAAAGACTTTTACCAACTCGATCTCATTGCACAAGTTGAAAATGTGAATGCCGAAAGTAATCAGTACGATTTTAAAACCTTCAATAACACACTTCAATGGACGCATTCTTTCAAGGATGATTCCAGTTTAAGAACTGTTTTTCTACTCAGTAATTACACTCCTAAAACATTGTTTCCTGAAAGAGATAACAACAATGTCATAGAATATGAATCCCAAATAAATTTCGCCAGCATTTTTTCGGAATATGAGAAAAGAATAAATGAAAGGCTAAATTACTATGCTGGCATACAGGGCAATCGATACAAAATAAAACCTGGCCAACTGGATCCAGGTACGGCGCAAAGTGTTCTCCCCGTTTCTTTGGATGAGGAAACCAGCTATGAATTTTCTGCATACACGAATTTTAACTGGAACCCGATTGAACCGCTAACAGTATCCGGAGGCTTGCGGGTTACCAACTTCAGCTTTGTGGGTCCGTATACCTCCGCTACCTTTGATGAGAGTACGGGGGAGATTACTGGCATTACGGAATTTGACAAGGGAGAAAAGGTTGAAAGCTATAACGTTTTGGAGCCTCGTTTGGGACTCAATTTAAAATTGGGAAAAAACACTTCGGTAAAAGCCAGTTATGCTCGCCTAAACCAATACTTACAGAATATCTACAATTCCACCACTCCCCTACCTACTTCCCGATGGAAAACTTCGGATACGAACATAGCACCGCAAAAAAGTGATAGTTATAGTATTGGAATCTATCAGGATATTCTGAACAACAGGGTAGAACTTGGTTTGGAAACCTATTATAGAAAAAGTGAAAACAATTTAACCTATAAGCCAGGAGCCGATTTCTTTTTAGAGGAATTTTTAGAACAAGATGTTGTACAAGCCAAGGGCGAAGCCTATGGCATGGAATTCAGTTTAAGAAAGCCAAAGGGTAAAATCAATGGATGGCTCAATTATACTTGGTCCAGAAGCTTTCTAAAGACAGAAAGCGAAAGATTAGCAGACCGGGTCAACAATAACGAATGGTACCCTTCAGATTTTGATAGACCCCATGTT
The DNA here is from genome assembly GCF_002269385.1 of Maribacter cobaltidurans. Taxonomy (NCBI): domain Bacteria; kingdom Pseudomonadati; phylum Bacteroidota; class Flavobacteriia; order Flavobacteriales; family Flavobacteriaceae; genus Maribacter; species Maribacter cobaltidurans. Next base: position 740,990 of record NZ_CP022957.1, read on the forward strand.
TTTAATAGCACCGTTAATTTTGAGGGAGACCAGTACAACACCTTAAGCTTTAACTTTACAGCACAAACTGGTCGTCCCTATACCACTGCAAATGGTTATTTTGATATAGAAGGCATTGATGTTCCCATATTTTTGGAGCGCAATAATGTCCGGTTAAAAACATACCACCGCCTTGATCTTTCCTGGAGGGTCAAATATGGTAAGAAATTGGACCGACGTTGGATTGGGGACTGGACCTTTACCATTTACAATGTCTACGCCAGAAAGAACCAGTACAACCTGTATTATACACAACGGAATGGAGATGCCAATACCAATATATTTCGTGGAAGCCCTTTGGGTTCTTATGAACTTACAATTATGAATAGCCCCCTGTTTTCCCTGACTTACAATTTTGTATTTGATTGATTGTAGATACGCTACAGGAAACCGATAAAGTAAGCTATCAGTAACAGCAAATAGCACTCTCGCTTTCTTGTTATGACTTTCATTGTTAGACTGAAAATAAAGTTGAATTTCTATTCCTTAATTATAAAAATTGTGGCCTATTGAAATTTTAAGAGATAGGCTTTTGCATCCTTAAAAATCCTTAATCCAGTTAAATTTTTCTTTTATTATTCCCTGTTTTTTTTCAGCTAAATAGTCTAGAAAAGCCACGGCTGCCGGTGAAAGATTTTTTGATTTTAACCAAATCAGGTTCCAATTGGTTATAATAGGTAAACCTTTTACAGGTATGATTTTTACATCCTTATTCTTTATGGCATTTTTTATACCTATTAATGGCATGATAGAGCAGCCTAAACCTGAAATAACGGCTTGCTTTACTGCTTCATTGGAAGTGAGCTCCATCGTTTTATTCACCGAAAAATTATTGCTTTCTATAAAAGATTCCATGGCATTTCTTGTGGCGGAACCGGGCTCTCTATAAATTAAGGGAACTTTCTCAAAAAGACTTCTTTTGGTTGGTGTTTTGGGGAATTTTCTATTGTAACTACTTACATAGAACAATTTATTTGGCATAAGCTCTACCGCATTCACATTTAGCTTATCCGGTAATACAGATACCAAGGCAAAACCCACCTCATTCCTTTCCAAGCTTCGTACTACTTTTGTTTTATTGGTTACATCCATGATTAGGTCCACACCGGGGTTTTCCCTCATAAAATCGGACATAAAAAAGGGCATTACATATTTTCCTGTAGAAACAACCGATATTTTTAATCGACCGGAAAGTCTTCCTTGAAAAGCTATGGTCCTGTAATTGATCTCTTGAACCTGATTCAAGATTTTCTCTGCCGCTTGGGCTATTTCCTGCCCAAAATCCGTTACAAAAAGTCTTCTTCCCACTACCTCCGTTAAGGGAATCGGAAACTGATCTTGAAAATTTTTTAACTGAATAGAGACCGCAGGCTGTGTTAAGTGCAAGTCTTCAGAAGCCTTTGTAATGCTCTGTAATTCTGAGATTTTTAAGAATATTTGGAGTTGGTGCAAAGTGTAATTCATAAAATATTTTAATGTATATCATTATAAATATAAATAAAATTAAATGAAAAATATATCTAAACTTTGCATCCGAATCCTAAAAAAATAAAGAAATGGAAACTCAAGAACTGCCCAAAACAAAAGAACAACAAAAAACAATTCAATTAGTAGACGGAACTTTTACGCCTAGCGAAGCCTCCGATGTAATTACCGCCCTTATCGATGAAAAAATCAACTTTCATAAAATTCAACGGCTACAGGTTTGGGAAGGGAATCACCGTAGCAACACAAAGGGTCTGGACAATAGAATTCAAGAATTGATGAGAGAGAAACAGTTGGCCAAAAACATTATCAAAGAAGCTCGTTCAAAGGGGCGTAATATCATTATCAACGGCACTTTGAGCTTAGAGTTTGTGAACTAACCAATAGCATTTTATCAGGCTTTTGAGAAAAAACTAAAACAACAAATTAATTCTTCAAAAAATAAAACATGTTAAAAAACAAACAATACGCGCCACTATTTTTAGGTGCACTGGCCATGTTACTTTTTATTACAATGTCTTACCTAAACAAGTCCATATTCTTAGAACAGATTTTAATCTGCAGTTTTATAATAGGCTTGACAACAGTGGTCAATCTACTGGGACGCACAAAAAAGATGCAAAGGGAAACAAAGCATACAACAAAAGATCATTAAACACTTTAAAATGTCAACAATTTTAATCGACTTTATAAAAGATAAGTCCGGGGAATCCAAATTAGTGCAGATAACGGCAATCATCCCAATAATATTCTGGATTATGTTCGCTACTAATCTGGTTTTTATCCTCTCCGTTTATCCTAATATCCCAGATTGGCATTGGGGAGATTTACTTAGATTGAATGGATTAAGCACTCTTTTGGTTACCACTGTTTCTTTCTTTAGTGCCATAATTTCCACCTACGCCGTATCCTATTTTAAAGAGCGTGGACAAAGGTCGGACTTCATGTTGTTATGTCTAGCTTTCACACTTTCCGTACAACTTTTCATTGTATCGGAGCATATCCTTTTACTAATATTAGGTTGGTTGCTCATGGGCCTGACCATGTCCCGCCTTATAGGTTTTCATACGGCTTGGGGCGAGGCTAATGAATCCAGAAAACTATCGGCAAAGTATTTTTTGACGGGCAGTTTCCTCCTCAGTTTGGGGCTTTTAATACCCGCAGCCTATAACAATAGTATTACCCTAAGTACCTGGACAGATACCATTGGGCAAACTCCCAGATACATCCTTCTTTTTTCTGCACTTTGTATCATTACGGCCGCTTTGATACAATCGGCAATCTTTCCATTTCACAAGTGGTTGCTATCATCCATGACCGCACCTACCCCGGCATCTGCCCTAATGCATGCCGGATTTGTGAACGGATCTGGAATTATACTAACGCTTTTGGCCCCAATTATTATTGCCTCCAACACCTTGGATGTTCTTTTGATCATTGGCGGACTTACAGCAATTGCCGCACAGTTTACCAAGCTCATTCAAGTCAATGTTAAACAGCGACTGGCGTGTTCCACTATAGCCCAGATGGGTTTCATGATCATGCAATGCGGTCTTGGTTTTTTCAATGCTGCGATCACTCATCTTATTCTACATGGTTTTTATAAAGCTTCCCTTTTTCTCTCCAGCGGGGAGGAAGTGGAAAAATTAAATCCAAAGGCACCACCGGCCATTCGTATTAAATGGTATCAGGGGTTCATTGTCCTAGTATTTAGTCTTATGGGGGCGTTTCTTTTCTCCAGACTAACGGGTAAGGGTATGGATTGGGACAGCGGCATTTTTTTGACGCTGATTGCAGCTATTACCGTTGGGCAGATGACCTATAATCTTGTAAAGCAAAATCCGTTGAACGGACTGCAAAAAATAGTAATTCCACCGGTGCTTTTTATCTCCGGAATAGCTATATATGCTCTTTTCTATAGCATAGTGACCACGTTGATGACTGGCATGGAAATCATAGCCTTACCAATGGCAATTTCGCCTTTACAAATCATCTTTGGAATAATCTTCTTAACCGGATTTTTTATCATGAAACTGGGCGTCTATAGAAAGATTCCATGGCTTTACGTGAAACTCTTGAGCCTCTCCCAGCCCTCTAAAAAAACATTTTTAACATACAAGCATTAAGACCATGAATCAATTGGACATTGACATCCTCATAGATAAAGCATCTGAATATGTTGGCAACACTTGGCCCCTTTATTCATTTGTGACCTCAAATCCCCTTAACGGATTTGAAAAAGAGCATTTTTTCCAGGCAACACAACATGCCAGCACCCTTTTAGGTGCAGACATGTTTCCAAAAGCGGACGTTTATAAAAATGCTTTAAAAAGTGGAGCCATAGACGCTTTGGAAATACAAAAAATATTACAAGAAAAGGGGTATTCCCAGTCCCCAGAGTATTATTTGGAATTAATGTCAAAGCAGGCATCCACAAGAACCGAAAATTCTGAACATAGACTCGATCAATATATGGTCAAATGGCTTTCCTCCTTTATGGACGAAGGTCTGGCTGAATGGCAAATGCCCTACAAGTCGTACGGGTTTTATACGGCCTGGAGAAAACTGGCCACATTTGATGAAAGTCTCGGCCCCGTGCGCATAACCATGATTCCCAAAACCAGCGATGAAGCCCTTGAAATGGTTTTGAACGGACTTTCCGACGAGGAAATCATGAAAGCCTTTGAACACCATTTAGTGGCCCTACCGGGCTGGACAGGTTACACTAAACATAGGGTGAAAAACCTACCCACTTGGCAGCGAGAAGCCCCTATAACACTTAAGGACTATTTGGCCATAAGGCTCTGGGCAAATAAAAAACTGGGAGGTTCCCTTATAACAAATGAGGTAAGAATAGATTCTAAAAATACCATTTCGGAATTGTCATATTTATGGCTCTTGGCTTGGGAAAAAAGTTGGCAAAAACAACTTCTACAAACCCTTAAAAATTCGTCCATTGAGACTTCTGCACCCTCGGAATTTGATACCGATGCACAAATGGTATTTTGTATCGATACACGATCAGAACTTATCCGTAGACACGTTGAAAACCATGGAAACTACGAAACCTTTGGTTATGCAGGTTTTTTTGGTATCGCAATGGACTATCAAAACCCGAAAAGCGGACTTTCCCAAAAGGCCTGTCCCCCAATTTTAGATTCCAGCTACGTTGTTTCCGAAAAAGCCAAAACAGAGAAAAAAGGTTCCAAAAAAAGCTTTGACCATAAAAACGAAGTAAGGAATTTTTGGAACTATTTCCTTAAGCGAATGAAAAATATGTTGCCTTCCACCTTTGGTTTTGTTGAGGGATCTGGATTCTTCTACGGCGTCAATCTAACCTTAAGGACACTTTTTTCAAAAAGCGTATATCGATGGAAAAACAAAGAACTAAATGCCTATGAAGCGGTCTGTACACCCGAAATAAAACATACGGACAACAACGATTCGGTAAATACTTCAATTCCTTTAGCGGAAAAAGTAAACATTGTTAAATCGGCTTTCGCTCTAATGGGATGGAAGAATTTTGCACCGCTAGTGATCTTTGTGGGACACGGAAGCCATTCCGCCAACAACCCATTTGGTTCTAGTTTGGACTGTGGCGCCTGTGCCGCTACCCCGGGAAGGCACAATGCAAGGATGTTGGCCAAGCTTGCCAATGACAGTGAGGTAAGAAAATCGCTTATTGAGGAACATGACATAAAGATTCCTGAAACGACCCTTTTTGTGGGGGCGGAACATAATACCACTACGGATGAAATAGTACTTTTTGATTCAGATACGCCAAAGTCACACCAAAAGTCTTTGGCCAATCTCAAGATAAATTTTAAAAAGGCGCAAGTTTCGGCCACACAAGAAAGACTCGGGCATAAAACGAATAGTGTTTCATTGGCTCAATTAAAAGCGAGCAATTGGGGGGAAACCCGCCCGGAATGGGGACTTGCCAAAAATGCCAGTTTTATCATCGGTCCAAGAAAAATGACTCAGAATCACAATTTGGAAGGACGCTGTTTTTTACATTCCTATGATTGGAATACCGATCAGGATGGAAAATCATTGGAAGCTATTATGCAAGGTCCCATGGTAGTGACCCAATGGATCAACAACCATTATTATTTCTCTACGGTAGATAACGATGCCTTTGGAGCAGGAACCAAGACCACACACAATGTTACAGGGAAGTTTGGTGTGGTGCAGGGTAATGGTGGTGACCTTAAGCGTGGTCTTCCCTGGGAATCCCTTTATGAAGAAAAGGACAACCCATATCACCCGCCGTTAAGGCTGACCGTGGTCATTAACGCTCCACGAAAAAGAGTGAACAAAATTTTACATCGAAACGAATCGTTAAAATCCCTGATTACGAATGAATGGCTCCACCTCATCATCATGGATCCGGAAACCAAATCCGAGACCTTATGGGCACCAAGTCAACTTGCTTCCATTAAAGAAAAATATAAAGAGACCCATAAATCTTTGACAAGCAATACATATGAAGAAGTAAGTGTTTAACCAATGGGCCAGTATCTTTAGTTTTTGTTTTAGCATCACTAAAAACATATGACATCCACTTTTAAAAGCCATCGAAACGGTGGCTTTTTTTATTGGAAAACTTTCTAAACTAATTGTTTGAAATGGAATCCAAATGATTTGGCATTGTAAAACAATGTATTTTGCTATATTCGGAATTAAGAATAAAAAAATGGCAACCACTAAATCTTGGTTACGCACCCTAATAGAACTCCTGGAAGTATTTTTCAACAGCTCCCGAAGCCTAAATCGGAAACGGACTTGGAACCAACATGTAGTTCCCTACGAAAATGCTTGGGCCGTTCGCCGCGAAGGAAATAAGCGTATTACCAGCAAGCATAGAAAACAGAGTACGGCCTTAGAAAAAGCCAAAAAATTGGCCCGAAAATATAATGCGGACGTCATCATTCACCGGGAAAATGGGGAAATTCGTGACAGAATAAGTTATTCAAAACAAGACACTTAATCAAACACATCCTTCTGACATCTATTTAGGTGGAGTATTCACGGTGCTTTTTACAGGCAACCTTTAACTCATTTCATCCCACTGCCGTAAATCATTCATTTTTAAGTTTTTGTTAATACACAAATTCCTGTAAAAGGGTTATTTTATGGCGTATGCCACAGATACTCCAACCAGCTATCCGCACATTCCTAAAAATCACACCCTTTAAGCAACCCAGCAATAAAGGAAAAACCATTGCATATTTTCTATTTTCCTTACTTATTTTTTTAGGCTGTTCTCCGAAGTATACCAACGTCTCCCTTCCTATTGAAAATGTCCAAGAATTTTCACCTGCCGGCAACATGGCCTTAGAGGAAAAATGGTGGACTGCCTTTGAAGATGAACAATTGAACATATTAATTGATAGTGCCCTCCGTTCCAATATGAATCTTGCGGCCGTATGGGAACAGTTTATGGCATCCAAAGCCGTAGTGCGTAGACAGGCCTCCAATAAATGGCCACAGATAGACGCTTCGGCACAGACAGCACGTAATTTCCCGGAACCGGATTTTGTAGGTGGTGAAAACACCCAGTTAGGACTTTCTACTTCCTACGAGGTGGATTTATGGGGTAGGATCCGTACCGCCGTGCAGGCCGAAAAACTTCGGGCGGAGGCCACATTATTTGATTACAGAACGGCGGCCATTACCTTGTCCGCCCAAATTGCTTCCACATGGTATCAATTGGTGGCCGCAAAAAAGCAATTGCAGATTACGGAAGAGCAGATAGCCGTAAATGAGGATATCATCAAATTGATACGCTCCAGATTTGTAGGGGGTCAAATTAGGGCCGTGGATATCTTACGGCAAGCACAATTATTGGAAAGCACTAAGGAACAACGGATAATTTTCAGAACCAATGTGAAACTTTTAGAAAATCAACTCGCCGTACTTCTAGGCAGGCAGCCGCAAGAAGGCCTTCAATTGGAGTCCAAACCCCTGCCTACGCTCAACCAACTGCCCAAAACGGGACTACCCTTGGAGTTGGTAAGAAGAAGACCGGACATACAACGTTCCTATGCACTGTTATTGGCGGCGGATCGGGATATGGCCTCATCGGTAAAAAATAAATATCCAAGACTCTCCCTGAGTGCCAGAGGTCAGCTACGTTCCAATAATTTTGACAACCTTTTTAAGAATTGGGCCTACTCCATCGCCGGTAATTTGTTGGCCCCATTATTTTATGGAGGACGGTTAAGTGCCGAGGTAGACAGAACCGAAGCCATTAAACGCCAACGACTTTATGAATACGGTCAGGCCACCCTTATAGCTTTCCAAGAAGTGGAAAACGGGGTTACGAGAGACATCATGCAAAAAGAGCGTTTGGAAAATATTGAAAGGCAGCTGGAATTAGCCGAAAAAAGTAACAAACAATTGCGCGTGGAGTTTCTAAATGGTTTCAGTCCATACTTGGACGTGCTCCTTGGTTTGAATTCTGAACAACAGCTAAGAAGGGATTATTTGGACGCACAATTACAACAAATTCAGATTCGGATAGATTTATACCGTGCCTTGGCGGGCGGTTTTGAAACGTATCGGGAAATTGACATGGAAAAAACTAGATAAATATGACCAATAAAAAAATACTGTGGATTTGCTTGGGAATTTTAGTGGCCGGTGTAGCCGTGACCATCCTCATTTTTTCCACCGAACCTGAGGCCAAAACGGAAGGTGCCACTGTAGAAACTGCCATGTTGGTGGATGTAACGGAAGTGGAACAGGGCACCTTTGAACCGGTAATCGTGGCCACAGGCACCGTACAACCTGTAGAGGATGTACAATTGAGTTCCTTGGTATCCGGTCAAATCATTAGAAGGGACCAAGCATTTACTCCTGGGGGATATGTAAAAAAGAATCAGGTTTTGCTTCAGATAGATCCATCGGATTATGAAAATACCCTGGCACTCCGTAAAAGTGAATTGTTACAGTCCCAAACTACGCTCGATACCGAAATGGGCCGGCAACAAATCGCTTCCCAAGACCTTCAGCTTATCGTGGACGATTCCTTGTTTGGCAGCAATCCTTTATCGGACGAAGAACGACAGCTCGTACTTAGAAAACCACAATTAAACGCGGTAAAAGCTACAATTGAAGCTGCCAAGGCTTCGGTAAAACAGGCCCAACTCAATCTCGAAAGAACAACGATAAGGGCGCCTTTTGACGCACATATTCTTACCCAAAATGTTTCCAAGGGATCACAGGTTTCGCAGGGCGATAACTTGGGCAGAATCGTAGGAACGGATTATTACTGGGTCGTCGCCACGGTTCCCGTATCCAAACTGCAATGGTTGAAATTCCCAAAAAACAGTTCCGACCAAGGATCTACAGTACGAATAGAAAATCCCACTACCTGGCCTAAGGGAACCTATAGGGAAGGTTTTTTAGACCGCCAAATTGGTGCACTGGACGGGCAGACCAGATTGGCCCGTGTATTGGTACGTGTGGAGGATCCGCTAGGTCAAAAAACAAGTTCTGAAACTAAACCTATGTTGATCATAGGTTCCTTTGTGGATGTTTTCATCAACGCCAACCCTGTTAAAAATGTAGTACGGATAGATAAAGGTCTAGTTCGCAGTAGTGAGACCGTTTGGGTGATGAAGGATGACAAGTTGGAAATTCGAGAAGTGGATATCGCCCTGACGGATGACCAATATGCCTATATATCAAACGGATTACAAACTGGCGACAAAGTGGTCACAACAGATTTGAGCACGGTAAGTAACGGTATTGGCTTACGTACCGAAGGAACAAAAACGGAGAATACATCAGAATAAAAATCCATGGAAGAAAAAGAAAAGGCCCAAAAAAATAGCCCAAGAAAGGAAGGTGCCATCGCCTATATGGCCCGAAATTCCATTGCTACAAATTTATTGATGTTATTGTTGTTGTGTGGTGGAATCTTTACGATGTACACCATTCAAAAGGAAGTTTTCCCGGAATTCCAATTGGATTTCGTAGAGGTATCCGTTGCCTACCCGGGCGCGTCCCCGGCAGAGGTAGAACAGGGAATTTTGCAACCTGTGGAAGAAGCTGTTCGAGGCGTCAATGGGATAAAGGAAATTGTGTCCGAAGCACGTGAGGGATCGGGACAAGTTACCATTGAATTGGTGGCAGGCACCGAAAGAATGAGGGCCTTTCAGGATATTGACCAGGCCATCAACAGAATACGGACCTTCCCCGATGACATTGAGGAACCCGAAGTAGCCCTCCAAAACCGCCAGAGGGATGTAATTCAAATTGGGCTGTTCGGAAATGCGGATATCTGGACGCTAAGACAGCTTGCGGAACGATTACGGACCATTTTACTGAACAATCCAGAAATTACCCAGGTGGAACTAGGTAACGTTCCAGAATATGAAACCCGGATAGAAGTACCGCGTAAAAACCTGCAAAAGTATAATCTTACCTTGGGCCAAATCGCGGATATCATCAGACAAAGCAGTAGCGATGTTCCCGCTGGAGCGGTACAAACACAAAGTGGGGAAATTCTACTGCGTATGCAGGAAAGGAAACAATGGGCCGAAGAGTTCGGCAACATTACTATCGTTTCTTCCAGTGATGGTGCCAAGTTACTTCTTAGGGACATCGCGACGATTACGGACGGTTTTGAGGAAATCGGTTTTCATGGTCAGTTCAACCAAGAAAATTACGTGGAACTTCGAATCTTTAGAATTGGTGATCAATCCCCATTGAAAATTGCAGAGGAAGTACAAGGTATCTTGGATGATTTCCAATTACCACCCGGCATAAAATATAGAACGGATAGCAACAGGGCGGCGGATTATGAAGAGCGACTTTCCCTATTGACCGAGAATGGGGTGCTTGCCATCTTGATCGTATTGGTCATATTAACCCTATTTTTGGAATACAGACTGGCATTCTGGGTCATGATGGGCATGACGGTCTCCTTTATCGGGGGAATGATCTTACTGCCATTGATAGGAATCAGCGTAAATATGATATCTATGTTCGGATTTTTGGTAGTTCTAGGTATTGTGGTGGATGATGCCATTGTGGTTGGTGAAAACGTGTACGAGTACAGGCAAAAGGGTCTTAGCCCCATTAAAGCTGCCATTGAAGGTACCAAGGATGTCTCGTTACCGGTTACGTTTAGTATTGTAACCACCATTATTGCTTTTGTACCCCTGCTTTTTATGCCCGGGGAAACCGGCAAATTTTGGCAGCCCTTACCAGCTGTGGTCATCGTAATACTTTCTGTATCCTTGATAGAGGCACTATTTATACTTCCCTCCCACTTGGCTCACTTAAAAAAGGAAAAGAACAAAAATAAATGGGTCCGAAAATTGGAAGGTTGGCAAGGGGCTTTTGCCAAAGGCTTTGATAACTTCATCGAAAAAAGATACAGGCCTATTCTGGACAAATGCCTTCAATACAGATATATCACACTTTGTGCGGCCGTTACGTTATTATTGATCGTTGGCGGATATGGTTATAGTGGCCACATGGGCATGATAATGATGCCAGAAGTTGCCGCTGATGAAATTGAATGCGGGGTGAGGCTTCCCGTAGGAACGACACCGGACCAGGCCGCAAAAGTTGCGAATGAAATTTCCGATGCCACACAACGTATGTTCGAAGAACATAATCTTTACGAAGTTGCGGAAGGTATAAAAACCAACGTAAGGGGACAAAACTTTATTGATGTAGAAATCGTCATGTTGCCGCCGGACCAACGTGATATCACCGCAGGGGAAATGATTGCCCTTTGGCGTGATAATATAGGGGACATTCAAGGCGTAGACCAAATTACGTTTGAGGCGGAGCGTGGGCCCGGAGGCGCCAGACAGGCAATAAGTGTGGATTTGAGCCATTCGGACATCGATGTGTTAGAGCGTGCGAGTGCTTCTTTCGTGGAGCGAATGAAGGCCTTTTCCAATACACGCGATGTTACCGATAATTACAATAAGGGGAAATTACAATATGATTTTAAACTTCTACCGCAAGGAAGAAACCTCGGCCTAACTTCAGATGAAATTGGTCGGCAAGTTCGCGACGGCTTCTTTGGGGCATTGGCCATGCGCCAACTAAGGGGCATGAACGAGATAGAGGTTCGGGTAAAACTACCGCTAGAAGAGCGCAAGGACATTAAAAATCTGCAAGACTTTCTTATTCGCACTTCGGACGGGATTGAAGTTCCCTTAATGGATGTGGTGGAAGTTGAGCAGCGCGAGGCATTTACGAGTATAAACAGAAGGGATGGTAGAAGGGTCGTCAATGTAGGGATGGACGTGGAGCCTGCCAATTCCGTTAGTAGGGTGTTGGCCTCCATGCAAGAAGAGGTCCTGCCCCAACTCAGAAGTGATTTCCCGGGCACCACCTGGACCTTTGAAGGTAGCCAGGCAGATATGCGGGAAAGTACCAATACGTTAAAGGCCGGATTTTCCATTGCCATGTTATTGATATACGCACTCTTGGCCATAGCTTTTAGTAGTTACACCCAACCATTGATCGTGATGACGGCCATTCCGTTCGGAATCGTGGGTGCTGTTATAGGTCATATTTTATTAGGGTACGACCTCTCCTTGGTCAGTCTCATGGGGGTTATAGCCCTTTCAGGTGTAGTTGTAAACGATTCCCTTATTATGATAGACTATGCAAATAAACGCCGATTGGCAGGAGACTCCATATATGAATCCATTCATGAAGCCGGACTTCGCAGGTTCAGGCCCATTATCCTAACAACGATGACCACGTTTGGCGGATTGGCACCAATAATTCTTGAGACTTCCAGTCAGGCATTTTATTTAATACCCATGGCCATTTCGTTAGGTTTCGGAATCATTTTTGCCACCACGATCATCCTAGTGATCGTACCTTGTCTTTATTTGGTTCTGGAAGACATAAAACTTATGCGTAAAAAAGGTAGTACGGTGAAACGGGTCGATGTTCTTGAGGCGTAGCTAAGGCTCTCCTCTCTAAACGTTAAGCGTCATAAAAATTGCTTTTTGAATTACTAAAATTCAGCAAGTTCCAATACATTGAATCAAAACAAAAGAAGACACCATGGACAAGGAAGAATTATTAGGTAAGGAATTAAGCAATCTCTATGCTATTTCAAAACAAGTAAACCATTATTTCAACGATAGTGATATCAGTTTTTTGAGCGAACGAAGAAAGGTGATTCTGGAGGATTACCTAAAAATAAGTTGTAAGAATGAAGTGGAAATAGCCGAAACACTTCGGCATATCAATGTAAACCCTGGCAACACCACGGATTCCATCGTAAACGAAATAACGGAAAACCTACAGGAGATAATCTCTCATAACGGGTTTAAAAAAGATTCAAAGCAACTAAGTTACATGATGTCATTGAATCGTTTGATCAGTTATCACGTTGCGAACATTGAAAACATAGGCTTTTTGCTCAATGAGGTGGAGCTAAAAAATGCCTCTTAAATCTTGATTGAATTAAACAACTCCTTTTACAAGTAAGCCAAAATATTTTCTCAGATCGAAATGTCAATGGGAAGCAATTTTGGCTTGGGCATTTCCCTTTACTTTAATAACTTTTCTAAAATGATTGGTACGCCTCGTACCCTTGAAATTTTGGTTTTAGAGAATATTTAGAACACCTTCCTTCTGTGTCTCAATATTTTGAAGAATCAGATTCTATCCTGCAATTTTTAGCGAAGGATGGTCTACCGAAATTTAGTCCGCGACACGAGGTCCGCAATTTGAGTTATATAAACCATCCGCCTTGCCATTCTTTATATTCAAAAAGTATCCTTTATCCAATTATAAGGTTTTCTTTTTACCCAATTTCCCCGTGTAAAATCAGGGAAATCCTGGGGCTCCCCATTATTGGCTATGGACTGTTCGGATAACGGGGTAATAGCACTCCATGCCGCCGCGTCATAGGCATTCATAGGTGGAGCTATGTTTTCTTTGGCAGATTCAACAAAAGAATTGATAACAAAAAAGTCCATTCCACCATGTCCAGCACCAGTGGCATACTCTCCATATTTTTGCCATAAAGGATGGTCATATTTTTTTAACCACTCATCTGCAGAATCCCAACGATGCGGTTCGGAATGACCTTCTATATATATTCTGTTACCATCCACTTCCCATAGTCCATTGGCACCTTGTACCCGAAATCCCAAGGAATAGGGTCTTGGAAGGTTGCAGTCATGCGTCACGATAATGGTTTCTCCATTAGACGTATCTATAGTGGACGTAATTACGTCTCCCTGTTTCCATTTTAGTTTGGCATTGGGATGATCTTCCCCACCCTTATCCACAATGTAGTTATGTAATCCTATTCCCTTTGTGGCATGTGAAGTTAAGGATACAAACCTATTACCCCTATTAATGTCGCACATCACCGCAATAGGGCCCACACCATGGGTGGGATACACATCGGCATTTCTCAAAAGGGAATGCTGGGTACGCCATTTCGCCTCAGAAATACCCTTCTCGCCAAATTCTACACCTTCACCGTAGGGTTCTTTTCCATCGTTAAATTTCACACCTCTTAAATCGTGTTGATAACCACATCTAAAGTGTACCAATTCCCCAAAGACATTTTGCCGGACCATATTTAAAACCGCCAAGATATCCCTGCGATAGTTTACATTTTCCAGAATCATCATATGGGTTCCGGTCCGTTCATGGGTATTCACCAAATCCCAACACTCCTCCATAGTATTTGCCGCGGATACTTCCAAACCGGCATATTTACCCGCCTCCATGGCATCCTTTGCCATACGGGTATGCCACAACCATGGGGTAGCAATAATTACGGCATCCACCTCTTTAAGTTCCAAAAGGTTTCTATAGTCCAAATCGTCCTTTCCAAAAACTTGGGGCTTGGAATCCCCTTTTTCAGAAATCATATCCAAAGCAATTTTTATTCGGGCTTGATCGATATCACAAATTGCGGTCACTGATACATCATCTCGTTGCAATACGTTCCTAAGATGGTTGGTACCCCTAAGGCCTACCCCTATCATCCCAACCCGTAGCTTTTGGGTGGAAAAATTCATTCCCATGGAGAATTGAGGCCAAATGGCTGCTCCAGAGGCCGCTAAAGTGGTGGATTTAATAAAGTGTCTTCTAGATTTTGATTTCATTTGGATGAGGTTTTTTTAATTAGAATCGGCCATGATTTGGGACCTTAGTCCGGCATCGACCTGAATAGGATATGCTTCCTTTGCCCCAACGGACAAAAGAGCTTCTACAATATTATTTTCAGTTCCAGGTTCCGTAAGAACAACAATACTGCCTCCCCCACCGGAACCTACAATTTTTGCCCCATAGGCACCTTGCTGCATTACCGTATCTATCATAGCATCAATTTTAGGAACCGTAATTTTTAGCTTGTCCCTTAATATGGTGTGATGGACAGTCATCAACCTACCAATTTCTTCTAAATTTAAAACGGTTTTTTGAAATTCCACCAAAGCCAATTGGGTAATTTCATGATTTTCAATGGCGGCCGTAAAATAGGGTATTAACTCAGTTGGCAAAAAAGGTTTATATTTTTCGACTTCAGATACAGTTGCCTTAGCAATATCAAAATCCTTAAACCTTTTTGAAATAATACTTATGGCTTCTTCGGCATTGCCCTTCACCCTTCCCAATAGCCCCACGGTTTCTTTGGGAACACCGGAAACCCCGGTAACCATTCCGTCCAATTTCGTAGTTAAAGCATCGCATTTGAAAGGTGCTTTGGTATCTATTTTGACCACACCTCCCACTGCGATACTAAAATGGTCCATCATTCCACCCGGTTCCTTATGTTCAAGTATCTCGGCCTTGTAACCTAACTCCGCCAGAAACTCTGGGGTAACATTACTTTTTACGCCAAAAGCCTCTACCAAAAAAAGATCCAGGCCAAAAGAACTGCCGAAGAACTGGAGTTCCCTGAATTGATCGGAATATTACCTGAAATAGTAACATCGTACCCCTTATAGGGAAGGCATCCTTCTCTTTTTAAGACCCGTAGGGCAGAACCAAAATAATCCCTGGCCTCTAATCTTGCAAAGTCTTCAGAAATATGAATATCCCTAAACGTGTTGATATCGTTCATCTTAATTCTGAACACTTCCTCATCATTGGGAATTGCCGTTAAACGAATGCATCTATCTATGGCACAGGCAATAACCGGTAGACCCAAGTAATCCTGATGATCTCCAAACAAACAAGTTCTGCCCGGAGCAATTATTTTTATTTCCTTATTTACCAATAATCAAATCTTTAGAACCTAAATACTATATTGAAAAACTCTTCACACTAACCTATAGGCGTTTCCTTTCACATTTCAATGATACAAAAATTGTGTTCGAACACGAATATATTATCCTAGGAATAAATGGGTTGTTTTAAAAATAGAATACCTAAAAATAATTCTTACTAGTTTTAAATCAGTTAGTTGTGGTTTGTCCTTAAATACCTGTTGTTAAAAACCTGTTGATTAAAACTAGGTCTGTGATATTAATATTTAATTATATTTGATAACCGACCGTCTATACCGATGATTAAGAACATTAAAACCATGTTCAGTAACATGAACGACACCACTCGCGAAGCAGCGCTGGCTTGTCTTTGCAATGAGTTTAAGCTGGACGACAAAAGGTTTATCAAAAAAAATTGGATGATAGGTGGTAGAATTCCCGAAGAATATCAGGAAAGAACTGTGGTAATATTTCAAAATCTACTTAGGGAACAAGCCAATAAATTGAGAGAGATTCAAGTGAATCTTTAATTACGTTTTCCTCAACAATCAAGAACCCTTCTAAAACCTATCCGTTAATTTTTAAAAAAGTAAACAGTTACTAAATTAACTTGAACCACCAACTCAAAAATTGTCCTGAGCAGTTGTACTCGGACAAGAGCATTAAGTAGAAAAATACAACACACAAATAAAAGTACAGAATATCAGACCCGATCTTAACCACCTTTAGAAACTTTCCCGAAAAAAAGGTACCTATAAAAGTTATTAACAATCATTATTAATAACTTTATGTGTGCATTTCATCGAAAAAATTGCTCTTTTAATCGTTAAAATAAATTCAAAATCTATTTTTGGCCGACCCAATTAACCAAAGATTCATTTTTAGTGTTCATTTAAATGAAAATAAGCCTTTTCAAGTTCCCTAGTCTAGCTTTACTTGCTTTTTTTCTTCTTGTAATTTCAACTTCTTGCAACAAGGAAACCGATCTGGTCTCTGAATTTGTCATTAATGACAATACTACCAATGTTATAGAACAAGATAACAGCGGTCGACTAGCTGATATTGAGGAGTCTCAAATTCCAAATTAATTCCAAAACCCCATGTATAGGTCTACCAATAATCATTTGACGACCTTCATTTTCCATTCTTTGTAATACCTTAGTGGGAAACATTTATTTATGTCCTCCCCTTTTAAAAGAAATATATCCCTCATCGGTGATATCAATTTTACTGGAATAGAGCTTACGGACTCAAAGAATTTTGCTGCAGGACTTCCTGCCATTAAAGTGGCACTACAACATACATTCAAGGAAATGGGTGCCTTGGAGGCCTTATCTACCTTGTCGCACATGAACCAAAAGAATGGGTTCGACTGTGCGGGATGTGCTTGGCCCGATCCAGAAAAACCGTCCAAACTTGGGGAATATTGTGAAAACGGCGCCAAAGCGTTAGCGGAGGAAGCCACATACAAAAAAGTAGATGCCGATTTTTTCAAAAAATATAGCGTAGAAGAAATTTCTACGTGGTCCGATTTTAAGATAGGTAAGAGCGGAAGATTGACACGTCCGATGCTATTAAAGGAAGGTTCATTGCATTATGAGCCCATTGAGTGGAACGAAGCGTTTTCCCTGATTGCCGAACAGCTTAAAACAATGGAATCTCCAGACGAAGCCATTTTTTATACTTCCGGCAGATCGAGCAACGAGGCAGCCTTCCTGTACGGACTATTCGTTAGAGCTTATGGCACCAATAACATGCCAGACTGCTCAAACATGTGCCATGAAAGTAGCGGTGTCGCCCTATCAGAAACCTTGGGTATAGGAAAAGGGTCTGTAAAACTGGAGGATTTTGACGAGGCGGAGGTAATTATGGTCATCGGTCAAAACCCAGGCACCAACCATCCAAGGATGTTGTCCGCATTGGAAAAGTGTAAAAATAACGGCGGAAAAATAATAAGTATCAACCCCTTGGAGGAAGCGGGGTTGATTCGGTTTAAAGACCCTCAATCCTTTTCTGGCATCACAAAAGGCACCTCCTTGACAGATATACATCTTCAGGTAAAAATAAATGAAGATGTGGCTTTGCTCAAACTGATTATGAAAAGGTTGATACAATTGGAAAAAACCGGTAAAAAGGTGTTGGACCATCAATTTATCAGCACTTATACTGATGGGTTCGAGGATTTCCAGAAAGACTTGGAACGGTATACGGAAAATGAACTTTTGGAACGTTGCGGCGTACGCCAGGAGGCCATAGACAAAACTGTTGCCCTACTATCGGAAAAAAATAAAATTATTATTTGTTGGGCCATGGGCCTCACCCAGCACAAAAATGGAGTGGACAATATTAAGGAATGTGTTAATTTATTACTGCTTAAGGGTAGTCTGGGGAAACCGGGTGCTGGTACTTGTCCGGTAAGAGGTCACAGCAATGTTCAAGGTGATCGCACTGTAGGTATAATGCACCATGTGTCCGAAGAACTGAACGAGACCATTAAAAGTGTCTTTGACTTTACTCCTCCCAACAAAGAAGGTATGGATACGGTAAAGGCGCTAGAGGCCATGCATGAAGGAAGGGCAAAAGTATTTATGGGGCTCGGAGGCAATTTTGTTTCCGCCGTATCGGACACTAGGTATGCGGCAGAAGCCCTTCAAAATTGTTCCTTGACCGTGCAAATCAGTACCAAATTGAATCGAAGTCATTTAATCACGGGAAAAACAGCCTTGATTCTCCCAACTTTGGGTAGGTCAGAGAAGGATGAAAGTCATGGCAAAGACCGATTCCTGACCGTTGAAAATAGTATGGGCAAGGTACACCGTACCAAAGGAGTCCTTAAACCAAAATCGGAACATCTAAAAAGCGAACCAGAAATAATAGGAGGTATCGCCAACGCCTATTTTAAAAATGACCATCCTGTTTCCTGGAAAGAACTGGGTAATGATTATGACCTCATCAGACAAAAAATGTCCGAAACCCTAAAAGGTTTTGAATCGGTACAGAAAGCCTCCAAAGGAACCGGTTACTACTTGCCCAACAATGTTAGAAACCTGGATTTCAGCAAACTGGAAAACGGCAAAGCTCAATTCAGCACTTGTAAATTGGCCGAACATAGCGTAAAACAAGATGAATTTATTTTGATGACCATTCGCTCCCATGATCAGTTCAATACAACTATATACGGACTCAACGACCGTTACAGGGGCATCAAAAACGAAAGGCGCGTACTTTTTATGAACCAAAGGGATATGGATACATTCAATTACAAGACCTTAGATGTCGTAGACCTTGTAAGCAATTATGATAATATTGAACGGCGGGCCAAACGGTTTTTGATTATCCCCTATAACATTCCGCAGGGCAATCTGGCGGCCTACTTTCCAGAAGCCAATATGATCGTTCCCCATAATCACTATGCCGAAAAAAGTAATACACCCATTAGCAAATCCATTATTGTTCATTTGGAAAGAGGTGCATAACCTAATTTCCTTCCCATGGTCCTACTCCCTTTCGTTTAATTGAACTAACTTTATGGAGACTTGCTTCATTCCATATTTTGTATTGCATCGTAGACATAGAAACCACCGGAAACGGAATAAAGGGAAATCGCATCACCGAAATATCCATCTTTAAGTATGATGGACATGAGGTAGTAGATGAATTCACCTCCCTGGTAAACCCTGAATGTGAAATACCTTATTTCATTACCGCCCTAACAGGCATAGATAGCGATATGGTGAGGAATGCTCCGAAGCTCGAGGAGATAGCCTCCAAAATATTGGAAATTACCCGAGACACCATTTTTGTGGCACACAGTGTAAACTTTGATTATAACGTCATTAAAAATGAACTTCAGGGTATTGGAATGGAATTTTCAAGAAAGAAGCTGTGTACGGTACGGTTATCCCGAAAATTAATTCCCGGTTACCATTCCTATAGCCTTGGAAAATTGTGTTCGGCCATTGGAATCCCCCTATCCGATAGACATCGTGCCCGCGGTGATGCCCATGCCACCATGCTCTTGTTCCACAAATTATTGAGAACCCAGGGTGCCGATAAAGTTTTTAAGGCCTTTCTTAATGCCAAATCACAGGAAGCGACCTTGCCCCCCTCCTTATCCAAAACGGAATTCGAAAAATTACCCTCTACACCGGGCATTTATTATTTTAAGGATCAAAAAGGGCATATCATTTATGTGGGAAAGGCCATTAACATTAAAAAAAGGGTTTTAGGTCATTTCTATGATAAATCCACGAAGGAAATCTCATTATGTTCCGAAACGACATACTTGGACTTTGAGGAAACGGGAAGCGAATTAATAGCGCTTTTGTTGGAATCTGCCGAAATAAAGAGGCATTATCCAAAATTCAATCGGGCGCAAAAACGCAAAGTGCAACAATATGCCATTTTTAGTTACGAGGACCTGAACGGGGTCATGCATTTGGCATACAACAGGTTGAACTTGGCCCCAAATCCCCTAATGATCTTGTATAGCACTACGGAATGCAGGGCTTTTCTGGAAGCTTTATGTGAAGATTTTGAGCTATGTCCAAAATATTGCCACCTACAGGACAATGTGGCCACTTGCTCACATTTTAGGATAAAAAATTGCATCGGAATTTGTTCGGATATCGTGCATTTGGAAAACTATAATGACAGGGTCACCAAAGCCATCCATTCATTGAAAGAGACAAAATCCGATTACCTAATTAAACTGAAAGGTAGAAAACCCGAGGAGAATGGCTTCGTACTGGTTAGGGAAAGTCTTTACATGGGATATGGCTTTATACCCACAGACGTACCATTCGTTGTCCAAGATGATTTTGAAACCTACTTAAAACGCCAGAAAAACACCTTGGAAACCCAAAGAATCGTAGAATCCTACATTAGTAAAAACCCAAAAGGCATTATACCTTTCAGGGAAGAGCAGGCGTATGAATATGATTAGTCCTTCATTTTGTGATACATCCGTATTACAAAATACAACCAGACCATGAAGATAAGTCCAACGATGATGGAATAACCAAGAACCAGCTCCACTATTCCCTATATTTTAAATAGTTCATAAAACCCAGAATGGTGGGAGCCCAAAAAGCAATGAAAATTGCCTCCAATTTATGTCCTTGTAAGAACATCACCTCGGACACAATGATAATGGAAAGAACAACTAGGAGCATCACAAAATTGATAACTCCAATCCGCTTAATAAAACTTTTTAGCATACCTAAAGATAACAGCAATCAACAAGGGGCATCCTTTACAATAGTGGGAATACCTTGTTAAGTTACTTTTCTTTAAAAGTACAAAAATATGCGACGTATTGAGAAGCTAGGCTATGACTGCTTGCCCTTACCGCTATTCATAAGGCTGAGCATCACCAAAACAAGAGCTACCACCACTACTGCGAAAACTCCTATCATTACAATGCCATTGCTCCAATTCACTAAAGGTATTATGGTTTTCATATCCTTTTTGATTTATTGTTATTTAACCTAAAAATTCTTGCACAGGGGCCTAATTACCCTTAAAAATGCATGGATAAAAATAAATCGGTGGAATAATACATTTTATGATTTCTATCATATGTCCCAATTTTAAAAAAGGGACTTTTATCTAGTTCTTCTATTCTCATGGGCCACCCTAGTTCCTAAAGGGGATAATCGATGGGCATTATCAAAATAGTCGACAGCCTCCTGGGTCCTGACAAACAAAAATTCCTTTTGAAGTTCTTTGATGATATTGGTAGTGAAAATGATATCGCGCATAGGTCCGATAGCTCCTGCAATATAAAATTGCAGCCCCATTTCATGGATTTCATGAATCAGTTTTGAAAGAACGTCCGCTGCGGTAGCATCGATATAGGTAATGGCTTCGGCATTGAGGATTACCGCCTTTAAATCTGGACCTTTACCCTTTATTTGCTTTAGCAACTCTCTTTTAAAGTAGGCGGAATTCCCAAAATAAAGTTGCGAGTCAAACCGAATAATCAAAAGATCTCTCCTGATGATCACCTCATCGTCAAAACGTTTTATGTTCTTATAATAGTCAGACCCCTTAACATTGCCCAATTCCGCAAAATGTGGCTTAGAGGTGCGATAGACCATTAAGAGAAGCGATAAGAGAACCCCAACTACAATGCCCTGGGTGATACCTATAAACAGGGTGATTAAAAAAGTAAACATTAATACCACAAATTCATCCTTCCTATCCAACCAGAGATACTTGGCGTACGAAAAATCTATTAACCCAAAAACGGAGACCATAATGATACTGGCCAATACCGTATTGGGGAGGTATTTAAATACGGGTGTTAAAAACAACAAGGTAAGGACCACAAGAATCACACTAAAGAATCCTGCCAAATTTGTTTGGGCCCCCGACTCATGATTTATGGCCGATCTCGAAAAACTGGCCGTTGATGCATATCCTTGAAAAAAGGAGCCTATTATATTGGAGGCCCCCAAGGCGATCAATTCCTGATTGGGATCTATGGTTTCCTCACCACTTTTCTCCTCCATCGCCTTCCCAATGGATATGGTCTCCAAGTACCCCACTAAGGCCAGGGCCATCCCCATGGGCCAAAGATTTTTGAAGTTTTGAAAGGTGATATCGGGAAAGGCAAAGGAAGGCAACCCCTTGGGAACTTCACCGACCAATTTCATGCCATAGCCATCCAATCCAAAAAAATATACAGCAAAAATCCCAAATAAAACGACCAACAATACTGCCGGAAAACTTTTCTTCCACTTTTTAAAGCCAATAATAATTAATATCCCCAAGACCCCCAGTCCCAAATCAAAGGGATTGGTTTGGGCTATATGTTGCCCAATCAGCATTATTATTTCATGAAAATGATTGCTATTGGGCATGTCTATTCCAAGTAAATGCTTTAGCTGGCTCACTATAATGATGAGGGCTGCCGCCGAAGTAAAACCACTAATTACCGGCTTGGACAAAAAATTGACCAAAAAACCCATTCTAAACACCCCAAGTAACAATTGGGTAGCCCCGACAATAAAAATCAGTACTACCACCATGGCGATATAATCCGAAATACTGGATATGGCGAAAGTTCCCAGTGCTGCTGCCACCAATAAAGAATCCATAGCCACGGGACCCATGGCCACCTTTCTAGAAGTTCCAAGCAACACATAGGCCAAAACGGGAATCAAAGCGGTGTAAAGCCCATATACCGGAGGTAAGCCGGCAATCATGGCGTATGCCATAGCCTGTGGAACCAATACAATTCCCACAGTTAACCCCGCTATGAGGTCTTTTGAAAAATAGGCTTTCTTATAGGTAGACGCCCAATCCAAAAAGGGTAGAAAACGCTTCACATTTCAAATGTAATCAATTAGAAGGCGTTTCTTAAACTCAGGTCAGTAGCTTATTAAATTCCAAGGCCTTTTCTACCCAGAAATCCAGATCTTCCTCGGCATCAAAACCCTCAGGATAAATGAACAGAAAACCACGCATGGGTCTTCCGGTAAAATCCATCTTGCGGCTTCCCTCCTTCTCCAATAATTCCTCGTAATTCAGTTTGCCAACGCGAACCATGAGTCGGTCTTGTTGGGTAGACTTGTCCATATCAACACCAATACACATTTTACCGTTCACCATAAAAAGATAGCCCCCCATCATTTTCTTCTCCTCAAGAACTCCCGCTCCTTTTAAGCGATACCTTACCCGATCCACTACATATTCGCTGTAAGCCATATTGTTTACTTTTTAGGCAATAACCATACTTTGAAAATTTCCGTTTTTTTCCCTTTTAGAACCTTGAAACCATTATCCAAATTGGACTGCTCCACAGCATAGGGATAAAAAGTTATGGGTTCTATACAGACCATATTGGAAACCTCGGTCCACAACATAAAGTGTTGAAAACCTTCTGTTTTAATGGTTAGGTGCAATTGATTTTCCAATGTAATCGAAGTTTGATTCGGAACCTGAAGTGCCCTGCTACCTACGGCCCTAACTTCCGGAATGGTAATTTCCCGTTCTTGGGTGTAAATTATGGGATTCTCGGTGGTCAGATTGAAGGCAGGATGATAACCCAACATATAGGGCATCCCTTCCCCGCCATTGATTTCAAAATCTATTTCCAGTCCGTTTTCATTTAAATGGAAGGATTTCAAGAACGTAAAATCGTAGGGCCAAGAGAGAAACTCTTCAGATGACTTTTCCGGGAATTTGGAATTTTTTATTCTAGTATCGGCTTGATATCGCTTTACAAAAACCGCCTTCGTTTCTGTAGCTTCCTCCAACTCATATTCCATTTCCCTAAGCAAACCGTGCTGGTCTTGAATAGCCATACCCTTTGGAGTCTTTACCCTAAAATCGGCCTTATTTGTTGGGCCAATGATCGGGAACATCTCGGTATCGGAACTACGCCAACCCGGACTCCCTTTTTGATGAATCAGTTCATGACCATCTACTTGATAGCTTATTAATTCCCCTTGATCTATCTGTACTTCTTGATTTTTTAAGGAAAGTTTCGTCATATTATTCATTTTATCAATCGAATCGAATTGCCTTGACCGGGGTAATTTTTGTAATGATATAAGAGGGAATCAAGAGCATCAAAAGACACAACAAAAGAACCCCAATATTCAAAATAACTATCGTCACTAAATTAATATGAACCGGTATGTATTCAATATAATATTCCTCTGGATTGGGAAATTTAAACAGACGAAACTTATCCTGAAGAAAAATAAAACCAAGACCAATCAAATTTCCCCAAAACAGCCCGATACCGATAAGGTATGCGGCATTGTACAAAAAAACCTTACGAATGCTCCAATTGGTAGAGCCCAAAGCTTTAAGGATACCAATCATGGGCGTACGTTCCAAAATAAGAACTAAAAGGGCGGTAATCATGTTGATACCACCTACAATGATCATGATACCAATGATTAGGGCTATATTAAAATCGAACAGACCTATCCATTCGAATATTTTATAATACTTGTCCTTTAGGGTCTTGGTATCCAAGGTTGAGACTGTTTTACCAAAAATCTCATCGCTTTTAGCATCGATATCATCAAAACTATCCAAAAAGACCTCAAAATTGCCCACCTCATCATCGGCCCATTTGTTCATTTGTTGGATATGGCGGATATCAATAAAAATATATCGATTATCTATCTCCTCAAAGCCGCTGTCATAAATACCCACAACATTGAACTTGCGTTGGTTTGGCATTTTATTAGCGTCATCATCCCGCAGAAAAAAGGTAAAGAAAGAATCTCCAACGCCTAGTTTTAAACGATTGGCGGTAATCTTAGAAATGAGCACATCAGAATTCAATTCACCGGAATAATCAGGGATGGAGCCTTCTACCAAAAACTCATGAATGGGCGTCCAGTAATAATCCGGACCCACACCTTTAGCAATGATACCTTCAAAAGTATCCTCCGTACGGATGATCCCCCCTTTTGTAGCCACTGCCTGAACGTGCAAAATACCATCAACATCCTTGAACCTGGGATAAAAATCCTGCTTTGTGGATACGGGTACCACGGAAACCTCCGAACGATTGTTGTCATAATTGGAAATCTGAATATGGCCATTAAAGGCCGTCACCTTTTCCCTAATCTTATATTTTAAGCCAACTCCTGTGGCAATGGCTATCAACATCATAACAACACCAATTGAAATGGCGGCAATGGCTATTTTTATTATTGGTGCGGAAATACTAATTTTATGCTCCTTGCCCGTAATAAGCCGTTTGGCGATAAAATATTCTAAGTTCAAATGATGTTGTTTTTATACCGATTCAAAAATACCCTTTTTTTATCTCTTTTGATTTGCCTCTCGTGCGGAAACTCCGGAAGAAAAAATGTGGATACCGCTAAAACGACCATGTCAAAAATAGCAGGAAAGGATACCGATTCCATCCAAGTAGCCGCAAACAGAACCGAAGAATATCTTCCCCTATTGCAGGGAAAGGCAGTAGGAGTTGTGGCGAATCAAACTTCGGTCATTTTTAAGGGTAATCGTTATACCCACTTAGTGGATTCTCTGCTCCATCTAGGAATCGACGTTAAAAAAGTGTTTTCCCCTGAACATGGATTTAGGGGCAAGGCCGATGCCGGGGAGAAGGTGGATGATGGATTAGACCAAGAAACGGACCTACCCATTGTTTCCCTCTATGGAAAAAACAGAAAACCTACCTCTGAACAATTGAGGGAATTGGACATAGTGGTATTCGATATCCAAGATGTAGGTACCCGTTTTTACACCTATATCGCCACATTACAACTTATTATGGAAGCCTGTGCAGAAAGTAATGTTCCCGTTTTGGTGCTGGATAGACCAAACCCAAATGCCTATTATGTGGACGGCCCCACCATGCAAAAAGAACATTCCGGTTTTTTGGGTATGAACGAAATACCGTTGGTTTATGGGATGTCCATTGGTGAATATGCCAACATGATCAATGGTGAAGAATGGTTGGAAGGGGGCAAAAGATGTAATCTCACCGTAATTCCACTAAAAAACTGGACACACGACAGTTTTTATCATATCCCGATACGCCCGTCCCCCAATTTACCAAATGACGTTTCAATCAATCTGTACCCAAGTCTTGGCCTTTTTGAAGGCACCCATGTAAATGCAGGGCGTGGTACGGAATACCAGTTTCAGCGTTACGGCGCCTCTTTTATGGATTCCACGGCTTATGATTTTTCTTATGTACCCGAACCCAATTTTGGAAGTAAATACCCCAAGGAAGAAGGGAAAACATGTTATGGAAAAGACCTCTCCAACACCCCAAGGACAAATGAAGTCTCCCTGCAATGGGTCTTAGATGCCTATAATAATACGCCTGACAAAAGCAAATTCTTTATCACTTCCGGGTTTACCAAGCATGCAGGCACGCCTGAACTTCAAAAACAAATTGAGGCCGGACTTACAGAAGCGGAAATAAAAAAATCCTGGCAGCCGGAACTAGAAAAATTCAAGAAAATAAGAGCTAAGTATTTGATGTACGATTGACCGTAGTGGGCCTTCGGTATTTGTGAAAGGGTTGCTTAAGCAACCCAGAAATACTGGAATTCTCCCTTTCATCTGGAAAGGTATCCACCCCGTATATAATCGAATCCCTATCCAGGTACATGTACGTACCGAATAATCGGTCCCAGATAGCAAATATATTTCCGTAATTGCTATCGGTATAAGGCAATACATAGTGATGATGTACCTTGTGCATGTCCGGGGAAACAAGCACATAACTCAAAAGTCTATCCAATTTCCGGGGCAACTTAATATTGGCGTGGTTGAACTGTGAAAGAACCACGGACAGGCTCTGGTATAACATGATAATCCCAACGGGCGCGCCCACCAGAAATACACCCACTAACGTAAAAACATAGCGAATCAGAGATTCAAAAGGATGGTGCCTATTTGCAGTGGTCGTATCTACATGATGATCGGAATGGTGTACCAAATGAACCATCCACAAAGGTTTTACCTTATGTTCCACCCAATGGGCCAAATAGGCCCCAATAAAATCCAACAACATTAAACCTATCAACACATAAAGCCATAATGGAATTGCCGGCAACCAATTAATGATCCCAAAATCATTAGCAACCGTCCAATCAGAGGTTTTAAGGAGCAAGAAGGCCAACGGAAAATTGACCAAGATGGTTGTTAGGGTAAAAAAGAAATTGGGAACGGCGTGCCGCCATTTTTTGTACCTCACGGTAAAGAGGGGAACAACACCTTCCAAAACCCAAAAAAAAGTAATCCCACCAACCAATATCAGGGAACGGTGTGAAGAAGGAATATTTTCGAAGTATTGAATCAACTGCTCCATAATACTAAATATACAAAATCGGGAACTTTTTTTATACTATCAGACTGGAATCCGCTTCTTCATTTCCTCTACAATATTAAAGGCTGCCGGGCAAATGGCTACATTTTTTAAAGTCAAGTGACTGATTTGTTGAAACTTTTTACGGTCGGTATGAGGAAACTCCCTGCATGCTTTTGGACGCACCTCGTAAATGGAACAATAGTTATCAGGACCCAAAAAGGCACAGGGAACCTCTTGCAGCACATAATCGTTTTCCTCATCAATCCGTAAATACGTATCAATAAATTGTTGCGGTTTTAACCTTAGATGTTTTGCAATTCTCTCAATATCGGCGTTGGTAAACAAAGGTCCCGTAGTCTTACAACAATTGGCACAGGTAAGGCAATCTGTCCGCTCAAATTCGGCTTCATGCAGTTCCTGCATGATATAATCCAGATTCTTGGGCGGCTTCTTCTTTAATTTGGCAAAAAATTTCTTGTTTTCTGTCTTTTTATCTGCGGCCATCTGCGGCAGTTGTCCTAGCACTTTATCCATAATCCAAATTTTCGCCTTAAAACTAGGCAAGTACCTCCAAATAGAAGATTTTTGTAGACTAAAATTAAAACCTTTTGTCAAAAGATATTTTGGGCAAGGCTCTTTTGGATTATCTTAAGCTGGAATATACGGAGGACATCGTTACACAATCTACCCTAGATGAGGCAGATGTACTACCGCTTTCCTATATGTTCAGGAACTTTGAGCAAATGCCGTATTTGGAACAAACTGCTTTGAAAAACTGTAAGGGAACGGTACTTGATATAGGTTGCGGAGCAGGAAGTCATAGCCTTTATTTACAGGATAAGGGATTTCTTGTTACTGGTTTGGACAAATCGCCAGGGGCTATTGAAGTATGTAAGGAAAGGGGACTTTTAAAAACATTGAACAATAACTTTTTAAATCTACGGGACCAAAAGTACGATACCCTACTAATGTTGATGAACGGGATTGGAATTGCAGGGAAACTTAAAAATTTGGACCAATACTTGAATCAAATGAAAAAGTTGTTACATTCAAACGGTCAGGTTTTACTGGATTCAAGTGATATTTTGTATATGTACGAGTCGGACGATGAAGATGGGGGCTATTGGATACCACAGGATGTGGACTACTATGGTGAGGTTACCTTCACCATGTCCTATAAAAATGAAGATAGTGAACCTTTTGACTGGTTATACGTAGATTTTAATACCTTAAAGAGAGCCGCCAGTTTTAATGGATTCGAATGCGAAATGCTAATACAAGGTCCAAATGACGACTATTTGGCCCGTTTAACCCTCATGTAATACTTGAATGTTATCTTTAACGTTCTTCTTAATGAAAAAAAAATTATGGGAAAGTTTAAACTGATTATGTTTTTGGTGTTATCGGCCTTTATTTTTTCTTGTTCAAAGAATAATACGGAGCCTGATGTGGTAATTGACAAAACCCTTAATTTAAAGTCTGCAGGGGACTCCGCCAATGATATCCTTTCTAATGACACGTATGATAAAATTCAGATTGAAATTGCATACGTGACCGGTTTTAGGCCTACGGTTACTGCCATTTCCGATTTTACTGATTTTTTGAAACTACACACCTACAAGGAAAATATAGAGTTTATCTATAAAGAATTGGATTCACCCAATGAAGAAAATTTAACCTTACAGGAAATTGCAGATCTTGAAACAGAAAACAGAACTGTCTATAGCAGTGGTTCTACATTAGCGGTTTATATTTATTTCTCCGATGCCCCTTCTGAAGATGATGTTGAGGACGAGGGACTCGTTACTTTGGGCGCCGTTTATAGAAATACCTCAATGATTATTCATGAAGGTACCATTAGAAAATTGGCAAGTCAAAGCTTGGCAGTTTCCAATGCAGATGTTGAAGCGGCCACTTTAAATCATGAATTTGGACATCTCTTCGGCCTAGTAAATCTTGGAACCGAAGCCTTATCCGATCATGAAGATGTGGATGCGGAAAA
Organism: Maribacter cobaltidurans; assembly: GCF_002269385.1. Classification (NCBI taxonomy): domain Bacteria; kingdom Pseudomonadati; phylum Bacteroidota; class Flavobacteriia; order Flavobacteriales; family Flavobacteriaceae; genus Maribacter; species Maribacter cobaltidurans. Next base: position 770,562 of record NZ_CP022957.1, read on the forward strand.
CCATTGCAATGTAGATGGCTGTCTTATGAGAGCGGAACTTCAATTTACGCTTTCCGGTAAGTCCAGTTTAGACTTAAAAAATGGTTCCTATGCAAAAGGCCAAAATCCTGCCTGTGTACTATCCGGTTCCACAGTAATGAGTTTACTGCAGCCCTCAAAAACAGCAAGAACGGTGGAAGTTCCCGGTTTGGATGCTGCTTGCGTGGAAGATATTCAGGCAAACGGCGGACGATAAAACGCCATTTTCCACCCTGAAGATTAAGGAATATTTAGATATTTATGCGTCTGTAAAGAAACCTTCCATTTTGGATTTTTCATTACATAATCCACAATCATAGGCGTTACTTTATCCCGGACACTCCATTCTGGCTGTAAATAAAGAATACAATTATTGTTGGTCAATGCAGCCTGCTCCTCCGCAAAAATCAAATCATGTTTATTGTAAACGATGACTTTAAGTTCATGTGCCTCATCATAAATTCGGCCTACCGGGAGTTTATTTTTCTTGGGCGAAAGACAAATCCAGTCCCAGTCTCCCGTTAGCGGATACGCTCCAGATGTCTCAATATGCGTTTTAAGGTTTTTGCTCTTTAACCTATCAGTTAACGGTCCCATATCCCAAGTAAGAGGTTCTCCCCCTGTAACCACAATGGTATCCGAGTATTTAGCAGCATTTTCAACAATGAGTTCAATATTGGTTGGGGGATGCGTTTCGGCATTCCAACTTTCCTTTACATCACACCAATGACAACCTACGTCGCACCCTCCTACTCGAATGAAATACGCTGCTGTCCCTTTGTGAAATCCTTCGCCTTGGATCGTGTAGAATTCCTCCATCAACGGGAGTAGCAGTCCCTTATCCACCAACGCCATGGTATCCTTTTTTTCCATTCGGCAAAGATAAGAAAAGACATGGGCATAGTTTCAGCGCAGCGAACCAATTTTAGGATGAAAGGGCTTCTCCTTCAATGCAATCCACCAACTTGTAGACCTTGCCGTCATATTTGGTGAAAAGATAGAGCTCGCCCTTGCTGTCCATGCCCCATCTAAGGTCTACCCGGGCGCCGCCCAACAAGGCATCAAAGGTAGTGGCCTCTCCGTTAAGGAGAAATTCCATTTTTTGGATGGTTGCCTGATGGCCACTTTGTACATTACCTACATCCGCGATAAAAAGGGTGCCGCGTGGAATATCCCCAAAGAGGTATTTGCCTTGCAATTGTTTTAACTTTCCATGATACACATAGCCTCCGGAAACCGCATTGCCCTCGTCATGGTCATATTGTATGATGGGATAGGCAAAGCCCTCGTCATCTTTGGGTAGCGGATAGACAACCTCGGTATTGGCACCGGAATCAAATACAAAGGTACCCTCCCTGTTCGGCCAACCGTAATTACCCCCTTTTTCCACAAGGTTCACTTCCTCAACACTATGTCTGCCTATGTTGGAAACATACATTCGTTGCGCATCCATAGCATCCCAAGAAATCCGATGGGGATTCCTAAATCCGTAAGCCCATATTTCGGGGATTCCTTCCCTATCCCCAACAAAAGGATTGTCTGCTGGAAGTCCGTATTGACCATTGGTGCTGTTTCTTCCCAAGGGGTCTATACGAATCACCGATCCCCATATTTGGTCCTTTCGGCCAACAAATTGGGGCTGATTAGCATATATGGCCCCACCATCACCAACGCAAAGGTATAGGCGTCCATAATCGGAATCCCCCCTTTTTGCAACAGGATTGAAGGAAACCTCTTGAAATCCGTGCACGGTACCCATCATATCTATTCGTAGTAGTTCCCTTTTTGATCCCTTGAACCGTATAGCTCCGGGATTTTCGGCCTTCCATTCGGTAAGGACCCATTGCAGCCCTACCTTTAGACTATCTGGCAGTGCGAAATCAGCTTCTTGTGTATGGGCAGGCTCTGTATGGGTGGTATATAGCAGACCGTTTTCCTCAAAATTTGGGTGAAAATCAAAACTGCCCAAACCCGTCCCAAAGCCCGGGAAATTGATGAATTTCGGTAACTGCTGGGCCATATCCAAATACATGTTGACCTGGGAACCTTTGACTTCATATAAAATCCCGTTAAGATCCGCAATGAAAAGTCGTTCCCCCTTAGAGGAAGGCAAGGCCGCCAATTTATTGATACGGGCCTTAGGGTGATGGTCTGCACTGGCAGGCACTTGAAATAGCTCTTCCAAAACCAACATGAGATTAGACTGGGTTATTTTTTCTGGAATGGGGTCCGTTATGGCCCCTGGCCTTTTCTTTTTACTCTTTATTTCCGCCTCGGAAAACTTATGAATAAACCCCAATAATGCTTCCAATTCATCCACCGAAAAATGCTCAAAGGCAGGCATATAGCTCCCGTAGTTTTCGTAAAGCCGAACGCTTCTTTCATCACCAGCCTCTATTTTTTTCTTGGGGTTTTTTATAAAATCGATAAGCCAAGCCTTGTCCACTTTACCGGTAACACCAGCCAAATTTGGACCTATGATATCAGCATTAAAATCATGGCAACTGGCACAATGCATATTGAACAATTGCATACCCTCCTGCACGGATAGTTCATCTTGCCGGTAGTTGTCCACTAGGTCCTCTTTATCGTGACTCTCCTTTTCGCCATTGCTTTTACAGGAAAAAAGGACGAGACAGAGGCCCAAAAGCATGGAAATCCGCCTTTTTGATATAAAAAATAACATATTCCTAATTTAAATGATATGTCGCTAAATCCAAGGCTAAAACCTTTTCAGCGCATTAAACATAATGATTTATCTTGATTTTGAAGGCTTGCAACCCACACTGTACGAAACCTAAGATACATATAGCAACATGAATACTATATATTAGTACTGGTGTCCAATGGTATCTTTTTTCAATCATGGGATACATTCTCTTTTTCTATTGCTTAAAAATCTTCTATTTTTAACAAAAAAATACAAGCATGGCTTCCAAGGAGGATTTTTTTGAACATATTGAAAAAGGGTATAGCACCAAAGGAGACTTTATTACCATGGGTGCGGCCATGTTGAACGGTGAAGCCATTACCAATGCCTTGGTAAAGGTACCCCTCAAAACCTTGAACCGGCATGGTCTAATTGCGGGAGCTACCGGAACCGGAAAGACAAAAACCTTGCAGGTACTGGCTGAAAACTTATCGGATAAAGGTATTCCGGTACTTTTAATGGATTTAAAAGGGGATTTGAGCGGACTCGCCCAACCCAGTCCAGGCCATCCAAAAATTGACGAACGACATGCTAAAATTGGCATTCCCTTTGAACCCAAAAATTTTCCTGTGGAAATCCTTTCCCTTTCGGAACAGGATGGAGTTAAGCTTAGGGCAACCGTTTCCGAATTCGGTCCTATTTTACTCTCCAGGATTTTGGACCTCTCCGAAACCCAGGAAGGAATCGTAGCGGTTATCTTTAAATACTGTGACGACAATAAATTGCCTCTCTTAGACCTTAAAGACTTTAAAAAGGTTTTACAATATGCGACAGGAGAAGGTAAAAAAGAATTCACGGAGGAGTATGGCCGTATTTCCACCAGTTCCACAGGAACCATTCTTAGAAAAATAATAGAGTTGGAGCAACAAGGGGCCGACTTGTTTTTTGGGGAAAAATCCTTTGAAGTAAACGATCTTACTCGAATAGATGAAAATGGAAGAGGATACATCAATATAATCAGGCTTACGGATATTCAGGATAGACCCAAATTGTTCTCCACCTTTATGCTCAGCCTTTTGGCTGAAATATATGATACGTTTCCGGAACTTGGCGATAGCGAACGACCTGAGCTTATTTTATTTATAGATGAGGCCCACCTTATTTTCAACGAAGCCTCCAAAGCCTTGTTAGATCAAATCGAAAGTATTGTGAAACTTATACGATCTAAAGGAATAGGCCTATATTTTGTTACCCAAAATCCTACGGACGTACCTAACGAAGTGTTGGCTCAATTAGGTTTAAAGGTTCAACATGCCCTAAGGGCCTTTACGGCAAGGGACAGAAAGGCCATTAAGCTTACGGCGGAAAACTATCCAATTTCAGATTACTATGACACCAAAGAGGTGTTGACATCACTGGGAATAGGAGAAGCCCTGATATCCGCCTTGGACGAAAAGGGAAGACCCACTCCTTTGGCAGCTACCCTCTTAAGGGCACCTATGAGCCGTATGGATATATTAACGGAGAACGAATTAAAAGATGTTAATGACTCATCCAAATTGGTAAAAAAATACAGCGAAGTAATCGATCGCGAGAGTGCCTATGAAATTTTGAACGAGAAAATTGAAAAGGCCGAGGAATTGGCTCAAAAGGAAAAAGAAAGGGCACAAAACACAAGAAGGTCATCCAGTAGCAGAAGAAGTACCAGACAAAATCCAGTTATTAAAGTTCTTACCAGTGCCACATTTATCAGAGGGGTGCTTGGTGTATTAAAAAAAGTGATGCGCTAATTTTTATGAAATCAATCAAAACAATCATTATTCTTTTCTCTATCATACTCCTTACACAGTGTAGACAAGAAGAGAATGCTACCTTTAAAATAACCACGAATCGTGTAGGCAATTTGGAAAAAGAGAGTCTTGCCAGGGACTTGGATTTAATTTATGCCAAAGATTCCATTGTTAGGGATACCATAAAATCAAACTTTGGCAGTGGATCAAGTAAAATAAAAATTTATGAAAAAGGAGGCCCACTACTTCTGACCTTGACCCCTAATTCAGATAGTATCCCCACAATACAGAACGTATTGATAAATGATAAACGTTTTACGACGGATAAGGGAATCAATATTGAGAGTACCTTCAAGGACATTCAGGAGAAATATGAAATAAAAAAAATAATTACGTCCATTAACAATGTAGTTATCCTGCTAAAAGACAGTGATATTTATTTTACCATAGACAAAGCTGAATTACCTGAAAACCTTAGGTATAAGGCAAATACCAACATTGAGGCGGTTCAAATCCCTGATGCAGCAAAAATAAAATATATGATGGTAGGCTGGGATTGATATTGCATTATATCCATTTCGCCCCAAACAATAGCCATGCATGAAAAAGATGCTTAACAGACTAATCCCCAAATTTTATGGGTTCCTTTTGAACATTTATGTGCTGTTAAGTCCTCAAAAAGCAGCGGAAAAAGCCTTCAAAATATTTAGTAAAGTAAGGAAGGGAAGGGTTCTCCCACATCAAAAAACATACCTAGACCCTGTTCGACTTGAACGCTTGGAGGTTTCGGGTCATACTATCCAGACCTATAAATGGCCGGGTGTCAAGGATACCGTCCTTTTGATACATGGTTGGGAAAGCAATACATGGCGCTGGCATAAACTATTGGAAAAACTCACAAAGGCAGACTTTAATGTCATTGCGTTTGATGCCCCTGCACACGGCTATTCATCAGGAGAACACCTGTATGTTCCGCTCTATGCGGAAGTATTGGAAAAAATTATCACCACTTTTAAACCAAACCATCTAATTGGCCATTCCGTTGGTGGTATGACCATTCTTTACAACGAGTATAAAAACCCGAACAAGAACATTGAAAAAATAGTTACTATCGGGTCTCCATCGGAATTCCATGAAATAATCAAGCATTTTCAAAATCTTTTAGGTTTGTCAAACCGAATGATAAACGCACTTGAAAAATACGTTATAAAAAGGTTTGGCTTTACTATCAAGGAGTTTTCTTCTTCTAGCTTTGTAAAAGAAAATGACAAAAAAGGACTTCTTCTACATGACCGTTTCGATAAGATAACACCTTACCATGCTTCTGAAAAGGTCCATGCAGTATGGGCCGAAAGTAAACTTATTAGTACGGAAGGCCTGGGCCATTCTATGCACCAGGATGAAGTAAACAATGAAATCATTGCTTTTTTACAAGAATAACGTATCCATTCAATTTTCATATACCTTCTAAATTCGATTTTTGGCTATTTTTAAAAGAAAAATGCCAAAAGACAACAATAGACCCCGTGTAAAGAATGAAGATCAGTACGAAGCCTTAGTCGAAAAAGGATACAGCAAAGAAAAAGCAGCACGTATCGCCAATACACCCAATTCGGGCAAAAAGGGAGGTAAAGCCTCTAATTACGAGTAAAGGACCAAAAAGGAGCTCTATGAAAAAGCAAAGGAAATTGGTTTGGAAGGGCGTTCCAAAATGAACAAAAAAGAGTTAATTTCGGCTTTAAGAAATAACTGAATTATGAGCCACGTGTCACCATTTCATATTGCCATACCTGTTCACAACTTGGCAGAATGTAGAAAATTCTATGGAGAAGTACTGAATTGCGAAGAAGGAAGAAGCAGCGACCAATGGGTCGATTTTAACCTTTTTGGTCATCAATTGGTCATCCACTACAAACCAAAATCCGAAACGGAATCACTTCACCACAATCCCGTGGATGGGCACGACGTGCCCGTTCCACATTATGGGGTTGTGCTACCTTGGGAAACCTTTGAAAGTTTCTCAGAAGAACTTAAAAAGAAAAATGTGAAATTTGTGATCGAACCTTATATCCGATTCAAAGGGCTAGTTGGCGAACAAGCGACTATGTTCTTTTTAGACCCGGCAGGTAACGCCCTGGAGTTCAAGGCATTTAAAGACATGGGGCAGTTATTTGCCAAATAGCCTATTGTGACCAGGAAGTAGGCACCCTGTCCCACCTGTGTTTTTTGAGCTCGCTATACAATTCTTTGGACATTGACTTACCATCGCTCGTGGCGGTATTGGCCAAAACGTTACGCTGCTTTCTCATTCCGGGTATCGTGGTGCCGACATTTTTATTTTCCAAAATAAAGCGAAGGGCCATTTCGGCCATGGTCATCCCATCTGGAATCAAGGGTCTAAGGGCATCGGCATGATCCACCGAAGAATTAAGGTTTTCAGGAACGAAATAGGTACCTCTCCAATCCCCTTCAGGAAATGTAGTCTCTTTTGTTAAATTACCGGTTAAGGTGCCTTCATCAAAAGGAACCCTCGCAATAACTCCAATGCCCAATTTTTCACATAAAGGAAAAAGTTTATCCTCGGGCGCTTGATCAAAAATATTATATATTACCTGTACTGCGTCCAAAATTCCTGTTTCTAAAGCCAAAATGCCATTTTCCGGCTCCCATCTGTTTACACTTATGCCCATGGCGGCAACCTTACCTTCTTTCTTCAAATCTTCAACGGCGCGCTGCCACTCCTCCCTCTTGCTCCAATTATCGTCCCAGGTATGAAACTGCATCAAGTCTATTTGTTCCAGTCCCAAATTTTTGAGGGTTTTATGGGTATATTCCATAATATGCTCCACTGGATAGGAATCCTCAAAGGCGTATTCCGGTTTGGCCGGCCATTGAAAGTTCTTTGGCGGAATCTTACTTGCTGTATAAAGCTTTTTAGAAGGATGTCTTTTTACAAGGTCGCCCAAAAGTTCTTCACTATGCCCCTCACCATAGCCCCAGGCCGTATCAAAGAAATTGACTCCGTTTTCCACGGCCAAATCCAATGATTTTGCAGATTGCTCGTCATCAGACGCTTTCCAACCGGCCATACCCCACATACCATAACCAATTTCACTTACTTCCCAATTTGTCCTTCCAAACCTTCTATATTTCATTACTTGATATATTTTTATTTGCTGTCAATAATTCTCTTTTCTACACCAGAAAATGTGATTTTCACTGGTTTAATCGTTCCGTCTTTATTGAATTCCATTTTATCCAGGCAAGTCACTCTATGGTCCCTATCCTTATTGGGAATAGGTCTGCGATGGTACACCATAATCCACTCATCCGTACCCGGCACATTGATTACCGAATGATGGCCTGCTCCAGTGGCCACTTTTTCATCAGATTCCAATACGGTTCCAATACGTTTATAGGGACCCGTTACTGCATCGGCCATGGCGTACACCACCCGGTAACTACCGTCCGTCCAATTTCCTTCGGACCACATAAAATAATAAATTCCCTTTCGTAAAAACATAAACGGACCCTCTACATATCCCTCGGGAGTGATTTCCCTAAAAAGGTCACCATTCTCCCATGGTATAAAACCTGTAAAATCCTTATTCAATTTTCCCAAGTTACAATGACTCCATCCCCCATAGAAAAAATAATGGGTTCCGTCCACATCTTTAAATACAAACTGATCTATAGGTTGTGCGTCATTATAAAAATCCGAAATCAGTGGTTTGCCTAAATAATCCTCAAATGGTCCACCGGGATTTTCGGAAACTGCAACCCCAATGCCCCCGTAATGATTAATATCGTTACTAGGGTCGTAAGATGACCTTCCTGGTCTTTGAATATCGTTTGCCCCGAAAAACAAATAATATCTATCATCCTTTTCAATTATTGACGGAGCCCATAGGGCCTGCCTTAACCATTTCACCTTAGTAGTATCCAGAATATTTTCATGCTTCTCCCATTGAATCAAATCTTTTGATGAGAAGGCATCAAAATGTAATTGTTTATCATAATCATCAGAAAAGGTAGGATATATCCAATATTCATTTCCAAAAACAACGCCCTCCGGGTCGGCATACCAGCCTTCAAATATTGGGTTACCGGACATTGATACAGATTCATTATTTTGAACTGCGGTCTTACACCCCATCATTAAACAAACAACTGTATATACTGCAAATAGCCTCTTTATCATTTTATGATATTAGAAAATTATAATTATTTCGGAAGATATTCCATAATCAAGGAATACCGTTGGCAAACCAATAAAAATTCAAGAATTTTCACCCTATAATAAGGCCCTTGCGCCTAACCCAAAAATAAGCAAAAACGAGATTAGGTACCCATGCGAGCCAAGCTACAATTCTATAAGCGGGTTCAAAAGAGCCTATTATCAATATTAATAATGGAAGCCAGATTCTTAGGGTAACCGCTCCAAAACACGCTGCGTAACTATAAATCATAAATACTTTATGTTTCTCGATATCACCTTTTCTAATGGCGAAATAGGCAGAAAGCGTAAAAAACAGCCAAACAACAGCCAGAAAGAAAAATCCCAACTTAGCTATAAAACCACCCGTAGCGTAAAATGCTATAAAACCTCCACAAAATCCACTTATCAAAACAGCAATAACATAAATTTTACCAATGAGCCTATGTCTTGCCAAATTGGAGTTACGGAAACGTCTACTAAACTGAACCCAGCCAATTCCTAAAGCAAGGCCACCAAATGAAATATGCCCATAGAATCCAGTATTCCATATTTTATTCGCAAGAAGTTCCTTACTCTTGGACAACAAAAGACCCATTTCTCCGTCGGCAAAAACATATATGAGAGGATATAGACCTATCCCAACTGCCAAAAAACCAAAAACAAACCATGCTATTTTGTTTGTCCTATTCATATCTCCAACTCGTCAAATCGGCATTGTTTGGGGCACTTTTTGCAATCCGTTCCATAATCTTTGGTACGTACATGGAATTATATCGTAATCTGCTTATGGCGTTGGGCAGCTCTGGGTCACCGTTCCAGCAGTGTTCGGCCCGGTCACCGTATAGAACCTCACCATCATAATAAGGCTCCGTTGTACTTTCGAGAAAATCTTCCATTAAATAGACCGCATTGTTGAGGTAGTAGTTATCCATATCACCACAATATATATGGATTTTCCCCTTAAGGTTTTCACCCAATTTATCCCAGTCGCGTTCCATAATATAACGTAAGTCATAATTTTCTTTCCAATACTCCGCGACCTCATGATCGATATCACCGGTCATTTTATCCCAAATCCTAACGGGATACCCATCTTCTCCTTGTGGAGAATAGGTTGCTTCCCAAATGTCCCATTGTTGACCTGACCTGGATTTATCGCCAAGTACGAGTTCCAAATGATTTCCTTGTTTCAATGTAGACTGAATGTTACCCAAATAATCCCTATGAGAAGGCACTTCCAATTTCTTATGTGGGGCATCATAGTAATAGGCGTTTTCATCTTCATAGATATTGGTAAGACAATATGCCCTAAAATCTATAGGGTCCGGGCAAGCGGCAAAACAACCATTATACTCTTCAGGATATTTGACCTGAACAGCCAAAGCTTCCCACCCTCCGGTAGAACCACCATACAGAAACCTGGACCAACCCTCACCCATTCCCCGAAATTCTTTTTCGATATATGGAATAAGTTCATAGGTAATTGCATCACCATAGGGTCCTTGACTCGCAGAATTCACGGCATAGGAATCATCATAATAGGGTGTTGGATGCTGAATTTCTATGATGAGAAACCTGGGGAAGTCGGGTTCGTTCCATCTTTTATAAAAATCATAAGCCTCCTGTTGCTGGATAATATTATAACCTTCCAAATCAAAACGTTCGGAGTACTCTGGTTCTAAGTTGGGGTCTGGAGGAGTTGTTCTAAAACCTCCAAAATCAGATGGGAAATGCCCATGAAAAACCATCAAAGGATATTTTGCCTCAGGATGTTCCTCAAAACCTTTTGGCAGTAAAACATGAGCTCCCAAGTACATATCCCGACCATAAAATTCCGACAGTTTCTCCGATTTTATTTTAATATGTTTAATCCATTTCGTATCCTCTGGCTCCGGTATCGGTGGAATGATCTGGTCCATGACCACTGAAACATTTTCAATACCCGTACTTCCCACTCTAATCTTAAAGGGCTTGCTATAGAGGTTGCCCGGTGAACTCCGCCACTGCTGACCTTCGCCATTGTCCATAGGTAATTTTACGGTGTGGCCCGTTGACAAATTGAAGGTTTCGTACACATGTAACAGTGCCTGCACATTATATTCTCCCGGTGGAATCTCCTTCATACTTGGATAGGGATACCCAAATACGGCCGCATCAAAGGTTATGGGTTCACCAGGTAACATGCCATCTACATTTACACCAAAGATTAATTGGGTATTTAGACCATCATTAATTTGAAATCGAGGTTCTTTACTGTCATCCGTAGAGAGCATCAACAATAACCTGCCATCCATACTATCTGAGCTTGCGGTCTCCGCAAAACTTACGTCAATATTATAAGTTGATTCCTTTATTTCCTCACAGGAGGAGAACATAAGGACACAAATACAACTAAGGAAGAGATATCGGGTCATAAGGTCGGTTTTTGGATTAAAAGGTAGTCCATTTTAACAACAATCCAAAGAAGACCTGTTTTTTAGTTTAATTATTATCCATTCAAAGAATTATTCAGAAATGTAGGCATTAAGTTGGGTTATACCAATTCATAAATTTTTACGTTTTATGTTTGGTTATGTTTCACATAACTTATGCTGAAACAAGAAGAATCCCAATTCTTACGATTATGAAAAAACTAACGGTTGTAACTTTTGTTGTTCTTGGAATTTTTGCAGCAAGCAGCTGTGATTACGACGACAGTAATGACATCGATATTCTTATTCCCAATGATTCTACGGAAACCGGTATAGAGGCTAGAAAAATTCCAAACTAAAAACCCCACGATTACTATCGTAGGGCATTTATTTTTCCTATATCTTTATTATTCCCTACTCCTATGCCTTTCTCGGGCGAGCAAGGTGTTTTTTAACAACATTGCTATGGTCATGGGACCTACACCACCTGGCACCGGAGTAATATAAGAGGCTTTTTTACTTACATTTTCGTAATCTACGTCACCTGTAATATAATAACCCCTTTCCCGTGTTTCATCCGGAACTCTAGTAATTCCAACATCGATTACCACAGCATCATCCTTCACCATTTCGGCCTTAAGAAAATTGGGTACCCCAAGGGCGGAAATAACAATGTCCGCCTGGGAAATTATTTGAGTAATATTCTTGGTGTGGCTATGAGTCAATGTTACCGTAGAATTCCCTGGCCAACCCTTTCTACCCATAAGAATACTCATTGGTCTACCCACGATATGACTTCTACCGATAACTACGGTATGCTTGCCCTTAGTATCTACTTGATAACGTTCCAACAATTCCAGAATTCCAAAAGGAGTTGCCGGAATGAAGGTGCTCATATCCAATGCCATTTTACCAAAATTCATAGGATGGAACCCATCAACATCCTTATCTGGATGAACGGCCATAATAACTTTTTGGGTATCAATTTGCTCTGGTAAAGGTAATTGCACGATAAAGCCATCAATGTCCTTATCCTCGTTTAGCTCGTGTATTTTTTTCAACAATTCCTGTTCCGAAGTCGTACTGGGCAACCTTACCATTGTAGATTCAAAACCTACCCGTTCGCAAGAGCGCACCTTACTGCCTACATAGGTAAGACTTGCACCGTCATTACCTACAATAACTGCCGCCAAATGAGGCACTTTCTCCCCTCTTTCCCTCATTTTTGCTACTTCGGCAGCAATCTCTTCCTTTATTTGATTTGAAATTTTCTTCCCGTCAAGTATTTCCATGTTGGCCTTTTACTAAATTATATTGATTGCTATTATTCCTAACGTCCTAGGCCGCTCATCATTTGCATCATTTTTTTACCGCCACCTCCTTGCATCATTTTCATCATTTTGCTCATCTGGTCGAACTGTTTGAGTAATTGATTAACCTCCTGTACCTCCCTGCCGCTACCTTTGGCAATTCGCTTTTTCCTACTGGCATTTAACTTGGAAGGGTTAGACCTTTCATCTGGTGTCATAGAATAAATAATGGCCTCAATATGTTTAAAGGCATCATCATCTATATCCAGACCCTTTAGGGCTTTACCTGCACCAGGTATCATTCCCATAAGGTCCTTCATATTACCCATTTTCTTAATCTGCTGAATTTGGCTTAAGAAATCATCAAAACCGAATTTATTTTTGGCTATTTTCTTCTGAATCTTTCTGGCTTCCTCCTCATCGAATTGTTCCTGGGCCCTTTCTACCAAGGACACCACATCTCCCATCCCAAGGATACGGTCCGCCATACGGGAAGGATAGAAAATATCGATAGCCTCCATCTTCTCGCCCGTACCGATAAATTTAATCGGCTTGTTTACCACCGATTTAATGGAAATTGCCGCACCACCGCGCGTATCACCGTCCAATTTGGTTAGGATGACACCATCAAAATTTAAAACATCATTAAAGGCTTTTGCCGTATTTACCGCATCCTGACCTGTCATTGAATCCACAACAAATAAGGTCTCCTGTGGATTGATAGCCTTATGGATATCCGATATTTCGTTCATCATCTTCTCATCCACGGCCAAACGACCCGCGGTATCGATGATGACCACATTGTTTCCATCCGCTTTTGCCTTTGCAATACCCGCCTTGGCAATGGCTACCGGGTCGTTGTTTTCCCTATCCGAATACACGGGAACATTTATTTGCTCTCCAACCACATGAAGCTGGTCTATTGCCGCAGGACGGTACACATCACATGCAACCAACAATGGGTTCTTTGATTTTTTGGTCTTTAAGAAGTTCGCCAATTTTCCGGAAAAAGTTGTTTTACCGGACCCTTGTAGACCGGACATTAAAATAACCGATGGGTTACCCGATAGGTTTATACCCTCGGACTCACCGCCCATTAATTCCGTTAGCTCGTCCTTGACAATTTTGACCATGAGCTGCCCGGGCTGCAACGTAGTCAAAACGTTTTGCCCCAAGGCCTTTTCCTTTACCCTATTGGTAAATTCCTTGGCAATCTTAAAATTGACATCCGCATCCAAAAGGGCCCTACGCACCTCTTTGGTGGTCTCCGCAACATTGATTTCCGTGATTTGCCCGTGACCTTTGAGTACATGAAGAGCTTTATCTAACTTATCGCTTAAATTATCAAACATTCTTTTCCTATTTAAAAGGAATACAAATTTAAGAATATCATTGCTAAACGGGCATAAACACCACTAAAATCTATCAAACAAAAAGAGCATCCAAAACATGGATGCTCTTAGCGCTGGGATGTGGGGCAAAAAAGGTATTACATTTTCATCATTATCGTTCAATTGTATAATTTGACCTAGAATACCCGTTCATTAAAGGGCTATTATTAGACAATACACGATTGAAACTTAAATCTAATCTATATTAATGCTCATTTGGTAAATTATCCCAGAAACAACCTCCATCAACACCACCAACGAGGCCCAACTCTTTACTGCTGGCGGTGTATTTTTGGACGTTATATCATTAAATATTATATTTTTTCGAAGACAAGGCGGTCAACACTTCCATCACCACCACTAACATGCTTTAATTCTATTCTTGTACTACTGAAGGAAACAATTTCCCAGTCCTCTGAAATTTCAGCAAATTTGGCCGGTGATGAAAAAAAGATGTTAAAGTCAACATCGTCATCTGAACTGCTGTCATCATCGCCACTGTTAGATTCTGAGGTTATGGACCATGCACCGGAAACGGAAGTTTCACCATCCTCCGCATTTAATTCACCGGATGCGACAAAAACAAAACTGAATCCGGAAAAGTCAGAGGTTTTATCAATTCCATCCTCTTCAAAAAGTGCCACTAACCAAGTACCCGTTGATACCGTAGATTTTACTTCTTCCACATTTTCCACACTACCCATGTTATCCGAATCATCGGACGTTTCGCAAGAAATAAACAAGAAGCTTGCCATAGCGACAAACGCAAAACCGAATAATTTTAATCCCCTCATCTTTTTAATTTTTAAGTGTTATAAAAAAAAGAGTCTATCGGGGGCTTCCCGATAGACTCGCAAACTTTTTATTTTTCAAGAACCAAAACGCTCACGGTACCATCACCGCTAACATCCTTTAGCTCCAATCTTCCTTCAACTATGGATACATAATCCCAATCCTCAGTAAGTTCCAGAAATGGTGCATTGTCACCGAAATTAAGGTACACCTTAAGTTGACCGTCTTTATTCCTTAAAACTCTCCAAAGTCCATTGGCATAAGTAGTTCCTCCTTCTTTAAGTTCTATTTGATTTTCGACCATGAATGCTGTACTATACCCCATAAAACTTTCGGTCTTATCCATATCTCCTTCTACATAGGAGGCTACAACCCAATCACCGCCCATCATATAGTTCCTGATTTCCAATACATCTGCATCACCGGCATTGTCCTCACAAACACGTTGTAAAACAAGTTCATAGTCAATTTCATCAACCTCAAACTTTAATCGGCTTTCTGTAAGTTCACGAACGGGCCATTCAAAACTTACTCCTGGCTCATCACCCATAGTGATGGACATTGCAAGTTGCTGTTGCATGTTCAAGCCAATTTCCCAAGTACCTTCTGAAGTATTGACCCCGTTACTCAAGGTAATTACACCTTCGGGCATAAATTTGAACTCATAGCCCAATAGACGGTCTATTTCCTCGCCTTGGTTTTTTACCTTTTTAATGACCCAAGCACATTCCTTTAAGATATTACGTAAATTATCAGCGGTATATCCAGCCCCATCCTCTTCACAATATCTTCTCATCCTAATACGGTTTCTTTCTCCATTATAGAATTTAATGATGCCTTCTTCCGTTTTGTAAATGGTCCATTCCATACTGAAGTCGGTCAATGCTTCCAAATTCATAGTAATCATCGCTCCATTATCGCCCATAGAGGAAGTCCATGTTCCATTGGCCTCAAAACCCGTTCTATTAGTAACTACCACGGAACCATCTTCCTTAAAGTTGATGAAGTAATCCAGATACTGTGGGCTTTGGTCGACATCATCCCTTATCACTTCCAAAACGTGCCATGGACATGAAACCAAATAACCATCCAATTCTTCTTCGGTGAAATCATCATCATTATAATCATTATCATCATCTTCGTCACAGGCATCCTTAGCATTTCGAATATTCATTGCCAATTCCTCATTGCTGTTCACCTCAATTTTAGAACCATCGTACAATTCCAACATAATGGGAAAATCAAAGCTTACAAGCTCATTGTCTTCCAGGCCTTTAAAGAACAATCTAAGCTCCATATCACTTTTAACCATTACTTCTCCTGTTTGCTCTAGATTGATGTCAAATGTGTACAAGGTCATGGGATATACAAAATCTATACATTCAATATCATCATCCTCACCGCCTTCTTTACACTGTTCCCTTAAAGCTTTAAGGTCTTCAAATCCATTAATAGTAATTTCAGTAAAGTCTCCGGAAGTTATAGTGATAGGAAATAGAATTTCCAGGAAATCCTCATCATCATCAACCTCGTCAAAAATCTCCTCAATCAATTTTAAATCCTCCCTGGAATTGATGGTCAATTCCAATCCATTTACCTCAACGGTATAAGGGAATTTAACATCGTAGCAACTAGTGCCATCTACAATATTATCAAAAGAACCATCCCTAGCCGTGGTATTCTGTATTAAAATACCTGTAGAGGAACTGGCAGTAATAGCAGTCTGGTCCTCGCCAGTACTTATCTCTTCAAACTCATCTTGACATGAGGTAAAGCTCAATGCCATCACAAATATGCCTAGGTAAGCAAAATTTAAAATCTTTTTCATAACGATTTGGTATTATTTGTTTATTCGGTCTTAAAACAATTCACATTTAAAAAACCCTACCTACATTTTTATTTTTTTTAAAATATCTTTGAAAAAAACAGGACATTGAAAGCAAACGACCATCAAGATGTATGCAAGGAAAGTACGTACAGTGCTTTGTTCAATGCCAATTCAAAAACGGTTTTCAACTATATATATTACAAGTTTGGCAATGAAGAGAAGGCCCATGACGCCGTACAGGAAGCTTTTGTAAAACTTTGGGAGAACTGCGCCAAAGTTACTCCTGAAAAAGCCAAGTCCTATTTATATACCGTAGCCAATAATTTGTATTTAAATGTAATAAAGGCCGAAAAGGTGCGTCTTAAATATGCCGATAAATTGCTCAAGACCACTAACGAGTCTCCTGAATTCCTTATGGAAGAAAATGAGTTTAAGGCGAAATTGGATAACGCTTTGAATAACTTACCGGACAATCAACGATCAACCTTTCTATTGAATAGGATCGATGGTAAAAAATATGCTGAAATTGCTGAAATGGAGGGGGTAAGTGTAAAGGCCATTGAGAAAAGGATGCATTTGGCCTTAAAATCCCTAAGAGAAAAAATTGATGGAATTTAGATTTGGTTGATGGTTGATGGTTGATGGTTAATGGTTAATGGTTAATGGTTAATGGTTAATGGTTAATGGTTAAAGAAATTAAAATAACCATTTCAACATGCATAAGACAAAAAGTAATAGTTTCTGTTAAAAGGCTAATAAAACAATTGTGGTATTGGAAGAGCAATTACTAAAAACTAACAACTTATAACTATCAACTAAAAAAGTAGGGTTTTTTTCTAGATAGTTGTTAAAGAGGTATAAAGCTAAAAGACATGCAAGAAAATTACTTGGCAAAATGGCTTAACAACGAGCTCACGGAAGATGAGCTTACTGAGTTTAAAAAGTCCGAAGAGTATGCTACCTATCAAAAGATAGTAGATGTTACGTCAGGGTCAGAGGCCCCAGAATTTGATATGACCAAAGCTTGGGATAACTTACAGTCTAGAAGAGCCAAAGAAACCCCTAAAGTTATCACACTCTCCCCTTTCAAAGCCTTTCTAAGGGTGGCGGCAGTCATCGCCGTATTGCTTACTGGTGCTTATTTTTATCTGAATACACAGGACGAAACCATAAGGACACAGTTGGCGGAGAATAGGGAAATTACATTGCCGGACAATTCCGAAATAGTACTTAACGCAGAATCTAAATTGTCCTTTAACGAAAAGAACTGGGATTCCAAAAGAGCTATCAATTTAGAAGGAGAGGCTTACTTTAAAGTAGCAAAGGGCAAGAAATTTACGGTTACAACCACACTGGGAACAGTTACGGTCCTAGGAACCCAATTCAACGTGGAGAACAGGAATGGCTTTTTTGAAGTTACCTGTTATGAAGGCTTGGTAAGTGTTGCCTATAATGGTGAAGAATTTAAACTTCCGGCAGGAAATTCGGCGGTCGCTATTAATGGAAGCCTAAGCAAATCCAAAGTGGAAATAAACGGACAACCTTCTTGGATAAACAAAGAAAGTTCCTTTAAGAGCATCCCCTTAAAATATGTTTTGGCAGAATTGCAACGTCAATATAATTTGGAAGTAACCCTAGAGGGTATTGATGAAAATCAACTATTTACCGGCACCTTTAGCAATACCAATTTGGATTTGGCGCTAAAAAGTATAAGCACACCTCTTCAAATTAATTATAAATTTGAGGGCAATAAAGTGCTGTTCTATGAGGAAAGCGCACCTTAAATCGCTTACATTCCAACTTGTAATACTTTTTCTATTTTTCCCCGGAAATAATGGATTTGGCCAAGATACATCCCAAACAAAAATTCCAGTTATCGATTTACTTCAGGAACTGGAAGATAAATTCGAGGTTAAGTTCTCTTTTGTCGATGCTGATTTAGAAGGTTTACAAATATCCAAGCCAACGGTTGATGGTTTACAAGCTTCCATTGACCATATAATTGGGAAAACACCATTGCAAATTGAAAGACTCAATGACCGATACTATTCGGTAGTGTTAAGAAATACCATTTCTATTTGCGGTACCGTATTGGACAACTTTGAAAATAACTCAATACCTGGGGCTACCGTACGAATCCTAGATTCTGATAAGGCCGCGGTTACCAATATAGACGGTCAATTTAGTTTTGAAGAGGTACCTAGAACCGCTGTTGTCCAAATTAGCCATTTAGGTTTTAAAACCTATTTTATTTCTGCCGAAGAATTATCTATAAGTGCTCCTTGCTTCGAGATAGCCTTGGCCCTCAGCTACCAGGAACTTGAAGAGGTAGTGGTCTATAAATTTCTAACGGATGGTCTGGCAAAATTTTCCGATGGTAGCATTCAAATGAATACTGCGGAATTCGGAATTCTGCCTGGCCTCATAGAACCTGACATTCTGCAATCTGCGCAATCCTTGCCCGGAATCAAGAGTGTGGACGAAACCGTCTCCGACATAAATATCCGTGGAGGCACCAACGACCAAAATTTAATTTTATGGGATGGCATTAAAATGTATCAGTCCGGACACTTTTTTGGACTTATTTCAGCCTTCAACCCGTATCTAACCGACAAAATTACCATCATAAAGAATGGAACCAGTTCGGTCTACGGGGACGGTGTTAGTGGCGTCATGGACATGCGCACAAAAAATGACATCCAAAACTCTACCTTCGGCGGGGCGGGGTTCAACCTAATCAGTGGGGATATGTACGGACAAATTCCATTGTCCGAAAATTTGGCCTTACAGTTCTCTGGAAGAAGATCCCTAACGGATTTTCTACAAACGCCAACCTATACCACTTTTTCAGAAAAGGCCTTTCAGGATAGTGAAGTAAGGACCGACAACGATTTCTATTTTTACGACTTTACTGGAAAGTTGTTGTACGATTTAAACCCATATCATAAAGTTAGGTTGAGCCTTATCCATATCAACAACGACCTTGACAATATAACAACTAGTAACGATGGTGATGAGGTCACCGAAAGTTCCTTGGACCAAATCAACATTTCTTTCGGTGGAAGCCTTGAAAGTGAATGGACAGATAACTTTTATACCCAGGCAAACGTCTATTATACCCAATACCGGCTCACGGCCTTTAGTATTACCGAAAGTGCTTCACGGCAATTGTATCAAAACAATCTGGTAAAGGAATCCAGTGCAAAACTCAATACTATTTACAAAGTAATACCCACCTTGCAATGGACGAACGGCTACCAATTCACAGAAACAGGCATCGAAAATATTACAAGACTGAACCAGCCCTTTTTTGAAAGCAATATAAAAGGGGTTATTAGGTCACATAGCCTTTATTCGGAAATACAGTATGAGACAGAAGACAAAAATCTTTTTGCCCAATTTGGGGGAAGACTAAATTATATTTCCAACATCAATACTTTTGACCAGGTACTGGTCGAACCCAGATTAAGTATCTCCTATGAGTTTGCCACCAATTTTAAATTGGAGGTCTTGGGCGAATTCAAGAGCCAATACACCAATCAAATTATTGATCTGGAACAAAACTTTTTAGGCCTGGAAAAAAGAAGGTGGACCTTGGCAGATGAAAACAATTTACCTGTAGTTAAAAGTAAACAGGGGTCATTGGGCCTCAATTATGATGAAAACAGATTGTATGTTGGGGTTGAGGCATTTTATAAAAATGTAACAGGCATCAATGTGAATACCCAGGGGTTTCAGAATCAAAACCAATTTAATGGGGAAATCGGCGAATATTTGGTAAAGGGTGTGGAGTTCCTGATCAACAAAAAAACAAATGATTATAGTGCTTGGTTCAGTTATGCCTATAATGATAACAACTATACCTTTAACACCATATCACCCCCCAACTTTCCCAACAACCTGGAACTGGAACACTCCTTCACCTTGGCCGGGAATTACAATTACAATAATTTCAAGGTTGGTATAGGACTCAATTACAGGTCGGGTAAACCATATACGAAACCCGATTCCAATACTCCTTTAGATACTTCTGTTTTTCCCATTGAAATAAACTATGAGTCACCCAATAGCAGTAGCTTACCCGAATATTTTAGAGCCGATGCTTCCGCGACCTATGATTTTAATTTAAACAAGAAGGTAAAAGCTTCAGTAGGTGCTTCGGTCCTAAACTTTACTGACAGGAAAAATGTACTCAACACCTATTACAGGCTCAATGATGACAATAAGGTTGAAACTGTTCAGCGCATATCACTAGGCGTAACACCCAATGCAAGTTTCCGCATTAGTTTTTGATACCATCCGGTAATTTATAAAAGCCCATATTTAGCATAAATTGAAGGGTTTTATATAGTTCGGGAAAGTGGTGTTTGAAATCAGTGGGTGTTTCCACAAAACTTTCCACGGCTACCGCAAAAAATTCATGGGAATTGGCTCTTCCATACTCCCTAAAATATTTGTTATCTGCCCATTGGGCAATAAATTTCGGATTCTTAAGAAGTCTCTTCATACGCGCCATTCCAATCATAAACAGGAAAGACCGCGTATTCAATTTGTTGACCACGTTAAAACTCAATGCATGTGCAAACTCGTGCACGGCCAAGTTTAAACTGTCGTTCGGAATTCTAAATCCCTCCCGCAAATGTTCCGCGGAGAGAACCAAGGTCTTAAATGATGGATTATATTCCCCATAATGGTGCTGTTTCGAAATACGGGAATAGTACGCTGTTGGATAAATAAGAATTCTTTTTATGGACAGTATCAAAAAATCGGCCATACCCAAGGTAAGCATGGCAGCAGTGGCGGAAAGCAAAAGTTTTATTTCCTCTTGGTCTTTTACCTCATTATGAAATATGATTTTCTTTCTTTGCCTAAAGCGCGTCACCTTTTTTCGAACCTTTTCTTTAAACGCGTGTTCAAAGTAAGGTAAAAAGGTAGGTTCAGTGCAATGAGTCTTTTTTCACTATCTGAAAGTGTTGGGATTCTTTCAAACGGATTTAAAAAGAAAAGGTCTAGGGTATAATAGATGACATATAGTAGATATACGAAAAAGGAAATCAACAAAAAAAAGGTCGCAATCTTAATCAGGATTTCCATCTTAGTATTTCAAAATCCTACATCCTTTCCGGAACTTCTATACCCAGCAATTTGAACGCCGTTTTAATGGTATCGCCCACTTTTCTGGAGAGCTGCACCCTAAATACTTTCTTTTGCTCATCAGCTTCACCAAGTATGGAAACCTGCTGATAGAAAGAATTGAATTCCTTCACCAATTCATAGGTATAATTGGCAATCAAGGCCGGACTGTAATTTTCAGCCGCCAATTGAATGGTCTCGGGAAACAACTGTATTTGCTTCAGAAGTTCCTTTTCTTTTATGTGAAGCTCTGAAATTTGTACGGTCGCCTCAATATTTACATGGGTCTCTTCCGCCTTTCTTAAAATAGACTGGATCCGGGCATAGGTATATTGAATAAAGGGACCTGTATTCCCTTGAAAATCCACCGACTCCTCGGGGTCAAACAAAATTCGCTTCTTTGGGTCTACCTTTAGTATGTAATACTTAAGTGCCCCAAGTCCTATCATTTTGTAGAGCTCATTTCGTTCGGCCTCAGAATAACCTTCCAATTTTCCCAATTCCTTGGAAATATTCTCCGCAGTTTGGGTCATATCGGCCATCAAATCATCAGCATCCACAACGGTTCCTTCCCTACTCTTCATCTTTCCGCTAGGCAAGTCCACCATTCCGTAGCTTAAGTGATATAACTTTTCGGCCCAAGAAAACCCGAGCTTTTTCAGGATAAGAAATAGCACCTTAAAATGGTAGTCCTGTTCGTTACCCACGGTATAGACCATTCCGTTAATATCCGGAAAATCCTTTACGCGTTGTATTGCCGTTCCTATATCTTGGGTCATATACACTGCAGTTCCGTCTGACCGCAACACGATTTTTTCGTCAAGCCCTTCATCCGTTAGGTCTATCCAAACACTGCCGTCTTCCTTTTTGAAGAAAACACCTTTATCCAGTCCTTCCGCTACCACATCCTTACCCAATAAATAGGTATCACTTTCGTAATAATAGGTATCAAAATCTACTCCTAAGTTTTTATAGGTGGTATCAAAACCATCATAGACCCAACCGTTCATTTTCTTCCAAAGGGCTACGACCTCCTCATCACCGGCTTCCCATTTTTGAAGCATTTTTTGAGCTTCCAATAGAATAGGGGCTTCCTTTTCCGCCGCTTTTTTATCCACTCCCTTTTCAATGAGCTGGGCAATTTCTTCTTTGTAAGCCTGGTCAAAAGCAACATAATAGTTTCCTACCAACTTATCCCCTTTGATTCCTGTACTTTCGGGTGTTTCACCCTGCCCAAATCGTTGCCATGCCAACATACTCTTGCAGATATGGATACCTCGGTCATTAATAATTTGGGTCTTATACACTTTTTTACCGGACGCTTTTAATATTTCGGCCACGGAATATCCCAAGAGGTTGTTTCGAATATGACCTAAATGCAACGGCTTATTGGTATTGGGCGAAGAATATTCAACCATAATAGCCTCGTTTGAAGCTGGAACAAGTCCAAAATTGGCATCCTCCTTTACTTCATTAAAAAAGTTTAGATAATAGCTATCTGAAATAACAATATTCAAAAATCCTTTGACCACATTAAAACCGGCAACCTCCTCAACTTCGGTCTCCAAATAGGATCCTATTTGTTGCCCAATTTGTACCGGGCTCCCCTTTACCTGTTTGAGCATGGGAAAAACGACCACGGTAATATCCCCTTCAAAATCCTTTCGGGTGGGCTGAAATTCCACCGATTCCAATGTCACACCATAGTGGGACGAGATTGCCTCCTTGACCTTCGCCTCTAAAACTACTTGAATATTCATCTGCTAGGATTTAAGGCTGCAAAACTAAGCATTTTTTGCCCTTTTAAGGCGGATCTATAGTCATTACCCCTTCTTTTCTGTAACTTTAGTAAACGCCTAAAAGGAGCTTATGATATTGAACGTATCCTATAACAACAAATCGATTACGAAAAAAATAGATGAAGAGGTGGGTAAACCTTTTACACTCAGAGAACGTTGGGCCATGGGAGGTATCGGTTCGCCAAAACTAATCATTACGGATGCAAGTATCGAGATTAGAAATTTGCTCATTTTGGATAATAATAGGGATACCTGCAATATTGAAATGAGGCCCAAAGGTGTAATTTTAAGGTTTAGGTCATTATTGGAAACCTTCGCTCTTATTGTCCCCTATTACAAACTTACATTGTATAAGGGCGAATCCTCTGTTTACTCAGTATATAGGGATCACTATTTTGTTAAGGTGGCATCTGACACCAAGGCTGTTCAGAAATTTTTTAAAAAATTACTGGCACATAAAGCCGATAATATACCAACATCCCTGGAAGATTTATGAATATGTCCCCAGTTATATTCCTAAAAATTAATTTAAATATTTTGAAATCATGAAAATCCTACTCACGGGTGCCAATGGATATATAGGTATGCGCCTATTACCCCAATTGCTGGCGAATGGCCATGACGTTGTCTGTGCCGTCAGAGATTCGGATAGGTTTTCAGTCGATGAAGAAATAAGGGACCAAATCGAGATTGTTGAAATCGATTTTCTTGAAAATGTAAAACCAAATCTACTTCCCAAAAATTTGGATGTTGCCTATTTTCTAATACATTCCATGAGTTCGTCCACAAAGGATTTTGACGAAAAGGAAGCTACTACGGCCAAGAATTTTAACTCCTACGTAGCGTCCACAAATATCAAACAAGTCATTTACCTAAGTGGCATTGTTAATGATGAAAAATTATCAAAACACTTAAGTTCGCGTAAAAATGTGGAGTCCATCCTTGGCGAGGGTCCATTTTCCCTTACGGTTCTACGTGCTGGAATCATCGTAGGTTCTGGAAGCTCCTCGTTTGAGATTATTAGAGATCTTTGTGAAAAACTGCCTATAATGATTACCCCGAAATGGGTTTTGACAAAGACACATCCCATTGCGATCAGGGACGTCATTTCCTTTCTAATCGGTGTTCTGGGGAATGAAAAGACCTTTGATGACTCTTTTGATATATCTGGCCCGGACGTGCTCACCTATAAAGAGATGCTGCATCAATATGCAGAGGTTAGAGGTTTTAAAAACTGGATATTTACTGTACCTGTAATGACTCCAAAATTATCATCCTATTGGCTCTATTTTGTCACCTCCACATCCTATAAATTAGCACTAAACCTTGTGGACAGCATGAAAATCGAAGTTATAGCCAGAGACGATAAACTAGCCAAACTACTCAAAATCAATACACATTCATACAAGGAGGCCATTGAAATGGCCTTTAAAAAGATAGAGCAAAACTTGGTTGTAAGCAGTTGGAAGGACAGTATGGTCAGTGGGCGTTTCAACAAAAGTTTGGAAAAATACATACAGGTTCCCAAATACGGGGTGCTGAAGGACGAACAGACCCTTAAAATAGAAGACCCAAAAAAGGTGATGGAGAATATCTGGAAAATAGGCGGTAATCATGGTTGGTATTATGGGAATAGCCTTTGGAAAATAAGAGGTTTTTTGGATAAACTCATCGGAGGTGTGGGACTAAGAAGGGGAAGAACCCATCCGGATAAAATCTATCCCGGAGATTCCTTGGACTTTTGGCGTGTTCTCCTAGCGGATAAAAAGAAAAAAAGATTGCTTTTGTTCGCCGAAATGAAGTTACCTGGTGAGGCTTGGCTAGAGTTCAAGATAGATAAGGACAATATCTTACATCAAACGGCTACATTTAGACCTCGAGGACTAAAGGGACGTTTGTACTGGTACAGTCTCATCCCTTTTCATTATTTTATTTTTGGGGGAATGATTAGGAACATCGGTAAATCCTAAGCCAGAAATATTACGAATTTTCACTTAACTCCTTAATTATTAGGATATTTTGTCCAAATTTGTTTGAAGAGGCATTTCCCTCAAGCGTTTACCGGTTAGCCTAAAAACGGCATTGGCTATTGCCGCTCCAATGGGCCCCAAGGGAGGCTCGCCTACTGCTCCAGGGTAATCCGTTCCCTGTAGTAGCACTACATCTATTTCCTTTGGCGCATGTTTCATCAATGCCATTTTATAAGGACCATAAATGGTAGGGGTAAGTTCACCGTTCTCTACCTCCATTTTTTCAAAAACGGAAGCACTCAGGCCCATAATTATTGCGCCTTCACATTGGGCCTTTACTTGATCTGGATTGACTGCCAATCCTGGATCCATGGCACAGGTCACCTTGTGAACCTTTATCACATTATTTTCAACCGAAACCTCGGCAATCTCCGCACAAGGGGTATTGACATCCGTCGACACCGCAAAACCCATTGCTCTGCCATCAATTATTTGGTCCTTGTATCCCGCTTTATCAGCTACGGCCTCGATAACCTCCTTAAGCCGTCTACCTTTTTCATCCCCCTGAATTTGGGACAATCTAAATTCTACCGGGTTTATCCCAGCTTTAATGGCCAACTCGTCCATAAAACTTTCAATGGCAAACGTATTCGCCAACAATCCCAGACTACGCCACCAACTTGTAGCAAAGGGTAATTTTACCCTCCAGGAAATGGCCCTAAAATTGGGTATGGCCCCATACTGTATCAATCCCCCTCTCCATGCACCCAGGTCTGCTCCCAGTATAGGCTCCGCAATCTGTGGCACCATAGGAGACCCAAAGGCAACATCACCACTGGAAACATTGTGTTCCATTGCTTCGATTTTTCCTTCACTAGAGAGTTTCGCTTTTAAAATATGGTGGGTAGGTGGCCTAAACGTATCATTTTGAAATTCCTCCTTCCGAGTAAAAAAACACTTTACGGGTCTTTCAACTGCTTTTGACAGAACGGCCGCCTGTATAGCATTGGGGGTATGCAGCCGCCTACCGAACCCTCCCCCTAAAAAAGTAGGGATAATATTTACCTTGTCCCGTTCTAGATTTAAACGTTCAGCTACCTCATTTCGGGTTATGGCCACTACTTGGGTAGAAATCATTATGGTAGCTTTATCCTTCTCTACATGGGCTACTGCGCCACAGGGTTCCATTTGGGCATGGGCACCTATGGGAGACCAATATTCCGACGTAATTAGATTTTCTCCATCTTCCAAAATTTCTTCGGCATTGCCAACTTTCTGTATGACGTAAGGCATTCCCTTTCCAACGGTAACCATTTCCTTAATATCTTCCGTATTCAGCTCTCTTTGGCCCTCCCATTGCACCTCAATTTGGGATTTGGCATTTTCAGCTTGAATCATGGATTGTGCAACGACTCCAACAAAATCCTTTTCTACGACTACCTTTACCACACCCGGCATTTTCTCAGCCTTTGAAACATCTGCCCCGATAAATTTAGCCCCAATCGTGGAAGAGCGAACTACAGCTCCGTATAACATATTCGGCATGGTAGCATCCATACCAAAAATTGGCGCCCCAAATACCTTATCCACCAAATCCACACGCGCAATCGGTTTTCCAATATATTTATATTCCGAAAACGGTTTTAGTTCTGGGGTATCCGGGATATCCCATTCAGAAACCCCTGTTGTAACCTCGGCATAGGTCATACTTTTATTGGCGCCGGAAACTATACCATTTGAAAGTTTTAGAGTGGCTACATCTTCTTGCATTTTTCTCGCAGCTTCTATCCTTATCATTTCTCGCATGGTGGCAGCCAACTCGCGCAGGGGTACCCATAATGCGGAAACCGAAGTACTGCCCCCGGTGGCAAATGAATCCATATTTCCAGAGGAAGATTCTGCATGTACCACGTTAATCTGGTTCATATCTATTTCCAGCTCATCTGCTGCCATTTGTGCCAGGCTGGTAAAAGTCCCTTGTCCCATTTCCACTTTTGGACTATGCAATACAACCTTATTATCCTTTGTGATTTCAAACCAAATTATGGGATTGTCCGTATTTCCTTGATAGGGTGTCTCTACCGTATTGATGACCTTGACAATTTTTCTTCGAATAGGATTTCTGAACAAGTAAGTACCTACTGCCAAAACGCCAATAGTTCCAATGCTTCCCCGGATTAAAAATTTACGCCTCGATACTTTTTTCTTACCTGTCATACCTTATTGTTTTCAACCTCTTTATCGGTTTCTTGCTGACTAAGTTCAGACGCTCTATGAATAGCCTTTCTCATCCTATAATACGTGGCGCAGCGACAAACATTTATTATATTCCTATCAATATCATCATCTGTAGGATTTGGAATGTTTTTTAACAGAGCTACGGTAGCCATCATAAATCCAGGCTGACAATACCCACACTGTGGGACTACTTCCTCTATCCATGCCTGCTGAACGGGATGCGGATTTTCTTTGGTACCCAACCCTTCTATCGTGGTAACTTCTTTTCCTTCGGCAAACTTTACCGCAAAGGAACATGATCTAACACTCTTCCCGTCGACCAATAAGGTACAAGCCCCGCAGGCTGCCTTTCCACATCCAAATTTTGTTCCCTTTAGGTCTAAAACATCCCTTAAAACCCATAACAATGGTGTTTCAGGATCAACTTCAATCGGATAAAGCTCCCCGTTTACTTTTAAAGATATTTCCATAGATAAAATGATTTATTCCGAAGGAATTATTGCTCCATTCCCAAACCAACGAATCACGGCCTCCTTGAACCTTTCCTTTGAAACTGGTGGTAGTGTTCTCTCCTTTCCATTGGCATCCACTCCAGGGTCCCATGCCCATAAAACCAATTCGTCCTCAGTCAAATGCGTAATCAATTCCTCGTGTGTTTTACCTCCATTGCTCGCTTTATCAAGTAACTTCTTGGCAATTTCAATTCGTGAAAGACCTTCCCAACCCATGGACGCAGGAGCCAATGACCAATGAGGAGCACCAGGTACCCCAGAACATGAGTTATTCTCGGATTGATGGCAGGTCGTGCAGCTTGTGGCCTCAAACCCCTTATCGTCCTCACCCCGTTTCATTCCAAAATAATGTGGATGGGCATTATCCCCTTGCTTGGGTACATTATTGCTTGGATGGCAATTAAGACACCTTTGATGCGTCAAAACATCCATTATTCTGTCAAAATCCTCATGTTCTACAGTATAGGTTTCCTCTTGGACATCAAGTGAATGTTCAAATGTGTTAGGTCTATTTTTCGCCGTCACCGAAAAAACTAATAAAAGAACACCAATAATAACGGCCAACCCAATAGTAGTTCTCAACATAAACTCTTTTTAAAGAATTTAGAAGTTACGAATCTTTATCTGATTTGGAAAGAAACCGGAAAAACCTAAATTATCCTTTGGGTAGAAATACTTCCGCCATCATACAGCGCGCGCTACCACCACCACACGCTTCAATGGTATCCAGCGGACTGTGGACAATTTTACACCTTTTTTGGATTAAAGCGATTTGGGAATCGTCCAAACTTTTAAACGCCGCGGAACTCATTACCAGAAGTCTTTTTTCATCCTTCCCTAAAACCTCCAACATGTTCCCTGCAAAATTATGCATCTGTTGCTCGCTAATCGCAATGATTTCCTTACCATCGTTTCTCAGATTGTCCATCACAAGTTTGCGTTCCTTTTTATCATCGATGCTGTCCAAACAAATAACCGCTAAATCCTCCCCTAGGGCCATCATCACATTGGTATGGTATATGGGCAAGCGCTTACCATCTACCGACTGATTAGCGGTGAAAATAACCGGCATAAAATCAAAATCCTCACAGAATTCTATAAACAATTCTTCAGCCGCTCTTTCCGATAAAGCACAATATGCCTTTTGATTTACGCGGTCCAAAATTATACTGCCGGTACCTTCAAGAAACAAACCCTCCTCTTCCGCAGCTGTATAATCCATGATATTTTTTATCAGAAACCCTTGTTCCTCCAATATTTCCAAAATATCCTCTCGCCGTTCGTTCCTTCTATTTTCTGCAAACATAGGGTATACACCAACCGTACCGTTGGCATGAAAGGAAATCCAGTTGTTTGGAAATATACTATCTGGTGTATCCGGAACCTCAGTATCATTCACCACGATGACATTAACTCCTGCAGATTTCAATTTAGTTACAAAAGCATCAAACTCTCCCTGCGCCTTTAGGTTGATTTGGTTGTTCTTCTCATCCAAGTCCTCCATAAAATAATTGTTCACGGCCGTTTGTTCGTTCATACGAAAATTCACAGGCCGAATCATCAATATGGTATTGGTAATCTGCATCATAAATTATTCCCTGATTAATGGTAAAGTACTACATCTTAATAGTCCCTCTTGTTTTGAAATTTCAGCGTAAGGAACCTCTTCCACCGTAAAACCTTGCTCTCTAAGCCAGTTGTTGAGCCTTTTAAAGTTCTTTTCCGAAACGACGACATCCGGTGCAATTGAAAAGACATTACTGAACATGTGGTACATTTCATCGGCGGAAATCTCAAAGATATGCTCCCGTCCAAAAAAATCAACCAACCATTGATATTCCTCTTCAACAAGAAACCCATTTTTGTGAAGAATGGCCTTACCCTTTCCCAAAGGTTGAAAACAACAGTCTAGATGCAAGGCATTTTCCCTAGCATTTTTGGATTTCCTCAATTCAAAGGACTTTACCTTTTTCCCGGGAAATTGATTACGTAAATACTCGACAGCATGTGAGTTGGTTCTTGCCGTAATATGGTATGCGTAATCCTCACCTGTGTATGTCCCAACAAAAATATAATCGTTCCACGGCATGACATCACCACCTTCCACATGCACTTTTTCCGGTGGATGTAAAATGTTTTCCTCTGGAATTTTATCCAGAACATGAAGTATGGCATCAACCTCCTTTTCCCTATCCGGTAAAATATTGGAAATAATAAGCTTCTCCTCAATTACGAAAGCTATATCCCTTGAAAATATTTGATTACAGTCTTTTAAGACCTCTGGCCTGAAGACAGCCACATTATATTTTTTTAGCACTTCTGAAAAAGCCTCCATCTCCCCAATCATATCTTCTTCTTTGGGATATGTACCCGCCAAGATATGTTCCAAGGATTTTGGATCATAAGCTTCCTCTGGCTTGGGTATTGGCCCACAGCTTTTCGCAGTTCCCAATACAACCGCCTTTAAGCGAGATACTTCATCATTAACACTTAGCCTAAGCATATTACTAGTTTTGAGTGCTAAGGTAAGACTAAAAAACGCCCTCTTAAAACTTTAAAAGGACGTTCAATATTTCTATTAAAATTTCTACTGATTATCTGGATTTTAAACCCACAAACGGTCTAAGGTTTTCCCCTATATATACTTGCCGTGGTCTTCCTATGGGCTCTCCCCTTAATCGCATTTCCCTCCACTGTGCAATCCATCCGGGAAGTCTTCCCAAAGCAAACATTACCGTAAACATTTCCGTTGGTATACCAAGTGCTCGGTAGATAATACCAGAATAGAAATCCACGTTGGGATATAATTTTCTATCTACAAAGTAAGGATCTTCCAAAGCTTCCTTCTCCAAGCCTTTAGCAATATCAAGGATTGGGTCATCAATTCCCAAATCGCTTAAAACCTCATCAGCAGCTTTTTTGATTATTTTGGCCCTAGGGTCAAAGTTCTTATACACCCTGTGACCAAAGCCCATCAACCTAAATGGATCTTCCTTGTCCTTGGCCTTTGCCATATATTTTTTGGTATCTCCACCATCCGCTTCGATCGCCTCCAACATTTCCAATACGGCCTGATTGGCACCACCATGCAAAGGTCCCCATAATGCAGAAATGCCTGCAGACAAAGAAGCAAAAAGTCCAGCATGGGAAGATCCTACAATGCGAACTGTAGATGTAGAACAATTCTGTTCATGGTCCGCATGTAAAATCAATAATTTATCCAGAGCTTCTATAACTACTTTGTTCTTTTTATACTCTTGATTTGGACGCTTAAACATCATTTTATGGATGTTTTCCACATAGCCTAGGGTATCATCTCCATAATCCAACGGCAAGCCCTTTTTCTTTCGTAAGGTCCATGCCACCAACACTGGAAATTTGGCCAGTATCCTTACTATTGCATGATACATGTCCTTTTCAGAACTTACGTCTACCGTAGAAGGGTTAAACGCAATCAAGGCACTTGTTAAGGAGGAAAGTACACCCATGGGATGTGCCGATTTCGGAAATCCATCCAAAATCTTTTTCATTTCCTCATCTACATGGGACTCATCCGTAATATCCTTGTGAAATTTGGCCAACTCCTCTTCATTGGGTAATTCACCAAAAATCAATAAGTACGCTACCTCCAAAAAGTCGGCTTTTTCCGCCAACTCTTCTATGGAATACCCCCGATATCTTAAAATACCCTTTTCACCATCCAAAAAAGTAATGGCACTTTCACAGGAACCTGTGTTCTTATACCCCGGGTCTATAGTAATAATTCCTCCAGTAGAGGACCTTAAGGATTTAATATCAATGGCAAGTTCCTTTTCCGTGCCTTCAATAACAGGAAACTCATACTTTTTACCATTATATTCTAAAGTAGCTTTATCTGACATTTTTAAATTTTACGGGTTAATCGATTAGGGGTAAAGTTAATAAAACAGGGGTATTTTAACAATTTCGCAAAGGGCTTTGGGCTAAAATTAACAATATGTCCGACGTAGAGAAAAACCTATAACAAATAGAGATCTTTGTAATACGCATCCACCGAATCCTCCCAAGTAAATCGCATCTTTTTAGCATTCGCCTTAATACGTTTCCAAGCCGGTTTATCATTCTCCCAAACATTCAAGGCCTCATCGAAAACCTTTACCATATTTCTTATCTGCTGATCATAAGTCTTACCTTCAAACGCAAACCCAGTTTTCATGTGGGCGACCGTATCCTTTAAGCCTCCAGTATGGTGAACCAAGCAAGGATTACCATTTCTCATGGCCAACATTTGACTTATTCCGCAGGGCTCAAACAAACTTGGCATAAAGTATAAATCTGTTTCCAGGTACATGGAATCTATCAAATCTTCTGACTGTCCGTTGGTAAAAATAAAATTCTTGTGTTTGTAGCTCATTTTCCTGAACAAATCCTCGTAATCAGGATTTCCTGTTCCCAAAAGCATAAAAATACCTTCTACCTTTTCTAAACGTTTTAGAATTTCCTCAAATGCTTCTGGAGAACGTTTTAAGAAATAAAATTTTTGCTCGGTCAACCTGGCCACACTTGAAACGATAAATTTGGGCCTATTACCAACATATTGCATGATTTTCTCGCCGGTATGCGCTAAAAAATCTGCCTTATATTTTTTGGATTCGTCCTGTAACCATCGGAACAGGGCCTTTACCGTATTTCTGTACAGATTTCCTTTTTCCGCAGTTCTAATATTGTTGTAGTTGGATGCGTTCAAAATACCAAACAACCTTCCTTCATTGTTTGCATTTTGCAAATCCTTTTCCAAACCTTCCCCCCCTATAAACTCCGGTGGCCTACTAGGCAACATTACATCTTCCTTGTAAGAAGGAGATACCGTGTGCACGGCATCCGCCAAACGAATACCTACCGCCATTAAGTTTATACAGTCCTGGTACCGAGGATCCATCAATACTTTATGGTCTAATTGAATTTCTGGAAACCAATGGTTGACAGAGGCGTAGTTATTATAAAACGGTCTGATACCCTGTATCGCTAGATTATGTATGCTATACACATAACGCATTTTTTTTAGGTCTTGATAGGCAGGATGATACGTCTTTAAAAATAGTACGGCACTGGAGTGCCAGTCGTGCATATGTACAATATCCAACTTACCAAAGGCCCCTATTTTGATAGCTTGGGCGACGGCCGTGGAAAAAATCATAAACTTTACAAAATCATTGAAAAATGGTTCCGTTGGATCATCATGATATATATGTGCAATACCGCCCTCCTTGATTTCAGGATGATGAATTACATAGTGGGATATGTTTTTGACAATTTTTTTGGGAAGCACCTCATAGAGCTCCGCAACATATACAGTTCCCCTAAGATTAAATTCCAACTTTGCCTTAAAAACCCCGTTTTGATGTAATCTCCCATAAGAAGGTACCACTACATGGGCAGAATCTCCGCGACTGGCAATTTCCCTGGGAACATCCCTCACTACGTCACCCATTCCTCCAGCCTTACAGTCGGGGATTGCGTCATTTTCGGCGGATACAAAAAGAAAATTATTCATAGAATGCAAATAGGGGGTTGATATCTTAGAAAAGGTAATTAAAGTTTTAGACTGTTCCAAAAAAAAAGGCCTTCTAAAAAGAAGGCCTTTGGTACCAAACTTGGATTATTTTATCTTAAATGCCTTTTTCTGAGGATAATAGGCCATACTTCCCAACTCCTCTTCAATTCGTAATAATTGATTGTACTTGGCCATACGGTCAGACCTAGAGGCTGAACCTGTTTTGATTTGCCCACAATTCAAGGCTACTGCCAAATCGGCAATCGTATTATCTTCTGTTTCACCAGATCTATGGGACATTACGGAAGTATACCCGGCATTCTTGGCCATGTTCACGGCTGCTATGGTTTCCGTAAGGGTACCTATTTGATTTACTTTGATCAAAATGGAATTTGCAATACCCTTTTCTATTCCCGTGGACAATCTTTCTACATTGGTCACAAATAAATCATCACCTACCAATTGAACCTTATCCCCTATTTTTTCGGTCAGGGCTTTCCATCCGTCCCAATCGTTTTCGTCCATACCATCTTCAATGGAAATGATGGGGTATTTTTCGGTCAAATCCGCCAAGTATTGCGCTTGTTCCTCAGAAGTCCTAACCTCTCCTTTGCTTCCTTCAAATTTGGTATAGTCGTAGGCACCGTCCACATAGAATTCTGCAGAGGCACAATCCAAGGCTATCATAACATCATCACCTAATTTATAGCCAGCTTTTTCAACCGCTTTGGCAATGGTATCCAAAGCATCCTCAGTTCCTCCAGCAAGATTAGGTGCAAATCCTCCCTCATCGCCTACGGCAGTACTTAGACCTCTGTCATGCAAAACCTTTTTTAGATTATGGAAGATTTCAGTA
The DNA here is from genome assembly GCF_002269385.1 of Maribacter cobaltidurans. Lineage (NCBI taxonomy): Bacteria > Pseudomonadati > Bacteroidota > Flavobacteriia > Flavobacteriales > Flavobacteriaceae > Maribacter > Maribacter cobaltidurans. Next base: position 805,012 of record NZ_CP022957.1, read on the forward strand.
CCCATCTGCATGGCATGAGAAAAGCTTTTGGCCTTTACCGGCATGACCATGAACTCTTGGAAGGCGATAGGCGCATCAGAGTGCGAACCCCCATTGATAATATTCATCATTGGTACGGGCAACGTGTTAGCGCTAACACCCCCAACGTATCGGTATAGGGAAATTCCCAATTCATTGGCAGCGGCCTTTGCTGCGGCCAAGGAAACTCCTAGAATAGCGTTAGCTCCCAATTTGGACTTATTAGGAGTTCCATCCAAATCGATCATGGTCTGGTCCAATAAATTTTGCTCAAAAACGGACATACCCAATATCTCCTCAGCGATTACGGTATTGACATTCTCAACGGCCTTCATAACTCCTTTGCCCATGAAGGTATTTCCCCCATCACGTAGTTCAACTGCCTCATGTTCTCCCGTAGAGGCTCCAGAAGGTACTGCGGCTCTTCCCATTACCCCATTTTCAGTGATTACGTCTACTTCTACTGTTGGGTTTCCTCTTGAATCTAAAATTTGTCTTGCGTGAACGCTTAGTATGATACTCATTTGTTATTTTCTTTAATAAACTGATTTAAAAACTGATTGGCAAAGATACAAACGTTAGCTCCACATTGCTAAATTCATTCTTCTAATTCAAAATAATATAACGATTTTTTAAACTTCTGTGGATTGCTTTGAAGTTTTCTCGATCAAACTGAAAAAATCATCAAAAAGATAATCGGCATCATGAGGTCCCGGGCTGGCCTCAGGATGATACTGTACCGAGAACACATCTTTATTCTTCATCCGTATTCCGGCAACGGTTTGATCATTCAAATGGACGTGCGTAATCTCTAGATTATCGTTCGCTTCGGTTTCCTCCCGGTTAATGGCAAATCCATGGTTCTGGGAAGTTATTTCACCTTTTCCAGTAAGTAAATTTAATATGGGATGGTTGATACCCCTATGCCCATTGTGCATCTTATAAGTAGATACGCCATTGGCCAAGGCAATTACCTGATGCCCCAAACAAATACCAAACAAGGGCTTGTCTGTCTTTATAATTTCCTTGGCTACGGTTATAGCTTCAGACAAAGGCTCAGGGTCGCCAGGTCCATTGGATATAAAGTAAGCATCAGGATTCCAAGAAGACATCTCGGGAAACGTAGCATTATATGGGAATACTTTTATATAGGCCCCACGCTTCTCAAGGTTTCTTAAAATATTCTTCTTAATTCCAATATCCAAGGCCGCAATTTTGATATTTGCCGATGGATCGCCATAAAAATACGGTTCCTTGGTGGACACTTTGGAAGCAAGCTCCAATCCCTCCATACTTGGAACTTTTTCCAACTGCTTTTTTAATTCCTCAATGTTATCGACATCAGTGGATATTACGGCGTTCATAGCCCCATTATCCCTAATGTAACTGACCAAGGCACGGGTATCCACATCTGAAATGGCAAAGAGGTCGTTACTATCCAAAAAATCCTGTAAACTGGCATCTGCACTTGGACGCGAATATTCATAGCTGAAATTCCTACAAATTAAACCGGCAATCTTGACGCTCTCAGATTCTACCTCTTCCTTATTTGTACCGTAGTTCCCTATGTGTGCATTGGTGGTAACCATTAATTGTCCAAAATAGGACGGATCCGTAAATATTTCTTGATATCCGGTCATACCGGTATTGAAACAAACTTCCCCAAAGGCGGTTCCTTCTTTGTCCCCAACAGACTTTCCATAAAAAATGGTACCATCGGCTAACAATATTAACGCTTTCTTTTTGGCTTGATACTTCATGCTATTCCTTTACTTTTTATCCGTTCACAAAAAAACATAAAAAAAGGATAAGCTTTTAAACTTATCCTTTTATAATTATCAATATTTATTGACATTTTACTCTTTTGAATCATCTTCCTTTTTAACCTCGTTCTCAGGTTGTGATTCCGTTTCCGGCTTAGCCTCCGCTTCTGGTGCAGCCTCTTCAACAACTGGTTCTTCAACTTTTGGAGCTTCGTCACTAGAGCTTTTACCACCTCTTCTACTTCTTCTAGTAGATTTCTTCTTCGGTTTCCCAGCATTGTAGATCTCATTGAAATCAACCAACTCTATCATGGCCATATCCGCATTATCACCTAATCGATTTCCCAACTTGATGATTCTTGTATATCCACCTGGTCTATCCGCTACTTTTTCAGATACTACGCTGAACAATTCATTTACCGCATATTTATCTCTAAGATTCTTGAAAGCGATACGTCTATTGTGAGTACCTTTCTCTGCGGACTGATTGTTCTCTGCTTTGGACCTAGTGATCAATGGCTCAACAAATTGTTTCAAAGCTTTGGCTTTGGCAACCGTTGTATTAATTCTTTTATGTTCGATTAAAGAACATGCCATATTGGCCAACATAGCTTTTCTATGTGCCGACTTTCTTCCTAAATGGTTAACTTTTTTACCGTGTCTCATGTTATTGTATTATCATCTTGCTACCAAACTCGTTTGAACGAGGAGCAAAATATGATTAATTAATCCTTATCTAATTTATATTTTGACAAATCCATTCCAAAACTAAGGCCCTTGTTGATAACCAACTCCTCAAGCTCTGTTAAGGATTTTTTACCAAAGTTTCTAAACTTCATTAAATCGTTCTTGTTGAAGGACACCAAGTCTCCTAAAGTATCAACTTCAGCAGCCTTTAAACAGTTCAAGGCACGGACCGAAAGATCCATATCTACCAATTTGGTCTTCAACAATTGTCTCATATGTAACGATTCCTCATCATAGGTCTCTGTTTGAGCAATCTCATCTGCTTCCAGAGTGATACGCTCATCGGAGAACAACATAAAATGATGGATAAGAACCTTTGCAGCCTCGGTCAAGGCATCCTTAGGGTGAATTGAACCATCGGAAACAATTTCAAAAACCAATTTTTCGTAGTCAGTTTTCTGTTCTACACGATAGTTTTCGATGCTGTATTTTACGTTCTTTATGGGAGTAAAGATAGAGTCGACCGCTATAGTCCCTATTGGCGCACCGGACTTTTTGTTTTCCTCTGCAGGGACATAACCTCTACCCTTATCAATAGTGATTTCCATATTGATGCTAATCTTGGGATCCATGTTACAAATCACCAAGTCTGGATTCAGCACTTGGAAACCTGAAATGAATTTTTGAAAATCCCCTGCTGTCAATTGTTCCTTTCCGCTAACGGAAATTGAAACGACTTCTGCTTCAGAATCCTCGATTTGTTTCTTGAAACGAACCTGCTTCAAGTTTAGGATAATTTCGGTAACATCTTCTACAACACCCGAAATTACGGAGAACTCATGTTCAACTTTATCAATCCTTACGGATGTAATGGCATGGCCTTCCAATGAAGAAAGCAATACCCTTCTAAGTGCATTCCCAACAGTTAATCCATAACCAGGCTCCAAAGGACGAAATTCGAACTTTCCTTCGAAGTCTGAGGAATCGATCATTATTACTTTATCGGGTTTCTGAAAATTAAATAATGCCATAATTGGATCAGTGTTGTTTTTATTTAGAGTAAAGCTCGACGATTAATTGTTCTTTGATGTTTTCCGGAATTTGTAATCTTTCTGGAACGGAAACAAAAGTTCCTTCCTTCTTCTCACTGTTCCAGGTAATCCATTCATAAACACTGCTACTTGCTGCAAGAGAATCTTGAATGCTCTGTAATGATTTGGATTTTTCCCTAACACCAACAACATCCCCAGCCTTTAAAGAGTAGGAGGGAATATTTACAATCTCGCCATTTACCGTTATATGTCTGTGAGAAACCAATTGCCTGGCTCCACTTCGCGATGGGGAAATACCCATTCTATACACTACGTTGTCTAAGCGACTTTCGCACAATTGTAAAAGAATTTCACCGGTAACGCCCTCTTTTCTCTTGGCGGTGGCGAAAAGGTTTCTAAACTGCTTCTCAAGTATACCGTAGGTATATTTTGCCTTTTGTTTTTCCATCAACTGAACGGAATACTCAGACTGTTTTCCTCTACGTCTGTTATTTCCGTGTTGTCCTGGAGGGTAATTTTTCTTTTCAAAGGATTTGTCGTCCCCGAATATCGCCTCACCAAATTTACGGGCGATTTTTGATTTAGGTCCTGTGTATCTTGCCATTTTCTAATATTATGAAGGTGAGATTATGAATTAAGGCTTATCCTTCGATAATCGTAACTACACCTTCGGTGAAATTTATTTATACTTGATTAAACTCTTCTTCTTTTTGGAGGTCTACATCCATTATGTGGCATTGGGGTCACATCGATGATTTCAGTAACCTCAATTCCTGCGTTGTGTATGGAACGGATAGCTGATTCCCTTCCGTTTCCAGGGCCCTTAACATAAACCTTCACTTTACGCAAACCTGCCTCATGGGCAACCTTTGCACAATCTTCCGCTGCTACCTGAGCCGCATAAGGAGTATTCTTTTTGGAACCTCTAAAACCTAATTTACCTGCCGATGACCAAGAAATAACATCACCCTTCTTGTTAGTCAAAGAAATAATGATATTATTGAAAGAAGCACTTACATGAGCCTCTCCTACTGAATCAACAATAACTTTACGCTTTTTGGTTACCTTAGTATTTGCCTTTGCCATAACTATCTATTATTTGGTAGCTTTCTTCTTGTTAGCAACTGTTTTTCTCTTTCCTTTTCTAGTTCTAGAGTTATTCTTTGTACGTTGACCCCTTAATGGCAAGCCAGATCTATGACGTATACCTCTATAACATCCAATATCCATTAATCGCTTAATGTTCAATTGGGTCTCAGAACGCAATTCACCTTCAATCGTGTAGGATGAGACAGCTTCCCTAATACGACCTATTTCATCATCGTTCCATTCAGAAACCTTAGTATCCTCACTGACTTGGGCTTTTGCCAAAATTTCCTTAGCCCTGCTCTTCCCTATTCCAAAAATATAGGTCAAGGCTATTACGCCCCTTTTTTGTTTTGGTATATCAATACCCGCGATTCTTGCCATAATTACCCTTGTCTTTGTTTAAATCTAGGATTCTTTTTGTTGATTACGTACAATCTGCCTTTTCTGCGAACAATCTTGCAGTCGGCACTTCTCTTCTTTATTGATGCTCTTACTTTCATCTTACTTTGCTTTCTTAGTATCTATAAGTAATTCTTGCTTTCGTAAGGTCATATGGACTCATTTCCAATTTAACCTTGTCTCCAGGTAACAACTTAATATAATGCATGCGCATCTTACCTGAAATATGCGCTGTAACTACATGTCCATTTTCCAATTCAACTCGAAACATTGCATTTGACAATGCTTCAATAATGGATCCATCTTGTTCTATCGCTGCTTGTTTAGCCATAAATTATGCTACTTTTCTATTTTTTCCGGTTTTCATTAATCCGTCATAATGCCTATTCAATAGGTAAGAATTTACCTGTTGTACAGTATCGATTGCCACCCCAACCATAATCAAAAGGGAAGTACCTCCATAAAAAAGTGCCCATCCAGCCTGTACATCCAACAATTTTACCACTATTGCCGGTAAAACGGCCAGCAAAGCTAAAAATATAGATCCAGGTAGCGTAATTAATGACATAATTTTATCCAAATAATCTCCAGTTTCTTTTCCAGGCCTTATTCCAGGGATAAAACCGCCACTACGTTTTAAATCATCTGCCATTTTATTGGTAGGAACCGTAATCGCCGTATAGAAGTAGGTAAAAATGATAATTAGAAAGGCAAACAATAAGTTATAGGCCCATCCAAAAATATCACTAAACTGAACTTGCATCCACTGACCAAATGACGTATCATCAAAAGCTCCACCTATCATTCCAGGAACAAACATAATTGCCTGTGCAAAAATGATGGGCATTACACCAGAGGCATTCAATTTCAATGGAATATACTGTCGTGATCCCATGATATTCTTTTCATATCCACCAGATGCCGTTCTCCTAGCATACTGCACCGGTATTTGACGAGTTGCCATAACTAAAAGCACACTGGCCAAAATCACCAAGAACCATACAATTACCTCAATAAGAATAAACATTAAACCACCATTATTATTGGTAGTTCTTGAAACAAATTCTTGAACAAAAGATTGGGGCATTGTTGCTATGATACCGATCATAATCAATAAAGAAATACCGTTACCAATACCTTTATCCGTAATTTTTTCACCCAACCACATGGCAAATACACAACCAGAAACCAAGATAATCACAGCAGGAACCATAAAATCCAATCCCTTACCCAGTACAAAGGCACTATCTGGAACACCAAACGCACCAAGACCGTACAAATAAGCAGGTGCTTGAACTATACAGATACCTATTGTTAACCACCGGGTAATTTGATTGATAGTTTTCCTACCGCTTTCCCCTTCTTTCTGCAATTTCTGAAGGTAAGGAATTGCAATACCCATCAATTGCACTACAATAGAAGCGGATATATACGGCATAATACCCAAGGCAAAAATCGAAGCATTGGCAAACGCCCCTCCAGTAAAAGCATTGAGAAGACCAAATATTCCTTGGTCAGTACCATCGGCCAAACCTCCTAATTGAGTAGAATCTATACCTGGAAGAACGATTTGGCAACCAAATCTATATACCAAAAGAAGCCCAAGGGTAAGTATTATTCTATTCCTTAGTTCCTCTATCTTCCAAATATTGGATATTGTTTCAATGAATTTTTTCATGTTCCCGCTAATACTTATAAACTTATTGCTTCACCACCCGCAGCTTCAATCGCAGCCTTTGCAGAAGCAGTAAATTTATGTACAGATACTTTAAGAGCGGCCTTTAAATCTCCATCTCCTAAAATCTTAACCAAATCGTTTTTTCCCACTAAACCATGCTCTACCAAAGTTTCAAAGGAAACTGTATCCTTGATTACTTTAGAATCAACAAGCTCTTGTAATTTTCCAAGGTTTATTCCCTTGTAATCTTTACGGTTGATATTCGTAAAACCGAATTTGGGAACTCGTCTTTGTAAAGGCATTTGACCACCTTCAAATCCTATTTTCTTGGAGTAACCAGATCTAGATTTAGCACCTTTATGCCCCCTTGCGGCAGTACCACCCTTACCAGAGCCCTGTCCTCTACCTAAACGTTTACCATCTCTATTTACGGAACCTTCTGCAGGTTTTAGATTACTTAAGTTCATTAGATCTATATTTATGCTTCTTCGGTAGAAACTAAATGTTTAACTTTATTTATCATGCCAAGAATATTAGGTGTTGCATCATGTTCAACAACCTGACCTATTCCTTTTAGTCCAAGAGCTTCCAAAGTCCTCTTTTGATTCTGAGGTTTCTTTATACCACTCTTAACTTGTTTTACTTTTATCTTTGCCATTATATGTAGTAATTCGTATCCAGTTTTAAGTAATTAGTCTATGCAACGCCAAAAATAGGCTTATTAACTTTTTACTCTCTACTTTTTACCATGGTTATTTATCCTTTAAAAACCTTCTCCAAGGAAATCCCTCTTTGTTGCGAAATAGTCTTGGCATCCCTTAGTTGTAATAAGGCATCAAATGTAGCTTTTACAACATTGTGAGGATTGGAAGACCCTTGAGATTTTGATAGTACATCATGCACACCAACTGACTCCAATACCGCTCTAACGGCACCACCGGCAATAACTCCCGTACCATGGGAAGCCGGTTGAATATAAACACGTGCTCCACCATATTTTCCTTTTTGTTCATGAGGTAGCGTACCTTTATTCAAAGGAATACGAATCAAGTTCTTTTTACCATCCTCAATGGCCTTTGCGATTGCAGTGGCAACCTCTTTAGATTTTCCAAGACCGTGTCCTACAACACCATTCTCATCACCAACAACTACAATAGCGGAAAAACCAAATGCCCTACCACCTTTTGTTACTTTGGTCACACGTTGTACTCCAACCAACCTATCTTTTAAATCTAAACCTCCTGGTTTAATTGTTTCTACATTTTTGTATTTCTGGAACATACCTTTAATTTAGAATTTTAATCCTGCTTCCCTTGCACCTTCTGCCAAAGACTTCACACGTCCGTGATAAAGGTTACCACCTCTGTCAAATGCTACCTTTTCTATTCCAGCTGCCTTTGATTTTTCTGCGATAGCCTTACCTACTAGGGCGGCAATTTCTGTTTTATTACCCTTAACGGCAGCTATATCCTTATCCCTGGAAGAAGCAGCAGCTAAAGTAACTCCTTTTACATCGTCTATCAATTGCGCATAGATTTCACTATTACTTCTAAAAACGGACAATCTTGGCCTTTCAGCGGTTCCATTGGAAACCTTACGGATTCTCCTTCGAATTCTATACTTTCTTTGTGTTTTTGATAATCCCATAATACTATTATTAAGCCGATTTACCTGCTTTTCTTCTTAACTGTTCACCCACAAATTTGACTCCTTTTCCTTTGTAAGGTTCTGGCTTACGGAAGGATCTAATCTTTGCCGCAATATGCCCAACCAACTGTTTGTCATGAGAAGTCAGCTTAACTATAGGGTTTTTACCTTTTTCAGAAATCGTTTCTACCTTAACCTCTGGAGCTAGATCAAAAACGATATTGTGTGAAAAACCTAATGCCAAATCCAATTTTTGGCCTTGGTTACTTGCACGATAACCTACACCTACCAACTCCAACTCTTTGGTCCATCCTTGCGATACACCTTTAACCATATTCAATATCAAAGCTCGGTATAGACCGTGTTTTGCCTTATGCTCCTTAGAATCAGATGGTCTTGTTACCCAAGCTTGCCCGTCTTCTATTTTAACTTCAACACCAGAGAAATCTTGAGTCAATTCTCCCAACTTACCTTTAACGGTAATTTCGTTGTCTTTGACCTCAATTGTAACTCCTTCTGGAATCGCTATCGGATTATTTCCTATTCTAGACATCTTCTAACTCTTTAATTCTATTAATATACGTAGCATAAAACCTCACCACCAACATTCTCCGCCTTGGCTTGCTTACTTGTCATAACACCATGGGATGTTGAAACAATTGCAATACCCAATCCGTTAAGGACCCTAGGCAAATTATCGTTAGAGGAATACTTTCTTAAACCAGGCTTACTGATACGTTGTATCTTCTTAATTACAGGTTCCTTTGTCACCTTATCATATTTCAAGGCTATTTTGATATTACCCTGAACCTTATCATCCTCAAACTTGTAACTTAAAATATATCCCTGATCGAATAATATTTTAGTTATTTCCTTTTTCAAATTAGACGCAGGGATTTCCACAACTCTGTGTCCTGCCCTACTCGCGTTTCTAACTCTTGTTAGATAATCTGCTATAGTATCTGTTACCATTTATATATAATTCGGTGACGGTTTTTAGCATTTTGCTAAACCTGAAACCAGTTATTAATTTAATATTACCAGCTGGCCTTTTTAACCCCTGGTATCAAGCCTTGGTTTGCCATTTCCCTGAACATAACCCTAGAAATTCCAAAAGTCCTCATGTAGCCCTTTGGTCTTCCTGTTAGCTTACATCTATTGTGCATACGCACTGGAGAGGCATTTTTAGGCAATTTCTGTAACGCTTCATAGTCGCCTGCCTCTTTTAGGGCCTTGCGCTTTTCTGCATATTTAGCTACAGTTCTTGCCCTTTTTCTCTCACGGGCTTTCATTGATTCTTTAGCCATTCTAGTTCTTTTTAAAAGGTAATCCCAATTCTGTTAATAATGATTTTGCTTCCTTGTCCGTTTCGGCAGAGGTTACAAAAGTTACATCCATCCCGTTTATTCTATTGATTTTGTCGATATTTATCTCGGGAAAGATAATTTGTTCGGTAATTCCAAGGTTATAGTTTCCACGACCATCAAAACCAGTAGCTTTAATTCCCTGAAAATCCCTAACCCTAGGTAAAGCTGAAGTAACCAACCTATCCAAAAATTCATACATACGATCTCCTCGTAATGTAACTTTTGCACCAATTGGCATACCTTTTCTTAACTTAAAGGCGGCAACGTCTTTCTTGGACATTGTAGCAACAGCTTTTTGACCAGTTATCATTGTCATTTCATCGACCGCATGGTCAATAAGTTTCTTATCGGCTACGGCAGCTCCAACACCTCTACTAACCACGATTTTTTTCAACTTTGGAACCTGCATTACATTTTTGTAACCGAATTCCTCAGTTAAGGCCGCAACTATACGATCCTTATATTCTTTCTTTAATCTTGCAACGTAAGCCATAACTAAATTACTTCATTTGATTTCTTGGAAACCCTAACTTTCTTTCCATCTCTCAATTCATAACCAACCCTTGTAGTCTCACCGGACTTTGAGTCGATCAAGGATAGATTTGAAATATGAATCAAAGCTTCCTTCTTAACGATACCACCTTGAGGATTTTTAGCACTGGGCTTCTCATGCTTGGAAACCATATTCACACCCTCAACAATAGCCTTATTCTTTTCAAAATTTACGGACATGACCTTGCCTTCTGATCCTTTATGGTCACCAGCAACAACTCTCACCGTATCTCCTGTTTTTATCTTTAACTTTTTCATCTTGATAATCAAATTATAGTACCTCTGGGGCCAATGAAACAATTTTCATGAACTGCTTGTCCCTTAGTTCTCTCGCCACAGGGCCAAAAACACGGGTTCCGCGCATTTCACCGGCAGGGTTCAATAAAACACAGGCGTTATCATCGAAACGGATATAGGACCCATCAGGTCTTCTTACCTCTTTCTTTGTTCTAACAACCACTGCAGTAGAAACCGCACCTTTCTTAATACCCCCATTTGGAGTAGCCTCCTTTACGGTAACTACGATTTTATCACCAATAGAAGCATATCTTCTTTTTGTACCGCCAAGAACTCGGATAGTTAAAACTTCCTTTGCTCCGGTATTATCCGCGACCTTTAATCTAGATTCTTGCTGTAACATAACTTATTTGGCTCTTTCTAAGATTTCTACTAACCTCCAACACTTGGTCTTGCTCATAGGACGGGTTTCCATAATCTTTACGGTATCCCCTATATTACAATCGTTCTTTTCGTCATGGGCGACATATTTTTTTGTCTTCAAAACGAACTTACCGTACATAGGGTGTTTTACTCTCTTCACCTCGGAAACAACAATGGATTTTTCCATTTTGTCACTGGTTACCACCCCAATTCTTTCTTTTCTTAAGTTTCTTTTTTCCATAAAGCAGAACCAATTATTGGTTTTCCCTTTTAGTTAATTCAGTAGCCAATCTTGCAACCGTTCTTCTTACCTTTCTAATTTGAAGAGGGTTCTCCAATGGAGTTACAAAATGAGCCATTTTTAAATCTGCATGTTGCTTCTTATACTCTGCAAGTTTTTCCGTAAGTCCTTCAACAGACAATTCCTTTATTTCTTGATTTTTCATGATTTCCTACGATTAATTGTCAACTGTATAATCTCTTGCAACAATAAATTTTGTTCTAACCGGAAGTTTTTGCGCAGCAAGCCTCAATGCCTCCTTTGCTATGTCTATAGACACCCCAGCTATTTCAAACATTACCCTTCCAGGTTTAACAACGGCAACAAAATATTCCGGAGCACCTTTTCCTTTACCCATACGAACCTCCAAAGGTTTTTTGGTGATAGGCTTGTCCGGGAATATCTTAATCCATAATTGACCTTCCCTTTTCATATATCTTGTAGCGGCAATACGAGCTGCTTCAATTTGACGGGAAGTCAAAAAAGAAGAGTCCATAGATTTTATTCCGAACATACCATTAGAAAGTTGATGCCCTCTACCGGCATTGCCCTTCATACGGCCTTTCTGCATTTTTCGGAACTTCGTTCTTTTTGGTTGTAACATGTCTCTCTACTTCTTTAATTATTACTTTCTACGTCGAGGTTTTCTTCCTCCTTCTTGCTTTCCACCTTTTGAAGGCTGCCCTTTTTGCATACCTACCAATGGGGAAAGTTCTCTCTTTCCGTAAACCTCACCCTTCATGATCCAAACCTTAATACCTAATTTTCCATAGGTGGTTTGAGCCTCATGCAATGCATAATCGATATCAGCCCTAAAAGTAGATAATGGGATTCTACCTTCCTTATAAGATTCTGAACGTGCCATCTCCGCTCCGTTCAACCTTCCTGAAATCTGAACCTTGATACCTTCAGCGTTCATTCTCATAGCAGCAGCAATCGCCATTTTAATAGCTCTTCTAAAAGAGATTCGGCTTTCAATTTGACGTGCAATACTAGCAGCCACTAGATTGGCATCCAATTCAGGTCTTTTAATTTCGTAGATGTTGATCTGAACCTCCTTGTTGGTAATCTTTTTAAGCTCTTCCTTCAATTTATCTACCTCTTGCCCTCCTTTACCAATTATAATACCTGGCCTTGCAGTCGTTACAGTAACCGTTATCAACTTAAGCGTTCTTTCTATGATAACTCTTGAAACGCTTGCTTTGGACAACCTAGCATGGATATATTTTCTTATTTTATCGTCCTCGGCCAATTTATCTCCATAATCATTTCCACCATACCAGTTAGATTCCCATCCCCTGATAATTCCTAGACGATTTCCTATTGGATTTGTTTTCTGTCCCATTCTAGCTTTCTGTATTATTGTTAGACCCCAAAACCAAGGTTACATGGTTTGAACGTTTTCTTATCCTATGTGCCCTTCCCTGAGGAGCAGGACGCAATCTTTTTAGCATTGTCCCACTATCCACACGGATCTCCGAAACTACCAAATCAGCATCTTCCAAACTGGCATCTTCATTCTTTGCCTGCCAATTTGCCAAAGCGGAAAGCAATAATTTCTCCAACTTTCTAGAAGCTTCTTTAGGGTTGAATCTCAATATAGCAAGAGCTTTTTCAACCTTCTCCCCACGTACCAAATCAGCCACAAGCCTCATTTTCCTTGGTGAAGTAGGACAATTGTTCAATTTAGCAAAAGCTACTTTTTGCTTTTCAGCCTTTATTCTTTCGGCCATTTGTTTTTTACGAACTCCCATAGCTTACTTCTTTCCTTTATTCTTTGCACCCGCATGACCCCTAAAAGATCTTGTTGGTGAAAATTCCCCTAATTTATGCCCAACCATGTTTTCTGTTACAAAAACAGGTACAAATTGTTTTCCATTGTGAACAGCAATCGTTAATCCAACAAAATCAGGAGTAATCATTGATGCCCTTGACCATGTCTTAATAACCGATTTCTTGCCAGAAGAAACATTATCCTGAATCTTCTTCTCTAAACTGTAATGAACGTAAGGTCCTTTTTTTAGTGAACGTGCCATTTCTTTCTACTTTTTATTTCTTTCTACGTTCTATTATATACTTATTGGTACTCTTGGTCTTGGAACGAGTTCTATAACCTTTGGCCGGAACACCGTTTCTAGATCTAGGATGACCTCCGGATGCCCTACCTTCACCACCACCCATTGGGTGATCTACTGGGTTCATGGCTACCGGTCTGGTTCTTGGTCTTCTACCCAACCATCTACTTCTACCTGCCTTACCGGAAACCAACAATTGGTGATCTGAATTAGAAACAGCACCTATGGTCGCCATACAAGCCGATAAGATTAATCTAGTTTCACCAGACGGCATCTTTACAGTAACAAACTTTCCATCCTTTGCCATCAACTGGGCAAAAGTACCTGCACTTCTAGCCATTACCGCACCCTGACCAGGACGTAACTCAATACACGAAATGATAGTACCTAATGGAATTTCACTTAGAGGCATCGCATTTCCAATTTCTGGAGCTGAACCAGTTCCAGCAGAAACTTGCTGGTCTACCTTCAGGCCATTTTGGGCAACGATATATCTTTTTTCCCCATCATTATATTCCAACAGAGCTATAAAAGCTGTTCTGTTTGGATCGTATTCAATCGACTTAACCGTAGCAGCAACATCCTGCTTATCTCTTTTAAAATCGATTACACGGTACCTTCTCTTATGACCACCACCTTTTTGGCGTATAGTCATCTTTCCTTGACTGTTTCTACCTCCAGACTTTTTTAACGGAGCAAGCAAGCTTTTCTCCGGCTTATCAGCAGTAATGGCGTCAAACCCGTTTACTACTCTAAAACGCTGTCCTGGAGTTATTGGTTTTAATTTTCTAACTGACATTTCTTGTCTTTATAGATTACTGTAAAAATCAATTATATCACCCTCTACCACATCAACAATCGCCTTTTTTGTAGCGTTTGTTTTTCCATGCTGTACACCAGTTTTTGTAAATCTGGTTTTTCTCGTAGGCCCATAATTCATCGTTCTAACTTTCTTGACCGAAACACCATAAGCAGCTTCAACAGCATCCTTAATCTGAATCTTGTTGGCCTTCGGATCTACTAGGAAACCATAACGGTTGTTCAACTCGCTATCCGCAGTCATTTTTTCCGTTATAATCGGTTTTATCAACACACCCATGATACTACTTATTATTTAAATTTGATTCGATTCCTTCTAGAGCGCCCTCCAACAATACTACATTTGATGCATTTAGTATTTTGTAAGTGCTTAATTCTGAGTTTGTTACAACATCAGAACCCTTAAAATTACGAGAAGACAAATATACGCCTTTATTTGAATCGCCCAACACTATTAAGGACTTTTTGTTTTCCAATCCCAATGACTTTAAAACATTTACAAAATCCTTGGTCTTTGGAGTGTCAAAATCAAAGTCTTCAACCACTACAATAGCGTTGTCTTTCGACTTGATGCTCAATGCCGATTTTCTGGCCAAACGCTTTAGGTTTTTATTCAATTTTTGGGTATAATCCTTAGGCCTTGGCCCAAATATTCTACCACCTCCCCTAAAAATGGGAGATTTAATGCTACCGGCCCTTGCGGTACCAGTTCCCTTTTGCTTTTTTATCTTCCTAGTACTACCAGCTATTTCACCACGCTCTTTAGCTTTATGTGTACCTTGTCTTTGATGGGCCAAATATTGCTTAACATCCAGATATACTGCATGCTCATTAGGCTCTATTGCAAATACGTTATCAGAAAGCTCAGCTTTTCTTCCCGTATCTTTTCCATTTATATCTAATACTGCTACCTTCATTACTGCCATCTTTGAATAGTTACATACCCATTTTTATGACCAGGGACACATCCTTTTAGAACTAAAAGGTTCTTCTCCGGAACTACTTTCAAAACCCTAAGGTTCTGTACGGTTACTTTTTCACCACCCATTCTACCGGCCATTTTCATTCCTTTGAAAACCCTAGCAGGATAGGAGGCTGCACCAATGGAACCTGGAGCTCTTAGTCTATTGTGTTGACCGTGGGTCGATTGACCAACACCGCCAAAACCGTGTCTTTTAACAACACCCTGGAATCCTTTACCTTTAGATGTACCAATGACATCCACAAATTCTCCTTCTACAAACAAGTCAACACCAAGGGTGTCTCCTAATTTATATTCTCCTTCAAAACCTTGGAACTCAACGACTTTTTTCTTGGGAGAAGCACCTGCTTTTTTAAAGTGACCGGATTCGGCCTTGTTAGCACGTTTTTCTGCCTTGTCATCGAAACCAAGTTGAAGGGCACTATACCCGTCTACCTCTTCGGTTCTGACTTGGGTAACTACACATGGCCCTGCCTCAATAACGGTACATGGAATGTTCTTTCCATTCTCGTCAAAAATGCTGGTCATGCCTACTTTTTTTCCTATTAACCCAGACATACTTAAATTATTAATTACTAATTATTAAAAACTATTCAAAAAAATAGGGTCAAAAATAATTCAACCCTGAAATTATTTTATCTCCGTTTTTCCCTCGCCCGCAGCTCAGGACATGTTACACTGAAAATTCAGTACAGTGCTTCTTATACCTTGATCTCAACCTCAACACCACTAGGAAGCTCTAACTTCATGAGGGCATCGATAGTTTTGGAAGAGGAGCTATAAATATCCAATAGCCTCTTGTATGAACTAAGTTGAAATTGCTCTCTCGACTTCTTATTTACGTGCGGTGAACGCAACACAGTAAATATTTTCTTGTGTGTAGGCAAAGGAATTGGTCCCGTTACAACAGCACCGGTAGTCTTTACCGTTTTTACGATTTTCTCAGCAGACTTGTCCACCAAATTGTGATCGTAAGACTTAAGTTTTATTCTAATTTTCTGACTCATTTCCTTAGATTATGCTGTTATACCTTTTGCTGCTTTTATAACCTCTTCAGATATATTGGAAGGTGTTTCTGCGTAGTGTGAGAACTCCATGGTAGAAGTTGCCCTACCAGAAGAAAGTGTTCTTAATGATGTTACATAACCGAACATTTCTGATAACGGTACTGTAGCCTTAACAACTTTAGCTCCCGCACGATCTGACATATTGCTCACTTGACCTCTTCTTCTGTTCAAGTCCCCAACAATATCACCCATATTCTCTTCTGGAGTTATTACCTCTAACTTCATAATAGGCTCCATCAATACAGCTCTTGCAGCTTTGGCAGCAGCCTTATAGCCCATCTTCGCCGCCAACTCAAAAGACAATGAATCTGAATCCACGGGGTGGAATGAACCATCCTTTAGGGTAACTTTCATACTATCCATCTCGAATCCGGCCAAAGGTCCATTTTTCATGGCTTCCTTAAATCCTTTTTCAACAGCAGGAATATATTCTTTTGGAACGTTACCACCTTTTATTTCGTTCACAAATTCCAAGCCTGTCATTTCCTCGTCGGTAGCGGGCTCCATTGTGAAAACAATATCGGCAAACTTACCACGTCCACCAGATTGCTTTTTGTAAACCTCTCTATGGTTGGCCGCTTGGGTAAGTGCCTCTTTATATTCTACTTGTGGCTGACCTTGGTTAACCTCGACTTTGAATTCCCTTCTTAATCGGTCCACGATAATATCCAAGTGAAGCTCGCCCATTCCAGAAATAATAGTCTGTCCGGAAGCTTCATCGGTTTTTACCTGGAAGGTTGGATCTTCTTCAGCCAATTTGGCC
Source organism: Maribacter cobaltidurans (assembly GCF_002269385.1). Classification (NCBI taxonomy): domain Bacteria; kingdom Pseudomonadati; phylum Bacteroidota; class Flavobacteriia; order Flavobacteriales; family Flavobacteriaceae; genus Maribacter; species Maribacter cobaltidurans. The sequence goes on from NZ_CP022957.1 coordinate 821,910, forward strand.
AAAGCCATACCCAATTTATCCACATCCGCCTTGGTTTTAGGCTCAACCGCGATACCGATAACGGGATCAGGGAAGTTCATACTCTCCAAAACAATAGGATGTTTCTCGTCAGACATAGTGTCTCCGGTCTTAATATCCTTAAAACCAACGGCAGCACCAATATCTCCCGCTTCGATAAAATCAATGGCATTTTGCTTATTGGAATGCATTTGATAAATACGTGAAATACGCTCTTTTTTACCAGATCTATTATTCAATATATAAGACCCAGCTTCCAAACGCCCAGAATAGGTTCTAAAAAACGCCAATCTTCCCACGAAGGGGTCAGTTGCAATTTTAAATGCCAAAGCCGAAAATGGCTCCTTAACATCAGGTTTACGTAAAACTGTTTCGCCGGTATCAGGATTTACACCCTCGATTGCATCCTTATCCAAAGGAGATGGCAAATATCTACATACGGCATCCAATAAAAACTGAACTCCTTTATTCTTAAAAGAAGAACCACAGATCATTGGTATGATTGCCCTGTCCATTACCGCAGCTCTCAATGCAGCGTGTACCTCTTCTTCAGTAATCGATTCTTCATCCTCAAAGAATTTCTCCATCAACTCCTCGTCATATTCCGCAACAGCTTCTATCAAGGCAGCTCTGTACTCCTTAACTTCCGCCTTCATCTCTTCAGGAATATCGATTACATCAAAAGTAGAACCGAAATTATCCTCATGCCATACGATAGCCCTATTCTTGGCCAAATCGACAATTCCTTTAAAGTCCGCTTCATCACCGATCGGTAAAACAATTGGAACAGCATTTGAACCCAACATTTCCTTCACCTGATTACAAACAGCTAGGAAATTAGAGCCCTGACGGTCCATTTTGTTCACAAAACCAATTCTAGGCACCTTATAGTTATCTGCCAACCTCCAGTTAGTTTCGGACTGAGGCTCAACACCATCAACTGCACTGAACAAAAAGACCAATCCATCAAGTACACGTAATGACCTGTTCACCTCAACGGTAAAGTCAACGTGACCCGGAGTATCTATAATATTAAAGTGATAACTATTGGCATCTTCGGTAGGCTCACCATTTACTCTAGGAAAAACCCATTCACATGTAGTAGCTGCCGAAGTAATAGTGATTCCACGTTCTTGCTCTTGCTCCATCCAGTCCATAGTGGCAGCACCATCATGAACCTCACCTATTTTATGACTAACCCCGGTATAAAAAAGTATACGTTCAGTAGTCGTTGTTTTACCGGCATCAATATGCGCGGCAATTCCAATATTTCTTGTTAATCTTAAATCTCTTGCCATTTTGATTAGAATCTAAAGTGGGAAAATGCTTTATTCGCTTCTGCCATCTTATGGGTATCGACCCTCTTTTTAACAGCAGCACCTTCTTCCTTAGCCGCAGCCAAAATCTCGGCAGCCAATTTTTGGGACATTCCTTTCTCGTTACGCTTTCTAGCATAACTTATCAACCATTTCATAGCCGTAGAAATTTTTCTGTCAGGTCTAATTTGCATGGGTATTTGAAAGGTTGCACCACCAACTCTTCTACTCCTTACCTCTACGTGGGGCATTACATTACTCAATGCATCCTTCCATAGCTCTAAAGCAGTTTTCTCTTCATCTGTCTTTTTTGCCTCGACAATATCGATGGCATCATAAAAAACACTAAACGCTACTGACTTTTTACCGTCCCACATCATCATATTGACAAATCTTGTCACCAACTGGTCATTAAACCTTGGATCTGGTAAAAGTGGTCTTTTCTTTGCCTGTCTTTTTCTCATTACTTCTTTTTAAAAAGTGTTATTTACTTCTTGGGACGTTTAGCACCATATTTAGACCTACGTTGTGTTCTACCGGCCACACCTGCTGTGTCCAATGCCCCACGAACGATATGATATCTAACTCCTGGCAAGTCCTTTACTCTTCCGCCTCTTACCAATACTATCGAGTGCTCTTGCAAGTTGTGACCCTCACCAGGAATATAGGCGTTAACCTCTTTCCCGTTCGTCAACCTTACCCTGGCAACTTTTCTCATTGCAGAGTTTGGTTTTTTAGGAGTTGTAGTATATACACGAGTACATACACCCCTTCTTTGAGGACACGAATCCAAAGCAGCCGATTTACTCTTCTTGGTAATTGTGGCCCTTCCTGTTCGTACTAATTGTGAAATTGTTGGCATACTATATAAATATGTATAAAAATTTACCCTTTGTTTTAGGGTCGGCAAATGTAGTGATATTTCAATATAAATCAAACCTATCCATAAATATTTTAGAAACTTTTTTTACCAGCTAATTTAATGTGACCAGCAGCAGCCAAAAAAACTTCAATTACGTTTCATTAGTTTAAAAATTATGGAAGTTTTTTCAAAAAAACACACATTTCCCAACTAACGGGCGTTGACTATTTTTACGAAATTCTCAATATTTAAGCTGTTATATTACACATAGTAAAATACAAATAGTGTTTAATCTATAACTCCTAAGAATCCTTTGATATCTTAAAGTTTTATTAATATTCACTTGGATTATTAACACTATTTTGTGATTTTTGCTGCTAGCTAATTCAAATAATTAAAAAATGAGAACAAAACTAAATGGATTGTTAACGCTCTTGTTGGCGTTGATTGTGCATATATCCTATGCACAGGAAAAAACGGTTTCCGGTACAGTTACCGACCAAAGTGGTCTACCCCTACCAGGTGTGAACATTTTAGTCAAAGGTACTACCACCGGTACACAAACCGATTTTGATGGAAATTACAACATTTCAGCTTCGCAAGGCGAAACACTTGTTTTTACCTATATAGGTCAAAAAACTGTTTCAATGGTAGTTGGATCTGACAACACCATCAATGTTCAAATGGAGGATGACGCCACGGCTCTTGAGGAAGTTGTTGTAACTTCCCTAGGTCTAAAAAGGGAATCCAGATCATTAGGTTATTCGGTCGCCAAGGTAGACGGTGATCAAATTGCCCAAAGGGCGGAAACGGATGCCGTTAGGGCCATGCAAGGTAAAATGCCTGGTGTAAACATTGTAGGTGCCGGTGGTGCACCTGGACAATCCACAAAAATAAACATACGTGGTATGTCTTCCTTAACAGGAAACACCCAACCTCTTTTTGTTGTGGACGGTGTTCCCTTTGACAACAGTGTTAACAGCGATCAAGGGGCTGCCCAAAACACGGTATTCTCCAGTAGGGCATTTGATTTAGACCCTAATTCCATTGAGAGCATTTCCGTACTTAAAGGAGCCGCAGCATCTGCCCTATATGGTTCTAGGGCCACGAACGGCGTGGTACTTATTACCACGAAAGGTGCCAGACAAGCCTCAAGAAAGGGAATGGAGGTTCGCTACAATTCCTCTTTAGCGATGACCCAAATTTCTGGAATTCCTGATTATCAAGATGTATATACACAGGGTTCCAACCAGCTTTACAATGGAGGTTTCATTGGAAACTGGGGTTCTCCTTTTCCTGAATATGTAGATAGTATCAACGAAGAATATGGGACAAACTATACTCCTTTTTATTCTTTATATCCTGATGGTTCCAATTATCCGGCTGGAACCGCTTCCAACCCGGTAAGCAATAGATTTCCGGGAGTTTTTCCAGAACTAATGCAGGATTATGTAATGCCCGATGGATCTGTGGTATCAGTATCCGCTCCTTATAAAATTGAACCTCACGATATTATTGGAGGGTTCTTTAGACAAGGTATTACTTCTGATCATTCTGTTAGTGTAAGTGCCGGAGGTGAAAAATCCAATCTCAATGTTGGTTTTTCCAATATGAATCAATCTGGTATAGTTCCCAATCAAGGTGCCGGAAGAACAAACCTTTATGCCGGTGGTAACGCTAGATTGGATAATGGGCTAACTGTTTCCGGTACAATAAACTATGTTAATACCACCCAAAAATCACCATCGTCAGGAGCAAGTGCCTTCAACGATTATTTTGGTGGTGGCGGAGGTTCCATTTATTCTAGGTTGTTTTATCTTCCCAGAAACTTTGATCTAAACGGTCTTCCATGGGAAAACCCTGCTGATGGTTCCAATATCTTCTATAGGGCATTGGACAACCCAATCTGGATTGCCAACAACAACCTATATAAAAGTGAAGTAAACCGTGTTTACGGTAACGTATCTGTAGGCTATGATATAAATGACTGGTTGAACGTTACCCTTAAGGGAGGTGTAAACACCTATCATGAGAAACGTAGAAGAAACGAAAGACCTGGAGGTATTGCTAATCCTGATGGTTATGTAAGAACCACAGACTTGGATAACACTGAAAAGGATATTAACCTGCTATTCAATATCAATAAAGATTTCGGTGAGAAATTCAATATGACAGCGGTTATCGGTATGAACGGAAACCAAAGGGAATATACTGAAAGAGGTGTTGTAGGTAACCAAATAATTTCTACCGGTCTCAATAGATTTGATGCAACGGCCACACTAATTCCAACCAGGGACTACTCCAGATTGAGAAGATTGTATGGTGTGTTTGCGGATATCAATTTTGGCTACAACGACTGGTTATTCCTAAACGTAGTAGGTAGAAACGATTGGTCTTCAACATTGCCACAGGGGGCAAATAGCTATTTCTATCCAGGTGCCAGTATTTCCATGATGCTAAGTGAGGTAATTCCTATGCCAGGATTTATAAACTCATTAAAAGTAAGGGCGGCGAACACCAAAGTGGGTAATGATGCTGATCCTTACAGAACATCTACGAACTACTTTATTGCTACACCTTTTACTTCTCCAGTATATGGTTTGAACAATATTGCCTCCAGAGATAATCTTTTAGGTAATGCCCAATTAAAGCCAGAGTTTACAACGGAGTTTGAGGCGGGTCTTTCGGCTGTTATGTTCAATAGTAGATTGAGCTTGGATGTAACCTACTTTGACAGGACATCCACCGAACAAATTGCCAGGGCTTCCGTTGCACGTTCTTCTGGTTTTGCGGACAGAATCGTAAACGTTGGTGAACTTTCCAACAAAGGATGGGAAATTGGATTGGATGTTTATCCAGTATCCAACGAAAATTTTAAATGGAATATGTACACCGCGTTCTCCAAGGTTAAATCCTTAGTAGTGGATGCAGGTCCTACTGGTGAAATTTTTATTGGTGGTCCTGGAACTTCCTTGGGTACCATTCATAGAAACGGCTTCCCTTACGGGCAAATCTTCGGAACCAAAAATGCAAGGGATGCCGAAGGGAACTTATTGATAAATAAGGAAACCGGTTTGCCATTTGCATCTGCAACCTCAGATATTATCGGTGACCCTAACCCTGACTTCACGTTAGGTGTTACAAATAGTTTTACCTATAAAAACTTTACATTGAGGGCGTTGATCGATTGGAAACAAGGTGGAGACTTTTACTCCTTTACCGCTGCTTCCTTGATGTTACGTGGTCAATTAGCGAATTCGGTAGATCGTGAAGCACTAAGGGTAGTACCTGGTGTCTATGGAAATGTACAGACCTTTGAACCTGTTTTGGACGGTAACGGTAATACGGTACAAAACACTACTCCAATAACTGCCTTTGACTCTCACTTTACTGATGGTTGGGGAGCCTATGGACAGGACGAAGTAAACATATATGATGGAACAACCATTAGACTTAGGGAATTGGGGCTTAGCTATTCATTACCTGAAAAATTCTTGGAAAACACCCCATTTGGCTCATTGACTTTCTCTTTAAGCGGAAGAAACCTATGGTGGAAGGCACCTAATGTGCTAGAAGGTCTAAACTTAGACCCAGAGGTATTGGCTGAAACGGCGGCATCCAACGTTCAAGGTTTTGAATATGGAGCTACACCAACGACTAAAACGTATAGTTTCAACCTATCCTTGTCATTCTAAACTAAACAATACTTAATGATGAAAAAGATGAAAATAAATCTAAGAAGATATATAAAAACTGCTGTTTTTACCATGGCTCTTACCATGGCGACAGTCGGTTGTGAATTTCAGGAACTGGATATTAACACAGATCCCAACACGGCTTCCGAAGTCTCTTTGGACCTGTTATTGACGAGTGCCCAGTTTAATGGCTTAAATACCTTTGCAGGTGGCCTAAATAATTCCCAAATGGGTTTTCAGGCAATCAATACAAGCAGTGACGATTTCAATTTCACCAATTCCTCCTGGAATGGCACATGGAACTATTTGTACAGTGTACCCCTAAAGGATTTGGAAGAGATGATACGCGCGGCCGATCCAGAGCTTAGTCCTAATTATTTAGGAGTAGCACAGGTCTTAAAAGCCTATTATTTTACTACTATGGTAGATTTATGGGGCGATGTTCCGTATACTGAAGCTTTTGCCGGAAATTACAGCGAACCCATTTTGGAGCCCGTTTATGATGGTGGCGCTAACATCTATGCTGATGCCTTTGCACTGATAGATGCGGGTATTGCAAATCTTGGTAAGGACCAAGCTACATCGTTGGATGGAGACATTATCTATGGAGGTTCTACTTCCAAATGGATAAAGGCGGCCAATTCATTAAAGTTGCGTTTGCTTATCCAAACCAAAAACGTTCAGGATAACGCTGCCGCCATACAAGCCATAGTAGACGGTGACAATTACATCCAAACAGCGGCAGATGATTTTCAATTACGCTTTTCTGCACTAAAAAACCCAGATAATAGACACCCAATGTATATTGATGGATATGCAGGCGGTGAAGCTGGCTATTCCTATTTTGGTTCTCAGTTGATGTTCGAGATGCTTTCCAAAAGAGACCCTAGAACACCATTTTACTTTAAGCGTCAGACATCGTCTCTTTTAAATCCAGACGATACCACGGACAAGCAGACCATACCTTGTTCACAAAGGGATGATTGTATTTATGCCTATTTTCCATATAGCCCTGTTGTAACTCAAGGTGTTTTTGGTAAAGCTCCTGAAGATCTTACTGATGATGAAAGAGAGTATCTAGGTGGATTCTTTGGTCGTGACCGCTCTGACCCATCTGGTATACCTAACGATAACCCTTTGAGAACTACCGTAGGTGCTTATCCTGCTGCAGGTCTATTTGATGTTTCGGCCTCTACTACAGGAGGTAACCAATTTGGTACTGGAGACGGAATTTTTCCGATCATTACTTCATGGATGGTTAAATTTTACCTGTTGGAAGCCCAAATTACGTTAGGCGTTTCCACTGGTTCTACGGAAGCCGATCTTCTTGAAGCGGCCTTGGAAGAACAATTTGAAAAGGTAATAGCGGTTGGAACAGCGGCAGACCCTGCAGCTTCTGCGGATATCGATACTTGGCCAGAAACTTATGATTGGCCGATAACTTACAAGAACGAAGAGGACTATATTGGCGACGTTATTGCTGCCTACCCTACTGGAGGAACTAGTGCACAGCGCTTGAACTATGTACTTAAACAAGCATGGTATGCTAACTTTGGAAATGGTTATGAAGGATATAACGCATTTAGAAGAACTGGTTTCCCTTCCGATATCCAGGCACCATTACAATTGCCACGTAACTTTGCATTATCCCTACCTTACGCGCAGGATGAGTTAAACCTAAACAGCAATACACCCGACAAAGTATATGATAGCCCAAGTAGTGGAGCAATCTTTTGGGATACTCTGAAATTTCAGTTTTAATTAAAAAAAATAATAAAATGAAAAAATATAATTTATATATACTAACATTAGCCGGGTTGATGGTTTTATTCAACGCCTGTAAGGATGAGGATTTGGTAATCCTTCCTGAATGGGAAAGTGGTGTACATGCCTATACCATTGTCGCGGATGGATCTGCTTCAGACTTTAAAGATCAGGAAACAGATATTCCTATTACTTTTAATATGAAGTGGAAATCTATTGATAAGGAGAATACTGTAAATAAAATCGAGTTATATGTATTGTTCAATGAACCCTACATTGATTTAGATGGAAACCCTAAAACTGCCGCACATGGAGGTGATGAAGGAATCCTTTGGGCCACCCTTGAAGGCGGAGATGTGCCCACAAATGCTGAGTTTACAAATTTTACCATAACTCAGGACGAGGTTTATCAATTATATTCCGGAGCTACTTACGACTATGAAAATGGTAATGGTGAGGTTCCTGTTTATGCCAACCCTGATGCACCTGAGCGAGATGCGGATACCAGACCATTTATTCCAGGCGATACTTTCTCAATGAAATGGATTTTGTATACAGACGACGGTAGAGTGTTCGATTCTTGGTCTCCCTCTGTATGTACAGAATTTCCAGAGGCTAATTGTTCTATTAACTGGACCATTGTCTGTGCGGAGACTATAGCCAATCCTCCAGGAGATTACGTTCTTTCACTTGAAGATGACTATGGAGATGGTTGGAACGGAGCAGCGCTCCAAGTTATTGTAGATGGTGTAGCTACAGATTATACAATTGATGATGGATTTTCAGACACATATACTGTTACTGTACCCGATGGAACCTCAACCTTAACATTTGGATTTGTTAGTGGTGATTACGATAGTGAAGTAATATTTACTATTACCTCCCCAAAAGGCAATGTTATTGCTAGTGCGGACGGTACCGTAACACCACCAGCAGAAGGAGAATTGACATTGGATTTGTGTTTAGAGTAGAGATACCTTCTTATTAAATTATAAACCAAAAAGAGCTTTCATTATAATGAAAGCTCTTTTCTTTTATATAACAATATCATAGTTTTAAAAACACACAGACTTAGAAGCCTATATTGTAAATATCTTAAAAAATACTATTGATTATTTTACTAACTTGCTATAAATCAAAAATTTGATTATGCTTTCCAATACGACTAAATTATTTTTTGCAATAATATTATTTCTTACCTCCAATGGCTTGATAGCCCAAACAACTGGAAATCCAGAATTTGACCCAAAAAATAGTGTACCTATTCTAGGTATGGATTTTAGTCTGTTAGGAAAGATGAGTACAAAAATCGAAGAAGATGAAGGCTTCCCGGAAAACGAACAGTATGAAAATTTTCTTTACAAACAAGGACAGTTGTTTAATCAAAAAAATGAAATGATTGGGGAATATCTAATGAGATATAATGTGTACCGTGATGAAATGGAAGCAAATAAAGCCTCCTCCCCCACAAAGATTATTTTTTACAAAGATCAGCTTGGCAAGGTTACGCTAGAAAAAGTTGATTACCATGTACTAGAATATGTGGACGAAAACGGTAATCTAGTAAAGGGATATTTTACTTCACCCATTTTCAATTCCAACTGCAGTATCTTTATAAAACACGAAAAAAAATTAAAAAAAGGAAAACCAGCCAAGGACAGCTATCATGAAGACACAAAAACAACAGTAGTCTCTACCAAAAAATACTTCTTAAGGTTTATGGATGGTAAACTACAACCCATCTCATTAAATAAAAATAAAATCCTGAAGACTTTTCCAAAGTTCCAAGACGAAGTACAGGATTTTATAAAAGAAAATAAATTGAAAATGAAAACGGAAGAAGACTTGGTCACGTTGGTAAAGTTTTACAACCATCAATTGGCAAGCTAAACTTGTCCTTTCTCCATTTAAAGAAGCTTACATTTATGTTTATTTTAAAATTCCGAATTATTAACCAAGGAGTTATAACCAACAATTTATAAATTCAAAATTGAAATTTTTGTAATCGTTTTAATAAAATGATTAGCAGCCGGTTTGAAATAGGAAATTAGCCAAGATCACCATTCATTTTGTAAATTTATATTCTGTTAAAAAAACTTTATTTACCATAATGTCAAGAGTTCTTTTAATATTGTTGTTTATTAATACACTGTGCCATTCGCAAGAAAAATCTTCAATGGATTCGTTACATTCCATGCATTTCAGTCCAACGTCTCCCGTACACCCCGCTTCTGACATTAATGATTCAATCAACAGAGTTCAGCAAGTAAATCGAGAAGATTTTAGTATTCTAAAAGAAAATAATATCGATAAGCCTATGGTATTGATTTTTCTTGGAAGTGATTGCCCTATTTCCCAGAAATATGGTAATACGATTAGAAATCTTTATGCGCTTTATAAAGATTCTGTAAATTTCTATGGAATTTTTCCAGAAAATTTTAAAGACAGCGAAATAATAGACTTCAAGAAAATTTATCAAATAGAATTTGACCTTATAAGTGACAAAAACAACGAATTAGCCAAGCAATTGAAAGCTTCCCATACTCCTCAAACCTATCTAATAAATCCTTCCGGAAAAGTTTTGTATCAAGGTGCTATCGACAACTGGTTTTATGCATTGGGCAAAAATAGAAGACAAGTTACCAAACACTACTTGGAGAATGCCATTAAATCAGTATTACAAGGGACTCCCGTAAAAGTAACTTACACCCAAGCCATTGGGTGCTTTATAGAATATAAAGATTAGTACATGCATAAGATTTTTGTCACTCTTCTATTTACGGGCTTCCTTTCTCAATTATTTGCTCAAGAATTAACTTACTATGAGGATATTGAAAAAATCATCATTAATAACTGCGCCAGTTGTCATAAAAAAAACGGTTATGGACCTTTTCCATTAACTACTTATGAAGAAGTCAAGAAAAAAGGCACTTTTATAGCCCATGTGACAAAAATCAAATACATGCCCCCTTGGAAGGCAGACCCTGAATACAGAACTTTTAAAAATCAAAGGGTACTCAAAAAGGAGGAAATCGAGAAAATAAATGAATGGGTCTCCCAAGGAATGAAGGAAGGCAAAAAAGTTGGTGAACGCCCAAAAATCCCAGACCTCCTGAATAATCGCAAACCGGATTTGGTTTTGGAAATGAAAGATTCATATATCATTTCCAATGAAGGCATAGAAGACTATAGATTTTTCAATCTGCCAACCAATCTTAAAGAAGATAAGTACATCGAATCTATTGAATATGTTCCTGGAAATAAAAGACAGGTTCATCACAGTAGAATCATGGCCGATACAACCAATCAAATTAGAGGTATAAATGGGCTTTCGGAATATGACCCAAAAGTCCTCGAATTTCAAAAAAAACCACTCGCTGATGAATTTCTATACGGATGGGTCCCAGGTAATCTTCCTATTTTGTACCCAGAAGGAACCGGAAAAAAAATGTATGCAGACACTGACCTACTTTTGAACATTCATTATGCCCCTGCATCTGTAACTCAGACAGACAAGTCTAAAATAAAACTTTACTTTTCCAAAAAAAATGTAGAACATGAAATCAAGGTGCTTGCCATACGAGAAAATCACATCGCAAATCAACCCTTTTTTCTAAGGAAGGAAACAAAACCAACATTTTACGTTAAGTATAGAATAAATAACGATATGAACATAGTATCTATTATGCCTCATATGCATTATTTAGGACAAAGTTTTGAGTCATTAGCCCTTACCCCTGATGGATTGGAAATACCATTAATTAAGATAAATAAATGGGATTTTAATTGGCAAAGCACCTACCTTTATGAAGAACCACTATTTATTCCCAAAGGGTCAATTATTTTAGTTTCAGCAACGTATGACAATACCTCGGGAAATCCTTCAAACCCAAATTTTCCAGCTAAAAATGTAGGATATGGGTGGAATTCAACAGATGAAATGATGAATTTGGTTTTTTATTACTTTTAATGATTTTTGACCTTAATTATAGAACCAAAAATTGCCCTTACATGAAAAATACTTTATCCCATATAATAAGAAAATGTCTGTACTGTTTTTTATTGATTATAATACATTCATGTACTGGAGATGATTACGACCCAGAAAAAATAGCAGAAGAACAAAAGGAAGAACCCCCAATAACTCCTATTGTTGAAACTATTGACGGTGATATGGGCACTGCTACCTTTTATGACAAAAATCTTGTTGAAGACCATTATATTCTCGTAAACGACGCTATGAGCAATAGGGTTTATCTTATGGATAAAAATGCGGATATTGTTTATGAGTGGCCATTGGGTGATAGAAAAATAGGAAATGATGTAGTCTTACTTGAAAATGGCACTTTATTAGCTTCATTGCAAGATGAGGATAGTACTGAAATACTCTTTGGTGGTTTTGGAGGGAAAATCCAATACATAGCAAAAAATGGGGATATTTTATGGGACTATACATACTCCAATAACGAGCATAGATTACACCATGATGTTGAATTATTGCCCAACGGTAACGTTTTAGCAATCGCTTGGGAAAGAATGGAAAAAGTGGCAGCAGTCGAAAATGGGTCGAAACATGATACCGACTTATTTCCGGAATCTGTAATTGAAATTAACCCTAATACTAATGAAATTGTATGGGAATGGCATGCGAAAAATCACTTAATTCAAGATTTTGACGAAACTAAATTGAACTTTGGGGCCGTTGAAGAAAATCCACAACTAATCAACTTAAATTATAATGAGACCGATGACGGTAACATAATGCACATAAATGGCATAGGATATGATTCACTAAACGACCTGATTTACCTAAGCGTAAATTTTTATAGTGAAGTATGGGTAGTTGACCATTCCACGTCAAGGGAAGAAGCCTCAAGCCATTCAGGAGGTAATTTTGGGCGCGGAGGGGATTTAATTTATAGGTTTGGTAACCCTACCACCCAGAATGGCGAGACTTCCGAGCGTATCTTTGTTAATAACCATTTTCCTAATCTATTTGAACCATCCAAAATGTTGATTTTCACAAATGGTGGTGATTTGGGAAGGTCCACGGTTTATGAGTTAAGATTACCTGAAGAACTCACCCAACAAACCATACCTGATCTTACATTTCCAGAGATTCTTTGGAGTTTTACGGATTCGGAACTATACTCGCCAAAAGTGTCCGGAGCCGTTAGGTTACCCAATGGAAATACCTTGATAACCGAAGGAGATTATGGAATCTGGGAGGTAACAGATACTGGAAAAGTAGTTTGGAAATTTTCTGGTGAAGGGTTCTTTTGGAGAGCCTACCATTATTCCAAGGATGACCCTGCAATACAATCATTGGGCTTGTAATGAAGCCGGATGTATCTTTAAATGTTTACTGGTTTTCAATTTCATGAAGCACCTAATTTGTATACATTTGTCGCATGGAAAAAACTACCCAAATCTATGGCATAAGGGCCATTATAGAAGCCATAAATTCTAACGAGGAAATAGATAAGGTCTTTCTTCAAAAAGGACTTAAGGGCGACTTAATGAGACAGCTGGAAAGCCTTCTTAGAAAGAATGAAATTAATGCGGTATACGTCCCGATAGAAAAACTTAACCGACTCACCAAAAACAACCATCAAGGTGCTGTCGCCAACATATCACCCATTACATTCTATACTATTGAGGAATTGGTAGATAAAGCATCTGAAAAATCCACTCCTCCCCTATTTTTACTGTTGGACCAACTTTCGGACGTTCGTAATTTTGGTGCGATTATCAGAACAGCAGAATGCACGGGCGTAGATGGTATCATCATACAAAAAAAAGGGGCCGCCCCGGTAACCGCAGATACTATTAAGACATCTGCTGGAGCCGCCTTTAAAGTTCCTATTGCGAAAGTGGACCACATTAAGGACGCTATCTTCTATTTACAAGCTTCGGGGATAAAAATCGTATCGGCCACAGAGAAAACCAATGACTCCATTTACGATATTTCCCTCAAGGAACCCATCGGTATAGTAATGGGTGCTGAAGATCAAGGTATATCCCCTTCAATCCTTAAAGCTTCCGATTATTGTGCCAAACTACCTTTATTGGGGGAAATTGAATCGCTTAATGTGTCAGTGGCCTGTGCTGTTTTCTTATATGAGGCCGTTCGCCAACGAATTCTGGCTTAATCAGCATCCGTGGAGTTTTCACCCTTATTCTTCTTGTAGTGATACTTGATAGAAATAACCTCTTCTTTCTCCATATCTTCCGTTTCAACAGATTCTATAAAGTTTCCATCGGCATCAAAATGTTTTAGGAATGGATCTTCATCCTCGTTAAAATCGTCCCGCTCCCAATCATATTTTTTCGGTTTTGGAACTTTGGCTTCAAAAATCAGGGCAAATATCAATCCGGTGAGAAATCCGCCCAAATGTCCTTCCCATGAAATACCGTCCTTGACCGGGAATATATACCATAACAAACTTCCGTAGATAAACACAACTATCAAGGAAAGGGCAACCAAGCGAAAATGTTTTGTAAAAATCCCCTTAAAAAATATAAAACTAGCCAAAAGATAAATAAGACCACTCGCACCGATATGAAATGAAGGCCTGCCAATTCCCCATGTAATCAATCCTGACAGAAGCAAACCCAAAAGGATGACTTTAACGGCGATACTTCTATAGAAATAGAAAAGTGCCGCCAACAATATTGCCAACGGTATAGTATTGTTATAAAGATGTTCCAGGGAACCATGAATAAAGGGACTTAAAATGACTCCCTTAAGTCCTGACAAAGTTCTAGGATAAATACCAAACTCGTTGAAATTGGTTTTATTCAATAATTCCAACCAAAAGGTAGACCAAATAGCCAATACTCCGAACAGTGGAGCCAGCAGTACGGCATTGGAAAACTTAAAATGATCTGAATCTGACATAATAGTGAAATAGCAACTAGTTAGCCAAAAATAAGAATCGGTTAAATTGTCATTCTACCAAAAGTAATTGTTAAATCCAATTTTTTATTGAAATGCCTCTAAATGTATTTCGGCAACTTTATCCTATTTTTATAATATGAACGAACCTCTAGCGGAGCGAGTACGCCCACAAAGTCTTGAAGATTATATTAGTCAAAACCATCTAGTAGGTGAAAGCGGTTCATTGACGAACCAAATCAAAAAAGGAATAATACCTTCATTAATTCTTTGGGGGCCACCAGGTACCGGAAAAACTACCTTGGCCAATATAATTGCAAAGGAAAGCGAACGACCCTTTTATGTGCTTAGTGCCATTAACAGTGGGGTCAGGGATATAAGGGAAGTCATTGACAAAGCAAAGCAGTCAGGAGGATTGTTCACCGCAAAAAACCCTATTTTATTTATAGACGAGATTCATCGTTTTAGCAAGTCTCAACAAGACTCACTTCTTGCTGCCGTTGAAAAGGGGTGGGTCACCTTGATAGGCGCAACCACCGAAAACCCGAGCTTTGAGGTGATTCCTGCGTTATTATCCAGATGTCAGGTTTATGTTTTAAATCCTTTCGGAAAAGAGGATTTGGAACTTCTTTTAAAACGGGCCATGAACAACGATCCTGTTTTAAAAAAGAAAAAAATAAAGCTCCAGGAAACAGAGGCCCTACTTAGATTATCTGGCGGTGATGGCAGAAAACTTCTGAACGTATTCGAACTTGTCGTTAATTCAGAACCTACGGACGAGATTACAATAACGGACGACTTGGTCTTGTCCAAAGCCCAGAAAAACACCGTTTTGTACGACAAGACCGGCGAACAGCATTATGATATAATTTCGGCATTTATAAAATCCATACGTGGTAGTGATCCAAACGGAGCGGTATACTGGCTGGCACGAATGATCGAGGGTGGTGAAGACGTAAAATTCATTGCCAGAAGAATGTTGATTTCCGCTTCTGAAGATATCGGACTTGCAAACCCTACGGCCTTGGTCATAGCAAATACAACTTTCCAAGCCGTAACCACTATAGGCTATCCGGAAGCACGCATCATCCTAAGCCAGTGTGCCGTTTATTTGGCCACATCACCTAAAAGTAACGCAAGTTATATGGCCATAGGCAAGGCTCAGCAAGCAGTGCGACAAACAGGAAATCTTTCTGTCCCTTTACATTTAAGAAATGCCCCCACCAAACTCATGAAGGATCTAGGTTATGGTGAAGACTATAAATACGCACACGATTATGAAAACAATTTCGTAAACGAAGAATTTCTGCCGGATGAAATCTCTGGCACTGCATTTTACAAGCCCGGAAAGAACCAAAGGGAAAATACTCTAAGCGAATTTTTAAAAAGGCGTTGGAAGGACAAGTATGATTTTTAGAACTTAATGTTCAACTCCTCTTGGACCAAACTACCATTCTCATAATATTCAAAAATCCATTCGCCCTCTTTTTCGTAGACCATGCCGCTCTTGCCATCGGCTTGCGCCATATACACATTGTCATTGGAGCTTTTGAATAGTTTCATCCTAACTTTTGGAGTATTGTCCACTAATTGATAGCCATTGGATATTTCCTGGGCATACCATATTTCAGCATTCGTTTTGACATTATTGTCTTTTTTTGAACCTACATCCGAAGTTACGGGTTCCATGCTTTTATAGGATTGATTTTCCGTTGTAGCCTCTTGGATTACCATGGGGTTTTCATTCTTAGGGGATTTACGTTCCACCTTATCTGTGTTGATTCCCTTTGGCTCCAATTTTTCGGATATTTGCTTGTCCTTCAAGCTTTTTACATCATTCTTGAAATTTAGGGTCAATGGCTCTTTTACTTCCTTCTTACCAGAATATGCATATTGGAAAGCGTTAAAACTTTCCATGGCCTCCCTAATGGATTCGTGGTAGGCGCCCTTGTACTCCTTTACTTTACTCTTACCCTGCTGGGTCACAAAAACCTCCGCCCCACCACAGTCTTTCAGAACCACTGAAATTTTAGTAGTAAACATGGAAGAATCTTCATTTAAGGAAGCCCAAAGGCCAAGACATTTATCTGACATAAGGTCCGGTGGTAGTTCATCATCATATACCGCATTGAATCCATTTTCCGAAAACAGATACTTTACCAAGGTACTGGTCTGGTATTGATTGACTTTCTTAAAGTCCTCAAAGCGCTTTGGCACTACGATATACTTATAATCGTTCAGATTTGCCTGTGCGCATATCATATTACTCAATGAAATCGTTAGGACTACTATTAAGGTTCTCAAAATTGTGGGTATTAAATTTATCAAGGTTAATGAAAAAAGTATGCCAAAATGTTTGGTGTTACTTTCTCCCCCAAGATATAATATTTAATCCTAACTGGAAAGATGCATAATTACTGGCCGCGATATTCCTATACGATAGCAGGTTGTCTGCCATGGCATACAAGTTTACCGGGCCTGCCTGAAGGTTAAGTCCAAAGCCAACATTGGTATAACTGAATTTGTCCGCTGTGTATGTAGCTTTAAGTGCTAGAATATTTCCTAATCTTCGCATATAAAATGCCGTCACCGCGGCTTGGGGTCCACGGGGTCTATTGATCAAAAAAAGGTGTGCTCCTACGGAATTCCGGTAGGAAACCCTAGGTTGACGGCCACTGGAAGCATCTATTGTACAATCACAATCTTCCGATGAACCTGTAGGTTTACCAAAATCATATCGAAGTGAGGCATTTACCTTGGTAGGCCTGAAGGTTATATAGGCTAAATTGGTCTCTTCAAAAGGTATGAGTTCCTCAATTTCATCCACCAAATCCTGCCAATAATCACGGTTCAGATTGGACAATTCGCGCAATACGTTGATTTGAATACCTTCTGAACTCGCATTTCCCACGAGACTATAATTTTTCGTATCGCCACTGTGATACATAAATCCTAAATCCAACACACTGGCCGTAAATAAGGTTTGTTCGTTAAACCTGTAGGAAAAGCCCAAATCCAGTCCTAGACCCAAATCACCTCCAAAAAGGGCTCTTTTGATCAACGTGTTTGATAGGGTACCGTTATCCGAAGCATCGTCCAATTGACCAAAACCAGAAGTCCGCAATTCCAAATCGGCATTTAAGGTGGTGTTGAGAATATTATTCTGTCCTTCGGTGTTTACCAAGTATCCGCTATTTCTGGTAGAATTATAATCAACCATACCAGAATAAATTTTTCCCCTAGCACCAACGGTCAAGTTTTTGTCTACCTTTTTATTGATGCCCAAATGATACACGGTCACTAAAGAGCCGCGTGTTTTTAAATCTCTTAAACTGAATCTTCTACCCAATTGATCGGCATTGCCATCAAAAATCAGTTGAACATAATCCCTAGGCCAATAGGTAATATTATCAAACTCCAAATAGGCACCGCCGCTAAAGAACAAATTGGGATTACCACTTCTAAACCCGATGTTAAGAAGCTCCATTTGCACATTCCCACTAAATTCGTCCCTCGGGCGAAGCGCATAGACCATTCTATCCCTGACCTTGTCGTTAATATCCAGCCCATCTTCGGCAAAAATATCGTTTACGGAAACACCATTGGAACCAACATACCCCGAAATACCCGATATCATTGGGATACCTGAATACCACTTAAAATCGCTTTCCACTCCAGGATTCAACATCAAGGATTGGGGAATTTCATTAAAATCGTACAATATCTGTTTGTTCTGCGCCCCAAGAAGGTTGCATACCAACAGTATAAAAAATGAAATTGATTTAAACCGATTCATTTTACCCGGACCATGAATTTTGCGCTTGAACTAAGTACAATGGCCGGATCGGGCAGACTGGATGTACTGGTATTGTCCCCAAGGTTTCTGGCGCTTAACCTGATTTGGGTAGTATTCCGTAAAATATCAAGGCTTTTATCGGCTCCCCCGTAGGCGACTACCCGTGTTAGAAGTGCTGTTGGAGCAGCATCCATTTGGAAAAACTCACTATCCAAAACATCTCCGTTTTCGTTGAGGAATTCTATTGAAATCTGGATATCCTTGCTTGTGGTATTTTCCAGTTCATAAGTTATGGAACCCTCAAGTACCCTTTCGGCAAAAACCTCCTCCTCAAAGGCATCAAAATTAAAATCCTGTGAGAAGAAACTTATTCCACTTACCCTATTGATAATGGATTCCTGTGTTTTTACATAAAAAATACTAGTCTCAAAAGTGGGAGTAATCGTAAGATCGTTATATTGGCTAAAGTCCTGCTTTTCCGAACAGGACAAGCAAACCAACGCCATCACAAAGCAGAGAAATAGGTTTCTTACCAAGATCATTTTCCAGAGAATAATTTCAGGGCCTAAAATAGGGGCCCGTCCTAAAGATATAACTCTATAAATAGGTTTTTATTTCCTTCAATTCCCTTATGATAGGAGCGTGATCATGTTCGGGATCTCCATGGGCATTAAAGTGGAGGGTATGGAGTCCAACGAATTTGGCTCCTAGAATATCTGCTTCCAAGCTGTCCCCAATCATTAGCGATTTCTGGGGATGAACCTTGGCCTTTTCCAGGGCCAACTCAAAAATTATAGGATTAGGTTTCTTTACACCGGCCATTTCAGAGTCTACAATGTGCTCAAAATAATGATGTATGCCGGAATTCCTTAGTTTCTTTTCCTGAATTTCCTGAAATCCATTGGTAATGATATGAAGTCTGTACCTAGGTCGAAGATAATCCAGTATCGTTATCGCATCCGGAAATAGATGATTATAAGAGGATAAATGATTGATATATTCGTTGGATAAACTATGGATAACTTCATCGGAAATATTCCGCCCCAACTGATCAAAAACTGTTTTTAAACGCTGATACCTAAGTTCCGACTTTGTTATCCTTTCCTCCCTGTATAATTTCCAAAAAGCGAGATTGGTAGGGACATAAACCTCTAAAAAGGTTTGTAGGGAAATATCAATGTGATGTTCCACCAGTATTTTTTCAAAAGTGAGTGACGAATTTTTTTCAAAGTCCCATAACGTGTGGTCCAAATCAAAAAATATATCGGTGACCAAGTTTTTAAACATTGTATTTACTGATTAACCTATAGTACACTTCCTTCCAATCGAATTTATGTTCGGAACCTAATAATTCATTGGAAAATACGGAGATAAAGGTTCCCTTGACCAACTTTACTTCATTGTAAATGGCATCCATTCTTTTTTCCAGTTCCACCTTCTTGTCAATTTCCCTTAGAGCATAATCATGCATAACAAAGGGGAACACCTTAATGGGTTGTTGCACCTCTAGAGGGATATCATAAAACTGGAATGGCGTACAGGTTCCTGCCCTAAAACCTATCTGATGGCTATAGCCCATGGTAAAATCATCTGAAAATTCTGCGTCAATAAGATTTCTGTAGGTTTCCGGAACATCGACCCGATTATAGCGCATTCTGGAAAAGTTTACCGGCCTGTTGATCACGTCCTCAAGATTTTGTTTCTCTTCTTTCAATAGTTCCACATTATTAAAGGAACTATAGGATGCGGCCAAGGCCACTTTGGAATAATCACCTATGTATTTAATTAGGGATTTAAAGTTATTGCTATTTGTAGATACGTTCTTGTCGTATTTTGAATAGTTGGCAAACTGAAAAAAGAAAATACTCTTTATGTTGAGTTTTTTGTGCCATTCGATCAAGGTGGCGAAATTATCGTAAGGATCTTTTTTGATGTTTAACCCCACCGCTATTCGTTCCACCAATCTTCTAATCCTGAAAGTTCCCAAATCCAATAAAAAGCCTGCTGTTCCCCTAATAAATCCCCTATTGGCATAGCAATGGGAAGTAGTCACGTCAATCAACGACATGAATCTATATTTTCTGGGTCCCTGAACCAAGGTTGGGAATCGCTCCTTGAGCAGAACGAACAATTTCATAGCCCATATATCCACCACAGGTCGCTCTAGGAACTTATACTCGTAGGCCAAACTTCCCTTTGCCGGAAAGCGTCCATGGGCATCCTTTACATGAGGTAGATATTCCTCATATCTACTGATCAAATAAAAGGATGCAGCAAAAATATCGAAGGGCACATTGCTTCTTTCCCCTGCAAAGAAAAAACAGGGCACATTGTCCCAGCTTTGGACGTTTATTTCAATATCGTTGACCCCTTGTTCAAAAAGGAGTTCATGGCTACGTACAAAAAATTCATTCTGTAACGGCTGTTTGGTATACGTTATCTTTTCTTCCTTATGCTTAATGAAATCTTCGACCTTGGTGGTGAAGCCAATTTCTATACCCAGAATCTTGGTGAATACCTGCTTCATGGTGTACGTTAGGCGAGGCGTAATTTTATGGGTATAGATCAATAACATTTACAATAACTGATTATCGGCAAAGCTAAAATATTCCTTTTGCGTTATGATGAGATGGTCCAGTACACGAATGTCCAAAGACCCAGATGCATTTTTTACTTTTTGGGTAATCTCCTTATCCGCATTGCTCGGTTTTAAAGTGCCGGAGGGGTGGTTATGTGCCAAAATAATGGCCACCGCTCCCAATTCCAAGGCCTGTTTCATTATCAATCTTACATCTACCAAAGTTCCGGTTATACCGCCCTTGCTTAACTGTGCCTTATGCAAAATCTTATTGGAATTGTTCAGGTACAAAATCCAAAACTCCTCATGTTCCAACTCGCCCATAATAGGCTGTAAAACCTCATAGGCATCCTGACTGCTTCCTATTTTCTCTATTTTTTGGGCATCCTCTCCCCTTCTGCGCCTACCTATTTCCATGGCCGCCGCAATACTAATGGCCTTTGCCTCTCCAATGCCCTTGAACTTCATCAATTGCTGAATACTAAGTTTCCCCAATTCATTCAGGTTATTATCTACAGAGGCCAAAATTCTCTTTGAAAGTTCCACGGCACTTTCGTTCCTACTTCCCGAACCAATTAGAATAGCGATCAACTCGGCATTGGACAAGGCCGTACGCCCTTTGTTCAGGAGCTTTTCCCTGGGCTTGTCATCATCTGACCAGTTTTTGATCGATAAGGAAATAGGCTTTTCTTCCATTCCCCAAATATACAGAACTAATTATTTCAACATTCGGTTATTGGCATTAGGGTTCAATCCATTTATCCATCTAATCCTCTTCCTCCGTTTGGTCCTGGCGTTTCTCTATTTTAAATCGGGTGTCATGGATAGTCCTATCCTCTTGATTAATAACATTGGATATGCCCAACATAAAAGCTGCCAAAAAGGTGTACAGCAATTTGGCCAAAGTCACTCTGTACTTCCTAAAGGTTTTTGGCCAAATTGAATTTCTCTGCATTATAGCCGTAAGTCAATAGGTGTACCAAATTGAATCCTACTGCCAAAACGGCATTAATTACTTGTCTTTCAATGTTCTATAATCCCTTTAACTTCTCTAAATTCCAAACCGCCATAATTACCGGAACTCATAAGAAGCAGTGTGGTGTTGGAATATTCTTTGTTCTTAATAAAGGAATGAAAGGGTTCTGCCTTTTTGAATATTCGTAAATCGGTCCTACCAAAAGCTTCGGAAACTTGCTCAGGTGTAACTTCCTTTAATTTTTTTATCGCTACGGATTCAGGCAAAAAGAAAATCACCGCTTCGTCCGCTGCATCCAATGCTCCTTTATATTCCTTTAGGAATTCTGGATTGAAGCTACTATACGTATGAAGTTCCAAACAGGCCACCAGTTTTCTATCCGGATACTGTTCCTTCACCGCATTAGCCGTTGCCTTAACTTTGCTCGGACTATGGGCAAAATCCTTAAAGGCGATACTATTGGGACCCTCGGCGATTTTCTCCAGGCGTTTTGAAGCTCCTTTAAAAGATGCGATAGCTTCATAAAAGTCATCCTCATCCACACCCATATTCTGGCAGATCCATTTTGCACCTGCAAGATTGCTCAAGTTATGTTTGCCAAAAACGGCTATGGGCATGGGACCCTCAGGTGTGGAAAGAAGGGTTTCCCCATCAATAACCTCATAATCAGGGGTATGATAAGGCAACTTCCGAATGGAATTTTCCGAAGATTCCACCACTTCCCTAACCTCAGCATCCTCCTCGTTATAGGTAATGCTTCCACCCTTGACGATACTATCAACAAAAATCTTGAACTGTTCCACGTAATTCTCGAAGGTGGGAAAGACATTGATGTGGTCCCAGGCAATGCCACTGAGCAAAGCGATGTTGGGTTTATACAAATGAAATTTGGGTCTCCTGTCTATTGGGGAAGATAGATATTCATCGCCTTCCAAAACGATAAAATCGTTCTCCTTGGTTAAATGCACCATTCTGTCGAAACCTTCCAATTGTGCCCCTACCATATAATCTACCCCTATTTCATGATAGTTGAGCACATGTAAAATCATTGAGGTAATTGTTGTTTTACCATGACTACCCCCTATTACCACCCGGGTCTTGTCCTTGGATTGCTCATAAAGGAATTCGGGGTAGGAATAAATGGTCAAACCAAGTTCCTGTGCCTTTAAAAGCTCAGGATTATCGGCCTTGGCATGCATTCCTAGAACTATGGCATCCAATCCTTCATGTATTTTTTCATGAAACCACCCAAATTCTTCAGGCAACAAATTTTGCGCCTCTAGTCTTGATTTAGAAGGCTCAAAAATGACATCGTCGCTACCAGTGACCTGATCACCTTTATGATGCAATGCCAACGCGAGGTTATGCATAGCACTTCCACCTATGGCAATAAAATGTATTTTCATTCTACCAAATTATGGGGTAAAGATACATATTGACCTTTGCAGCACAAATGATTTTAGACACAGTAATATTCTTTTTAACTTAGAACAATAATCATTGAATATGAACTTAAACCTTGATAAAATAGATTCCGTTGAAATAATGCCTGGTTATCATGGTAAACTGATCCATGCAGAAACTATGAGTATTGCTTATTGGAACGTAGATAAGAATGCAGCGGTCCCCGAACATTCGCATATGCACGAACAAGTTATGCACGTTCTGGATGGTGATTTCGAATTTACCCTTGATGGGGAAACAAAAACCTATCATCCCGGAGACATTGTTGTTATAGCACCATTCAAAAAACACAGTGGCAAAGCCTTAACCCCATGTAGATTAATGGACGTGTTCAGTCCTGTCAGGGAAGAATACAAATAGAATCAATAGACATATGAACATATCCCTAAAAGGAAAAAAAGCATTGATTGGTGGCAGTAGTGGCGGTATAGGAAAAGCTATAGCGTTACAGCTGGCAGAAAGTGGGGCCAGCGTTACCCTAATGTCCAGAAGCGAAGATAAATTAAAGAACATCATATCCGGTTTACCCACAGACCAAGGTCAGGAACATCAATATCTAAAAGTTGATTTTAATGATTTTAAAAGTTACCAAAAAATAATTGAAGGGTATTTCCAACAAAACCAGGTCGATATTCTGGTGAACAATACCCAAGGACCCAGTGCCGGGAGCGCTCTTGAAAAAAAGGTTACCGACTATCAAAAAGCTTTCGACTTATTATTCAAAACAGTTGTTTTCACCACGGAATTGGCTTTGGAAGCTATGATGAAAAATAATTGGGGGCGTATCATCAATGTCGCCTCCGTATCGGTGAAGGAACCACTTTCCTATTTGGCACTTTCCAATAGTATTCGCGCTGCGGTAGTAACTTGGGCAAAGTCTTTGGCCACAGATGTTGGAAAGCATAAAATTACTGTAAACAATATTCTGACGGGGTATTTTGATACCGACCGAATTGCACAGCTAAATGCAAAAAAAGCAGAACAAATGGGAATCCCCCAAGATGCGGTTCGAAAGGAAATGGAAATGAAAGTTCCCCTACAACGTATTGGCGACCCAAAGGAATATGGCTATTTGGCAACCTTCTTGGCCTCGGAGAAAGCTTCTTTCATCACAGGTACCAATATTCCTATTGATGGCGGATTGCTTAAAAGTCTGTAACGCCCTTTCCCTTGTTCAAAAGACCCTTTCACTAATTTGCACTTTAGGTTGGTACGTCTTTTGTTGACATTTGTTATGTAAATTTATAACGATGAAAACATTGATAGCTACTTTGACTCTCGTCCTTTTTTCACAATTGCTTCCTTCCCAAGAATCTAGCGATTCCTATACGGAACTTTGGGCAAAAGTACATAAGTTAGAAAAGGACGCCTTGACCAAATCCGCATTGGAAATGGTCCAAAATATTTCGGCAAAGGCCAAAAAGGAACAAAATTCCAGCCAGATTATAAAGTCACTTCTTTTTACTTCCAAATATGCATTGATATTGGAAGAAAATGCTCAACTGAAGGTCGTCAACGACTTAAAAAATGAAATTTCCAATGCAAACTTTCCAGTCTCCAACATTCTGGAAAGTTATCTTGCCAATTTGTATTGGCAGTATTTTCAACAGAATCGCTATCAATTTTACAACAGGACCGCTACCGAAGTAAAAGTAGATACGGTTGATTTTAGAACTTGGGACTTGACGACGCTTTTCAATGAAATAAGCATCCATTTTGAAAAATCGCTCCAAAATCCCGAAGACCTTCAAAAAGAAAAGCTAAAGGATTTTAAGGAGATAATCGATTCACAGGAGGATTCGGAGACTTATCGGCCAACATTGTTCGATTTATTGGCACATGCCGCTTTACAGTTTTATAAGACCGATGAAAATAGCATCACCAGACCTGCAGATAAATTTGAGATAGACAATCCGGAATTTCTTTGCGAGGCTTATTCATTTACGCAACTCTCCATCCCAGATTCCGACGAAACCTCTTTGCAGGCAAAAGCCTTGAAGCTTTATCAGCGATTAGTAGCTTTTCATTTTTCGAATCCAAACTTGGAACCTTTGGTAACGGTGGATATAGAACGGTTAAATTATACCTATTCAAAAGCTGTTTTCCCAGATAAGGATGCAATTCTTTTGAGTGTACTTACAGAATCCGCGGAAAACCTGAAACATCATGAGACGTCTGCACTTTACCGCTACGAAATAGCATCGCTATTAAAGACCCAAGGAGATGTGTATGTAGTAGAAAAAAATGAAGAAAATAGATGGAAACTAAAGGAGGCCATCAGCATTTGTGATGCCGTTTATGCAAATTTTCCAAACAGTCTAGGTACCGAAAAATGTGCCGTTTTAAAATCGCGAATACTAGCCCCCAACCTTGGTACCAGGGCAGAGCGGAATATTCCAATAAAACAAGCTTCCCGGTTATTGATTACCTACAAGAATCATGATGCATTAAAACTCGCAGCATACAGGATAAATCAAGAGCAACTGGAGGATTTACAAGACCTGTATCCCATACAAAAGCAACTGGGGTATATTGAAGGATTGAAACTTGAGACGAGCTGGACCGCAAAGCTTAAAAATGAAGGTGATTATCAACAACACAGCATGGAAATCCCTATGCCCCAACTTCCCAATGGCCAATACATAGTTTTAGGTATGCCGGCATCGGAAGAAAATGAGGACGCTACTGATAAAAGTTTTGCCTTTAGCCCAATACAAGTAACAAACTTGGCACTTTTGGAAACCAGAGCGCCCGACCAGCATATTTTTCAAGTGGTAGATAGAAATACGGGCAAACCCATATCTGGGGCTAAAATCACCCTTTACTACCAACGGAATTATCGTGGCACTGAGCTCTCCAAAAATTTTGTGACGGATAAAATGGGTTTTGCACAGCTAGATTTAGACAGAAATTCAATTTCTGTTAACAAAATTAAGATTGATACAGCTGATGAAACTGCATTTTTTGGCAATACCCATATCAATCAAAAACAGCAGAAGGATAAACGGCCAAGGATTTCCTATAAAACCTTTCTGTTCAAGGACAGAGGCATCTACCGACCGGGCCAACCGCTTTATTTTAAGGGAATTCTTATCGAGAACGATGGTGGACTTTCAAAAGTGGTATCTGGTGAATCGGTAACGGTAGGTCTTTATGATGTAAACGGACAGAAAGTTTCTGAAATGGATGTGGAGACCAATGAATTTGGTTCCTTCACTGGAGAATTTATCTTACCAAGCTCCGGACTTACCGGCCAACATTATCTTGAAGTTTACGGTGTATCCGGTTTGGTGGACGAAGATTTTTATTTCTCGGTGGAAGAATACAAAAGGCCAAAGTTTGAAACTTCCTTTAAGCCCGTAACAGAAACGTTTAAAGTAAACGACAGTATAACTGTAAAAGGTACGGCCATGGCTTTGGCTGGAAGTACTATTTCCGGGGCCAAGGTATCGTACAGGGTACAACGCAATGTAAACTACCCGCCTTGGTTCTATTGGAGAAGATCTTATTTTTATGGGGAACCACAGGAAATTGCGCATGGAGAAGTAATTACAAATGATAATGGGGAGTACGAGATAGTTTTCAAAGCCATTCCTGACCTATCCGCCAACAAGGAAAATCTTCCAATTTTTAATTACACAGTAACCGCTGACGTTACCGATATTAACGGAGAAACTCGGAGTACATCTACGAATGTAAACGTAGGCTACCATGCTATGACTGCCAGTATTGTTGTCGATTCGCAACTGGACAAGTCCGAGAAAGACCAAACAGTTAGCATAAGCACACAAAACCTAAACGGGCAGCAGGTTTTTTCAAAAGGCGTTTTAAAGGTTTACAAGTTAAAATCCCCCGACTACGTTATGCGTGATAGACCTTGGCCTGCTCCCGACTATCAATATTGGTCAAAGCAAGATTTCAAGGCACTTTATCCTCATGATTCATATAAATCGGAACATGACCCCAATACCTGGGAAAAGGGAGAATTGGTTTTTGAGACCGACTTTGATACTGAAAAAAGTACTGAAATAACATTAAAGAACATCAGAAAATGGGAATCCGGCCAATATCTTTTTGAACTGGAGGCTGAAGATAGCTTTGGACAAAAGGTTCAGGCAAAATCCAGAACCAATGTCTATAGTGAAAACGAAAAAAAATTAGCGGACAACCAACTATTTGATGTACAGACAGATAAAAACTCTTATGAAATTGGAGACGTAGCAGAAATTACGTTTTACAGCAACGCCGAAGAAATTTTCGTAACGGTCAACGTTGAAAAAAACAAGGAAATAATCCAGACGGAAATAATACAACTGAACGAAGGTTGCAAATCCATCAGTATTCCGGTATCTAAAGATGATGAGGGTGGATTTGTGGTGCATTACAGCTATTCCGTTTACAATTCTTTTCAGTCAGGAAATGTGACCATTTCCGTTCCATATCCAACTACCGATTTGGAAATAGAAACCTTAACCTTCAGGAATAAACTCCAACCTGGAACCGAAGAAACCTGGAGTTTTAAAATTAAAGGACCAAAAGGAGAAAAGGTTACTGCGGAATTACTGGCGAACATGTATGACGCCTCCTTAGATCAATTTGCAACTAATTCCTGGTATTTTAACCCCATGGAAAGGCCTTATTATTATTCCTCCATATACACAAATGCCAATCAAAGTTTTGGGAACGTTAATTTTAGGAATTACAATGCCTATAAATTTAGTTCTGCGATAGCTAGCCCAAGTTTTGACCGGTTGGAGTGGTTTGGGTTAAGTTTTAACTCCAACATAAGAATAAGGGGGTATGCAAGCGGGCCTCAAGTTTCCAGAATGATGAGAAAATCCGGTGCTGAAACAGAAATAGTTGCGGAAGAGATGGAAATGGACGCGGCTTTTGGAAATCAACTTCAAGGACAGGTGGCAGGCGTAAGCATTCCATTTGCACCGAAAGAAGAAGTCGCAGTCAGAGATGAAAACGTTGATTTTAGTGCGGTACAAATCCGAAAGAACCTTCAGGAAACAGCCTTCTTCCTCCCTAAGTTATTGACCGATTCCGATGGAAATGTTTCTTTTACTTTTAACACACCGGAGGCACTCACACGTTGGAACGTGCAGTTATTGGCACATACCAAAGATTTAAAAAAAGTAACCAATAGCTTATCCACGGTTACCCAAAAAGAATTGATGGTGTTGCCAAACCCTCCTAGATTTTTGCGCGAAGGTGATGTTGTCACCATTAGTTCTAAAATTTCCAATCTATCGGATAAAAGTCTGGAAGGTTTTGGACAATTGGAACTTAAAGATGCGCTCACAGGAAAAGCTATCGACTCCCTTCTGGAAAATACCATGAAGACGCAGCAATTCTCTGTTATAACGAATGGGAACACACAGCTCTCTTGGAGCATCCGTATACCTAAAGGTTTACAGGCCGTACAGTACAAAATTGTGGCGAAAGCAGGAGATTTCAGTGATGGCGAACAAAATGTTTTACCGGTGCTTACCAATCGGATGTTGGTAACGGAAACCCTTCCAATGTGGGTACGGAGCAATCAAAAAAAGACATTTACATTGGAAAAACTGAGGGATAATACTTCTACGACCCTTAGCAATCACAAACTTACTTTGGAAATCACCTCCAACCCCGCATGGTACGCGGTACAAGCCCTGCCGTATTTGATGGAGTATCCATATGAGTGCAATGAGCAGACCTTTTCGCGATTTTATGCCAATTCCTTGGCAAGTCATATCGCCAATTCCAATCCAAGAATCCGAGAAGTGTTTAATCTATGGGCAAATTCTGATGCACTACTTAGTAATTTGGAGAAAAATGAGGAACTGAAATCACTTTTAATCCAAGAAACCCCATGGCTTAGGGACGCACAATCTGAAACAGAGCAGAAGAAACGTATTGCACTATTGTTCGACATGAACAAAATGCAAAACGAAAAGCAAATTGCTTTGCGAAAATTGGAAAGTAATCAAATGCCTTCGGGTGCTTGGCCCTGGTTTAAAGGCGGCAGGGAGAATCGATATATTACACAACATATAATATCTGGCTTGGCCCATTTACAAAAACTTACTTCAAGTACGATAGGAAACCCAGAATCAAAAGCGGAGCGGGATGAAAATATAGAACTGGAGCAAATTGTCAAAAGAGGGATAAGTTATTTGGATGACGAATTTATAGCGGAGTATGAGCGCATGAAAAAGTACTCGGACGATTTGTCAAAAGATCACCTAACTCCTATGCAGATCCAATATTTATACATGCGTAGCTTTTTCAAGGATATAAAAACGTCGAAAAAAGTTGATGATATCACGGATTATTATTTAGGCCAAGCAGTGAAGTATTGGACGAAGAAAAATCTGTATTCCAAAGGCATGTTGGCCTTGATAGCCCATCGTTCTGGGGACGAGGTAACAGCAAAAAAAATACTTCGTGCCTTAAAAGAGAACAGTGTTAATTCAGAAGAGCTAGGCATATACTGGAAGGAAAACAAAAGTTCTTGGTATTGGTATCAGGCCCCTATTGAAACCCATTCCTTACTGATTGAAGCTTTTTCGGAAATTGAAAAGGATACTACCACCGTTGACGACCTAAAAATCTGGTTGCTTAAAAATAAGCAGACCAACCAATGGAAAACCACTAAGGCTACAACTGAGGCCATATATGCCCTTTTACTCCAAGGTAGTGATTGGGTATCCGTAACGGATGCCGTTGATGTTCTGATAGGAGGGGAAAAAGTAAATCCATCGAATTTGGAGCATGTAAAAGTTGAGGCCGGTACAGGTTACTATAAAACCACTTGGGACGGTAATGAGATCAGTCCTAAAATGTCCGAGATTCAACTCAACAAAAAAGGAGATGGTATTGCGTGGGGAGCACTTTACTGGCAATATTTTGAGGATTTGGATAAAATAACCTTTGCAGAGACTCCACTTCAATTAAAAAAGAAGCTCTTTTTAAAGAAGAATACCGATACGGGAGAGAGAATCAGTGAAATAACCGCCCAAACGGATTTAAAAGTTGGTGACTTGGTACGGATTCGTATCGAACTAAAATCCGATAGAGACATGGAATTCATTCATATGAAAGACATGCGAGCCGCGGGTTTTGAACCCGTCAATGTCCTGTCCCAATACAAATGGCAAGATGGTTTGGGTTATTATGAAAGCACCAAGGATGCTAGCACTAATTTCTTTTTCGATTACTTGCCTAAAGGCGTTTATGTTTTCGAATATGATGTTAGGGTAAACAATGCAGGAGATTTTAGCAATGGCATTACTACGATTCAAAGTATGTACGCTCCTGAATTTAGCAGTCATAGTGAAGGTATACGTGTACAGGTAGATTAATTAAATACAGTATTGGAAAGTTCCCTCATTCAAATAGCCCTTTCCCTAAAACTGCATTTTTAAAGCAATCAAACTAACATAGTTTAGAGGTAATCATTAAAACCACTGAATTATGAAAAAAGCATTTAGAATTTCCGTAAACCAGCCTTGTTCAGAAAATTTCATTAATTTTAAAAAGACTGAATTAGGTGGTCATTGTAACCGTTGTCAGAAAGAAGTCATTGATTTTACCCAATTTTCAGATTTGGACATAGCAAGGCACTTTACAAATGATAATGGAAAAACATGTGGACGTTTTAGGACTTCACAACTTAAGAATTATGAATTTGATTCCGTAAATAACATGAACACAAATCTATTCTCCAGAACTTTAGGCATTGCCAGCTTTTCACTTTTGGCTTTATGTACAACAGCTCCTATACTTGCACAAGATATTGCCCAAGCAAATCCTGTGATGGAAATAACCATATCCAAAGAATTAAAAAGTGATTCCGTTGCCAAAGTGGATAGCTATACAGTTACCGGCACCGTATTGGACGAAAGCAATTTACCGATACCGGGGGTCAACGTCGTTCTAAAGGGAACCTCTGAAGGCACTTCGACCGATTATGATGGGAAATTTGAGTTTCCAAGAAAATTGGAAGTTAACGATATATTGGTATTCAGTTATATTGGTTACGACACCAAAGAATACAAGGTAAAAGAAAGTACAAGCGAAACCATAGATATCACCATTGTTTTTGACGCTACCGATATTGAGCTCATGGGCGATGTTGTCGTGGGCGGTGCCTATAAATCGAAAAGAAACATCTTCCAGAAATTCATCGCACTCTTTAAGTAATGCGATTAACCTTATTCTTTCTTTTTCTTTCTTGTGCCATCAGTTCAGGACAAATTACGGATGTAAAAAAGTTCGATTTTACCAAGGCGGATAGCATCGCATTAGCACACAAAGGAAAAAGTTTAGGAAACTTACCGGTATTGACCCACGAGTTGACGGCAGACCTAACTACCGATGTAGAAAAGTTCAGGGCCATTTTCACGTGGGTCTGCACCAATATTGAAAACGATTACCAGTCTTACCTAAGGACCCGAAAAGAAAGAAATAAAATCCGGAAGGATAGGGAGGGTTTTTTACAGTGGAACAATCGCTTTACACCCAAGGTATTTGAAAAATTGGTTTCAGAAAGGAAAACCGCTTGCACCGGTTATGCTTATCTTATTAACGAGATGGCCAATCTGGCAGGGTTTCAAAGCAAAATTATAAACGGATATGGCAGGACCCCTACCCTACTTTTGGATTTGGACGATCCGCCCAACCATTCCTGGAACGCGATTAAATTGGACGGCCAATGGTATTTGTGCGATGCTACCTGGTCCGCAGGAAAAGTTATGCTGGATGATGTTGGACCAAGATTTGAACCGGATTACAACGATGTTTATTTTCTGCCCGATCCCAATCTGTTCATAAAAAATCATTATCCGTTGGAAAAGGAGCTTTCACTTTTAGAAGAAGTTCCAACTTTGAATGAATTTATGGAAGGTCCAGTATTATATGTGGAAGCCTTTTCCTATGGTGTTATCCCTACCGTACCCCAAAAGATGCGTTTGGAAGCCATTCGTAAAGAAAACATTGGATTCGAATTGGAGGTCCCAGGCAATTTTGAAGTTGAAAACCTTAGGTTGACATTGAACAATGGAGGTCGGGATTTTGAGGTTCAGCCTAAAATTACTACACTGGCAGCCAAAAAGGTACTCCTGGAATATGCATTCGAGAGAACAGGTCTATTTGATACGCATATTAAGGTAGGTGATAACATTATTGCGACTTATGTGATTCGGGTCAGAAGGAAATGAACTATAAGCTCATCTTATCCTTAAAAAGATAGGATTGCCTTCTGGAAACTTCTACTTCTTCTCCATTGGCCATGGTCAGCTTTAATTTTCCATTGAACCAGGGCACTACATTGGTAATAAAATTCGTGTTTATGATTTGCTGACGATTGGCCCTGAAAAAATATTTCTCCGGCAACTTCTCCTCAACTTGGTTCAAGGACTTGTACAGCATGGGCTTTTCGTCCTGAAAAAATACGCGGGTATAGTTACCCACAATCTCAAAATGGGAAATGTCCCCTACTTTTATGAGCCAGCACTTTTCGCCGTCCTTAATAAAAATCTGACTATTTCCGGTTAGCCTTTGGTTGTTCTCTGAAGCAACCTCGTTTTTATCTTTAGCCAGTTTTTCCTCTACTTTTTCAATAGCAGCTGAAAACCGTTTTGGGCTAATGGGTTTTAACAGATAATCCAGTGCATTATACTCAAAAGACTTAATGGCATATTCGTCAAAGGCCGTCGTAAAAATGGTAATGGGAACCTCATCCAACATTTCCAACAACTGAAAACCATCCTTTTCGGGCATGTTAATGTCCAGAAAAAGTAAATCCGGATTATTCTCGTTTATTAACTTAAAACCATCATCTACATTTTCGGCTTCGCCTATAATTTCTATCTGGGAATAGCCCTTAATAAGCTCCTTTAACTCATTTCGAGCCAATCTGGAATCCTCTACTATAACTGCTTTTATTTGACTCATGACAAGGGTATGTTAATGGAGGCTACAACTTCATTATCCACCTCCTTTATATCAAAAGAAGCCTGGTTTCCATATAACAATCGCAACCGTTGTTGTATGTTCTTAAGTCCTAATTGAGTGGAATCCTGGGCAATTTGTAGACTTCCGGTATTGATGACCTGGATAATCAAATTTTCTCGGTCAACATCGGTAATCAGTTTTATGGTTCCCCCAGCTTTGAGGTTGGAAATTCCATGCTTAGCCGCATTCTCAACCAAGAGTTGAATGATCATTGGAGGAATCTTTATGTCCAACGTTTCTTCTTTGACTTCTTTAATAAACGACAATCTATCTTCAAATTGAATCTTGGAGAGCGCTATGTAATTTTCCACCATTTCCAATTCTTCCTCCAGTCTTATGGCATTTACATTATTCTTTGTCAACGAATATCTTAGCATCTCGGAAAGTTTGGTCAGCATATCCCGGGATCTCTCCACGTCCTCCAACATCAGCCCACGGATATTATTCAGGCTATTGAACATGAAATGTGGGTTAATTTGTCCTTTTAAAGTGTTCAATTGGGCTTGTCTTAGCGTGGCATTAAGTTCGGCACGTTCTACCCTATTTGCGTTCAACTTTGCTACAATCTTTACGGATAAATAAAAAATGGTCCATCCAAAAATGGTTACAAAGGAATTAATCAACATCAATCCCAAACCAAATTCCTTATACATTTCGGGCACTTTCACATCCTCTTCCCCAAATTTCCCCATACAATATCCCGAACCATAGGACAAACCAAAGTAAATCAGTGCCGCCACTGCAATTCCAATAAGAATTTTAATAATCTGGCTAGTCTCAAAGGAATCAAAATTGATGATTCTTTTAAGGTAAAACCGTAAAAGACTTGTGGATAGTACGCCTATTAAAAAGGTGGACAAAAGACCATACTTAAAAGTGTATGATTCCTTATATCCATCGGCATCCGGTGTAAAAGCATAGGCAATGAACACCAATCCTCCCCAGGACATGATTTGGACCAACCAAAATGAAATTGACCATCTATGCTTTTTTATGAAGGCTGTCATTTTTAATGTTTAAGGGTAAATATAGGGGAACGAATGATTTTAGTTTCTGTCTAAAAGCCGAAACTAAAACAATATTTGAATTACCAAAACCATTATGAACTTTATAATTGCTATCATTGGTGTACTCTTTTATGGGTATAAAAATAGAATTCGTGTTTTGTAATTTAAACCGATTTATGAAGAGCGGTAAAATTGTATTGGTGAATGGTTTTCCAGACCCCAAGATTAGTTTTTAACCGCGTTACAGTTTGAAAATGCAATTTGCTGACCTCCTTCGAAATCGATGATAATGAATGCATCATTACATAATCCTTTCTTTTCAAAATCCTCCAACAAGGCAGCTTTAATGGTATCAAAATCATTATTAGGGCAATCACCTGCCAAAAACTCATAGCGTGCACCGGAACTATTAGGGCTATCCTTGGATAACGTAATACCAAAACTTGATAAGCTCAACTCCACGTTGGAACAATTGCTTTGCTTTTGGATACTGGCCTTTAACTCATCGATATCCTTATTGTTCCCTGAACAAGATGTAAGGACTATCATAATCACTAATGATAGTCCTTTTAAAAAATTTTTCATTGGTACTGCTTTAATGTTCTTTTTGAATCAACCTATAACATTTTCGGTTTCCTTTTTTACGTTTCCCTTATTCAATAGCGATACTCCCATTAAGGTTAAACCCGCATATAAGGGAAAAAAGTAGTTTACCAAGTTTAAATCCCTTACGGCTCCAATTAAGGATACTAATACGGTTACAGTTCCAATAGCTAGTACAGTTACTTTTGTTTTGTCGATTGTTTTCATGACTTTGTTTTTTAATTGTTAGTAATATGCTGTAAAACTAATGGGCCTTTATGGGAAAAATAAATGGATTATGATGAACGGTTGAAAAATGTGACCGAACGGAAATTTTCTCTTACTAAAATGTAATTAATTGAATATCAGTTATTTAAAAATAAATAATACATCAGGAATGACAATAGAGCCCCTATAAATAGGGGTGTTAGGAAAAAATAGGGGTATTTAAAAAAAGATATTGAACGCTGCTTACCTTAAGATTTTGGAGGGTATTTTTCAAATATTTTGTTGACCATTTCTTGCAAGTTTTCCTCTTTCACGGCAGGTGGTTCCCCTTCCCTAAAGGGAGCCTTTCCAATGGCCTGCCAAACGAGAATATCCTTTTTGGCATCTAAGAAATCAAGCACTATTTCCCTAGTTAGTTTTGGACTACCCACGGGAATTCCAATGGATACCCCGCCACCTATTGCGCCTCCACCTCCACCAAGGCCAACACCTACCGTATTGCCCGACTGGGTTTCGTAAACCATACTGTTTACATCAATAAGCAAATCCGGTTCTTCAGAAAATTTTAATCCCTTGGCCTGCAGTGTTATATCCATAGCCCTAAAGAATCGGTTTTCATCCAATTCGCTCAAACCCGTCTGTAGATCTGCTATATAATTATATGTATTGTAAGCGGTGAAATCTGTTTCCTTTTCATAGTCATAGTCAACCTTTATGGTACCACAGGAAGAGAGAAGCAAAATGATCCAGAGTATTTTCAAATATTTCATAATCAATATTTTACTTCAAGTTAAGAAAAAATCATTCCTCCTCTTTCTTATCCACACTTTTTGTTAGGGCAGATGAAATGATACCCGTTGGAATCGCTACAATTCCCAATCCGATCATTAAAATGAAGAAAGTAAATATTCTTCCACCTACCGTTATGGGATAAACATCACCATAACCTACGGTTGTCAAAGTAATAATGGCCCACCATAAACTATCGAAAATGGAAGAGAAATGCTCCGGTTGTGCCTGGTTTTCAAAATAATAGATGCCAACTGCGGAAAAATAAATTAGAATAAGGGTGACGAAAAGAAATAAAAGGATTTCCTCTTTGGCCATCACAATGGCCTTAGTAAAATGTTTAATGGCCCTATTATAGCGCATAAGCTTTAACATTCTAAAAAGTCGCAAAAATCGCAATGCCCGTAAAGACCTTAAATCAATGCCCAAGGATAGATAAAAGGGGAGGATGGCCAAAAAGTCTATGATACCGTAGAAACTAAAAATGAATTTGGCCCTATTATCCGCAACATAAATGCGAAGCAAATATTCCAAAGTAAATACAATCACAGAGAATATTTCTATTACCCGAAGAAAACTTCTCGTTTTAGGTTCTAAGTCCGGAACGGTCTCAAAGGAAAAGGAGACAATGGAAACAAAAATTAAAATTTGAATAAAATAGGCAAAAAACCTACTCTTTGGATTATCATTTAACTCAACAATATTTTTTAGATACCGTTTCATTATATAATATTTTAGTCATTCAACATTTGCCAAAGTTTGTCCTTAAGTTCGGTTATTCCCATTTGTGCCACGGACGATATAAACATATAGGGAGTTCCCTGGAAATCCTTATCCAGCTCTATTTTCATTTCATCCATCAATTCATCGTCCAACATATCACATTTGGAAATGGCAATCAGACGTTCTTTGTCCAACAACTCAGGGTTATAACGCTTTAGCTCATCCAACAGGATAGCGTACTCCTGACTAATGTCCTTGCTATCGGCAGGAATCAAAAACAATAAGGTGGCATTTCGCTCTATATGTCTCAAGAAATAATGGCCCAAACCCTTTCCTTCGGCCGCCCCTTCGATTATACCCGGGATATCCGCCATGACAAAACTTTGAAAATCCCTATATTCCACGATTCCCAAGTTGGGCTTTAGGGTCGTAAATTCATAATCGGCAATCTTGGGCTTTGCTGAAGTTATCACGGAAAGTAAGGTAGATTTTCCGGCATTGGGAAAACCTACAAGCCCTACATCGGCCAGAATCTTTAACTCCAATAGAAAATATCCCTCCTGCCCGGGAATCCCTGGCTGGGCATATCTTGGAGTTTGATTTGTGGAGGTCTTAAAATGCCAGTTTCCGAGTCCGCCCATGCCTCCCTCCAATGCTATTTTTTCCTCTCCATGCTCCGTTATCTCAAACAGGACCTCGTCAGTTTCTGGGTCCTTTACAACAGTTCCCAAGGGCACGTCCAAATATACATCTGTACCATCTGCACCGGTACTCCTGTTTTTACTTCCATGCTCTCCATGACCGGCCTTGAAATGCTTTTTGAACTTGAAATTCACCAAAGTCCAAAGATTCTGGTTGCCCCTGATGATTACATGACCACCACGGCCCCCATCTCCACCATCTGGGCCACCTTTAGCTACGTATTTTTCACGGTGAAGGTGCATAGATCCCTTTCCTCCGTTTCCTGAGGCCAGGTGAACCTTAACGTAGTCTACAAAATTGCCTTCGGTCATCTTTAATAAAGCATTTAAAAATTGGGTACAAAGCTACGTAATTATAAGGGAAGACTACCCTTGGGATTTATGACAAAGGGTCATAAAAATAATGGAGGTAAACCATATAGGCAATGGCAATGAGTATTAGGGTCAATATTGAACCACAACCAATAAAAAAACAGCTTTTTAACGCATCCTTTGGTCTGATTACCTCTTCTGCCATGGGATATTCCTTAAGTTAGTTCGGTCGTTATTTCCCTTAATAACCCCAATAGTTATATAGTGTATGCCTAAAGGGAGTCGATAACCTTTGTCAAGCGCTCGGTAATTTCCTCAATTGTACCGATTCCATTGACACTATGAAACTTTTTGCGATCTTCATAGTATTCCTTTAAAGGTGCCGTCTTGGAATTGT
Organism: Maribacter cobaltidurans; assembly: GCF_002269385.1. Taxonomy (NCBI): domain Bacteria; kingdom Pseudomonadati; phylum Bacteroidota; class Flavobacteriia; order Flavobacteriales; family Flavobacteriaceae; genus Maribacter; species Maribacter cobaltidurans. Next base: position 860,021 of record NZ_CP022957.1, read on the forward strand.
ACTCATCAAAACGGTTCCTGATTTTTGTTACATCTTGATCGTCCGATCTTCCACTTACCTTACCTCTTTCCAATAGACGCTCTATTAAAATTTCATCATTGGCTTCCAAGGCTATGGTCGCATCCACTTTCATGTCCTTGGATTCCAAAAAATTGTCCAAGGCCTCGGCCTGGGTAGTTGTTCTAGGGAATCCATCAAAAATGAATCCGTCCGCATCTGGATTTTTATCCACTTCGTCCTCCAACATTTTAATAGTCACCTCATCCGGCACCAAATCGCCCTTATCTATATATGATTTTGCCAAGGTCCCTAATTCCGTTCCATTTTTTATGTTATAACGGAATACATCGCCAGTGGAAATATGTTTTAAATTATACTTTTCCTTTAAAAATTGAGCTTGTGTGCCCTTGCCAGCTCCTGGTTTACCAAAGAGTACAAGATTGATCATATGTTTTTGGTTTAATTGGTATACTTCCCTTAAATTCCTTCCTAATTCTTTGTAATCCAGTCCATAACCTACTATGAATTTATCCGGTATTTCCAGCCCCACATAGTCAATGGCATATTCCCCATTGTAGACTTCGGATTTATAAAAAAGACTGGCAATCTTAAATTCCTTTACCTTGGTATTCCTGAAAATATGGACAAGCTTTTGTAACGTTCGTCCTGTATCTATTATATCCTCAAGAATAATGATACTGCGACCCTCAATATTATCAGGTACATCCAACAATGTCTCAACGATTCCCGTAGAAGTGAGCCCATGGTAAGAGCTTAGTTTCACGAAAGACACCTCGCAAGGGTGTGGATATGCCTTTAAAAAATCTGAAACAAACATAAAGGCTCCATTTAGAACACCCACAAAAATGGGGCTCTCGTCCTTGTAGTCCACGGCAATTTCCTGTGCCATCCGTTGGATGGCCTCCAAGATTTGCTTTTCCGTAAGAAAAGGTTTAAACAATTTGTCGTGTAACCGTATCAATTTTAAAAAATTAGTAAGGTTGGCAAATATAGGGTTTTTGACCAGTGTTTTTGAATTATGGGGATTAGGTTTCTAAGATTTAAGCGTATTTTTGTGGTACATATGAACTATTTTTCTTCTGATTTTAAACTAGGAATCCTTGGCGGTGGGCAATTGGGCAAAATGATGCTCTATGAAACCCGAAAATGGGATGTTTGGACCAAGGTTTTGGACGCTTCCCCTGAAGCTCCCTGTAAAATTTCATGTAACCATTTTATGCAAGGCGAATTGCTTGACTATGATACAGTGTACAATTTTGGTCAAGGTTTGGATGTACTGACCATAGAAATCGAAAACGTAAATCTTGATGCCCTTGAACAATTGGAAAAGGAAGGCCTTAAGGTGTTTCCACAACCCAAGGCATTGCGCATTATTCAAAATAAGGCAAAGCAAAAACTATTCTATGTAGACCATGGAATACCAACTGCAGAATTTCAACGCTTTGCATATCTCAGTGAAATAGAGGACAGTATCCAAAATGGCGGTTTAAAACTTCCCTTTGTTTGGAAGGCCGCACAGTTTGGCTATGATGGGCAGGGGGTAAAGGTAGTCCGTGAGATTGCCGATCTTAAAGGTCTGCCTTCTGGGGAGTGTATCGCCGAAACGATGATTCCATTCAAAAACGAATTGGCGGTCATTGTTGCACGGAATTCAAATGGCGAAACAAGGACGTACCCTGTAGTAGAAATGGAATTTCATCCAGAAGCCAATCAAGTGGAATATGTCATCTGTCCCGCTAGAATTGATTACGAAGTAGCTTCCAAAGCTAGAAAACTTGCACTTGAAGTGGCCGAAAAAATTGGTTTGACCGGGCTGCTGGCCGTGGAAATGTTCCAAACCAAGGACGACCAAATATTAGTCAACGAGGTAGCCCCAAGACCCCATAATAGTGGTCACTATAGTATTGAGGCAAGTTACACCAATCAATTTGAACAACACATTCGCTGTATCCTCAATTTACCCCTTGGCGGTACGGAAAGTAAGGTAGCAGGTATTATGGTGAACTTGGTAGGTGCCGAAGGCCATACAGGTGATGTGGTGTATGAAAATATGGAGAAAATCCTAAAGCTTGAAGGGGTTACTCCCCACATCTATGGAAAAAAACAAACGAGGCCTTTCCGTAAAATGGGCCATGTGACCATTGTGAACTCGGATATTGACCAAGCCAGAAAAACAGCGCAACAAGTAAAGGAAACAATCAAAGTAATCAGTAAATAAGTTATGAGTAAAGTAGCCGTAGTAATGGGAAGTACCAGCGACCTTCCGGTAATGCAGGAAGCCATAGACATTCTAAAAGGTTTTGATATAGAAGTGGATGTGGATATCGTTTCCGCCCACAGAACTCCGGAAAAACTTTTCGACTTCAGTAAAAATGCCCACAAAAATGGTTACTCCGTGATAATTGCGGGTGCAGGTGGAGCTGCCCACTTACCGGGCATGGTAGCCTCCATGTCTCCATTACCGGTCATAGGTGTGCCCGTAAAAAGCAGCAACTCAATAGATGGTTGGGATTCCGTTTTATCCATTCTTCAAATGCCTGGTGGCGTTCCCGTAGCCACGGTAGCCTTGAACGGGGCCAAAAACGCAGGAATTCTGGCTGCCCAGATTATTGGTAGTTCGGACAAATGCGTTTTGGACAAGATCATCCTTTATAAAGAAGGATTAAAGCAAAAAGTTATTGATGGCGCCAAATCCGTTAAGAATAAATAGTTGTTAGTTAAGAATGAACTTTCTGTCAGAGAAATTCAAAATTGAAAAACAGTAAAATAAAGAATGAATCCACTCTTAGAGCCCTTTGACACAGCACCATTTTCAAAAATTAAAAATGAACATTTTAAGCCCGCATTCCTTCAAGCCATAAAAGATGCCAAGGCAGAAATAGATGCTATTACGGCCAACTCAGAAGAACCTACCTTTGAAAATACCATTGAGGCCTTGGAATTTTCGGGTCAACAATTGGAAAGAATTTCAAGTGTATTTTTCAATCTGAATTCCGCCGAAACCAATGAGGAAATCCAAAAAATCGCGCAAGAGGTTTCGCCTTTATTATCCGAATTTGGAAATGATATCACCTTGAATGAAAATTTGTTCAAAAGAATTAAAGAGGTGTATCAAAAAGCGGATTCTTTGAATCTGGATGTGGAACAAAAAATGCTCCTTGAAAAGAAATATAAAAACTTTAGCCGAAATGGGGCCAACCTACCAGAAGGCAAGAAAAAAAGATTAAGAGAAATTGATGCGGAACTTTCAAAGCTCACACTGAAATTTGGGGAAAATGTGTTGGCGGAAACCAACAAATACCAAATGCATCTTACTGACGAGAATGACTTGGACGGCTTGCCGGAAGGTGAAAAAGAAGCTGCTGCACAATTGGCCACTGTAAAGGGAAAAGGCGAAGGATGGATGATCACCCTAGATTATCCAAGTTATATTCCCTTTATGAAATACGCTAAGAATAGAGACTTGCGAAAAGAACTTGCCATAGCCTTTGGGAGCAAGGCCTTTCACAATGATGAACTGGACAACCAAGAAAATGTGCTAAAAATTACCTCTCTTAGATTTGAAAGGGCACAACTCTTAGGGTATAAAACCCATGCCGATTTTGTCCTAGAGGAAAGAATGGCGGAAAGCCCTGAAAAGGTACATGGCTTCCTAAAGGAACTTTTGGAAAAAGCAAAACCTGCTGCCGAAAGGGAATTTAAACAATTGGCAGATTTTGCTGAAGAACTGGATGGCATCGGTGTACTTGAAAAATGGGATGGAAGCTATTATTCCGAAAAACTGAAGCAAAAGCTGTTTGATCTAGATGATGAAAAACTAAAGCCCTATTTTAAGCTAGAGAATGTCATTGACGGAGTTTTTACGGTCGCTGAAAAACTGTTTGACCTAAAATTTGAAGAAGTCTTCGATATAGACAAATACCATGAAGACGTAAAAACATATCGAGTCTATGATGCTAATGGAGCATTTTTATCCCTGTTCTATGCCGATTTTCACCCCAGATCCGGAAAACGTGGTGGCGCTTGGATGACCTCCTGTAAATCGCAATGGAAAAAGGACGGTAAAAATATACGTCCGCACATAAGTAATGTGTGCAACTTTACCCCTTCCACCAAAAGTAAACCTTCCCTATTGACATTCAATGAGGTAACGACCTTGTTTCATGAATTTGGGCATGGTCTGCACGGAATGTTGGCAGACACTAAATATCCTAGCCTTTCCGGAACCTCCGTCTATTGGGACTTTGTAGAGCTTCCAAGTCAAGTCATGGAAAATTGGTGTTATGAAAAAGAAGCCTTGGAGCTATTTGCAAAACATTACGAAACCGGGGAGGTAATTCCCATGGAACTTATCACCAAAATAAAGGAATCCGCAACCTTTCAGGAAGGAATGCAGACCTTGAGACAATTGAGTTTTGGTTTGCTGGATATGTCCTGGCATGGAATTGACCCTACCCATATCAAGGATGTAAAAAAACACGAAGACGAGGCTTTTGAAGGCACTAAATTGTACCCCGATACGCCCGAAACTTGTATGAGTACATCGTTCTCCCATATTTTTCAAGGCGGATATTCGTCAGGTTATTACAGCTACAAATGGGCCGAGGTCCTCGATGCCGATGCGTTTGCCTACTTTAAGGAAAAAGGAATTTTCAATAAAGAAGTGGCCAATAAATTTAGGGAGCATGTCCTATCAAAGGGCGGAACGGAAAACCCTATGGTCCTCTACAAACGATTTAGGGGCGCCGAGCCCAAAGTGGAGGCTCTTCTAAAAAGGGCAGGACTTTTATCCTAATACTCCTACGTTTGACTTATGGCAAATGTCAAAAAGCCAATAATCAAGGACTATTTATTGTTTTTGCTCCTCCATGCATCATAGCCCCCATCTAGGTTGACTACATTTTTATACCCCAACGTGAGTAATTTCTGTTGTGCCTTAGCACTTCTCCCACCAACTTTACAATACACATAGATAGTCTCATCCTTATCAATTTTTTCAACTTGTTTATCAAAATCCGCATCGAACCAGTTGATATTCAAGGCATTTTCCAAATGACCTTGGCTATATTCCTCGGGGGTTCTTACATCCAATAATATAACCTCGGAGAGTTCGTTCTGTGTGACACTGGTAATAGCTTTTGAGGAAGGATTTTGTGCACAGGATAGGTTTGCAAGGATGGATAAAAAAAGTATCAGTCTAAATTTCATAAGTTCATGTTTTGGTAAAAATAAAAATTATGATGACATCGAATTTGAATTAAAAAAAAGAAAATTACGCTATTTTTACCGCAATATTGTACAATGGCTGAAAATCAACTAAATCCAAATTCATGGGTAGACAATTACGCAGACTACCTCTTCAACTATGCCATTGGAAAAGTTAGCGACGTAGAAACCGCTAAAGATTTGGTATCCGAAACCTTTTTGGCCGGATTAAAATCAGCAAAAAACTTCAAGGGCGAAGCTGCCGAACGTACATGGCTAATAGCGATTCTGAAAAGAAAAGTCATTGATTATTATCGCAAATCAAATTCCAAAAAAGGAAAAGCGGAAGTTCGAATGAGCTCAAATTCCTATGCCGAAGACCAAGGTGATTGGTTGGAGGAAAAAGTAGCCGACCCATATGGAAACCTAGGAAGCGATTCCATAGAAAACGAGGAATTAGGACTTGCCTTGCAAGTTTGCATCGACAAATTGCCACGCAAACAATCACAAGTTTTCACCATGAAGACCATTCAAGGTATAAGTACGGAAGAAATTTGTAATGAATTGGACATAAACCCGTCCAATTTATGGGTTATGGTTCACAGAGCTAGAACAGCGTTAATGGAATGTTTAAATAAAAATTGGTTCAACTCATGATTTCTTGCGAAAAAGCAGCGGATATATGTACTAGGGCTCAGTACAATGAAGCTACCTCAATGGAGAAGTTAAAATTGAGGTTTCATATTATTTTTTGCAAAATTTGTGCAGAATATACCAAGCAAAACAAAAAATTGACCTCGCTTTGCAACAAAGCCAGGCTCCGTTCACTTTCAGAAAAGGAAAAGGCGAAAATGAGGGAAACTATCAGAAAACTTGGCTAATACCATTTAAGGCAAAGAACCAAAAGTACATACCACACTACCGGGATACCCTCCACCCAAAAAGAAGCAAAATACTTTTTTTGATTTTTACCGAAAGAAAACATCATCACCAACAGTCCTAAAAAAAGTATGGTCTTTACTATAAGCTCAGGTCCAGATAGAGAGTCCTTTAAAAAAGTGACCAAATAAAATAGAAAGGCAAGTAAAGCTCCAATCAGTTGGGTGGCCCTTACACCAAATCGCTGTGGTAGTGTCCTTAATTCCGGATTATCATATTTAAGATCCCTTATTTCAAACGGAATCAACAATAGTAGTACGAAAAAAAATCTTTGGACCGCTTCCACCCAAATGTCCCAAAAGAGAATTTTAAAAGAACCCAATACCGGTAAGATTACGGTGGCTCCCGCCCAGACCAGTGCCACTATAAATATTTTTAGGCCTCCTAAGCTCCTTAAGTTTTTGGTATTCGGCAGTACAGGTATGGCATAGAGGCCTGTTAAAAATACCAGTGCCATGATGCCCAACCATACTTCAACCCTTATAAAATAGGCATGATAGCACCCTAATATAAAGGAAATAAAACTAACTATTTGAATATTCTTCTGGTAAGGATTCGCCACAATAAAATACTTCTCTGCCTCTACCCCATATTTTATAAAATTATAGCAGACGATTGTCCCAAAAAAAAGAAACCAGGCCAAATGCTCGTCCCGCTGTATACTGAAGGTCTTTATCGTAACATGGGTCAATGCAAAAACACCAAATGCGACATGGATACTTGCATTGATATAAAAATTAAAAAGGCGTTGCAGTTTTTCCATTGAACAAATGTACCCAAAGTGTTTATAACCCTTGTTTATGGTTAAAAACTTTCCCCAAGGAAGCGCTTTCAAAAGGCATTTTAATCCAATTAATACCTAATTTTGCACGACTAATTTATTCAAATCATGAAGACTGACGTGTTTGCATCCCGCCATATTGGTATCCGAGAAGAAGACCTTGATCACATGCTTAAAACTATATCCGTGGATAGTTTGGATCAATTAATTTACGAGACCATCCCCGATGATATTCGGCTTAAAAAAACACTGGATTTGGGTGCGCCAATGAGTGAACATAAATTTTTGGCTCATTTAGAGGAACTTTCAAAAAAGAACAAGGTTTTTCGTTCTTATATCGGCTTGGGGTATCATGAAAGCCTAACACCGTCGGTCATTAAACGGAATATCCTTGAAAATCCAGGATGGTATACCGCTTATACGCCATATCAAGCAGAAATTGCCCAAGGTAGACTTGAGGCCCTTTTAAACTTTCAAACGGTGATTTCCGACCTAACCGGAATGGAACTGGCCAATGCATCTTTGTTGGACGAAAGTACCGCCGCAGCCGAGGCAATGACCATGCTTTTTGAGGTCAGAACCAGGGAGCAGAAAAAGAATGGCATTGTAAAGTTCTTTGTTTCCGAAGAGGTTCTTCCACAGACATTGTCCCTACTCCATACACGCGCCAACCCATTGGGAATAGAATTGGTTATTGGCAACCATGAGGAATTTAATTTTGACGATACTTTTTATGGGGCCTTGCTTCAATATCCGGGTAAATATGGACAGCTGTATGATTATCGGGAATTTGTTTTAAAAGCTAAAGAAAAGGACATTAAGGTTGCGGTCGCTGCAGATATATTAAGTTTAATCCTCTTAACCCCTCCTGGTGAATTTGGTGTTGATGTTGTCGTAGGTACTTCGCAAAGGTTCGGTATTCCCATGGGATATGGTGGTCCGCATGCGGCCTTTTTTGCGACCAAAGAAGAGTATAAAAGAAACATACCTGGAAGGATAATTGGTGTGACCAAGGACAGGGACGAAAAACCTGCCTTGAGAATGGCCCTACAAACTAGGGAACAACATATCAAAAGGGACAAGGCAACCTCCAACATCTGTACGGCGCAAGTTCTTTTGGCCGTTATGGCGGGCATGTATGCTGTATATCATGGTCCCAAAGGGCTAAAATATATTGCCAAAAAAGTACATTCAACAGCAAATACATTAACGGACGCATTGGAAAAATTGGGATATTTCCAAAGTAATAGCGCTTTCTTCGATACCATACACATAAAAGCCGATGCAAACATTATACGTCCTATCGCCGAAAGAGAAGAAGTGAACTTTTTATATCCTAATTCGGAATCCGTAGTTATCGCCGTTAACGAAGCCACCTCAATTAAAGACCTCAATCAAATCATTGGTATATTTTCAGAGGCAAAGGAAAAGGAGGCCAATGTAGTCACTGAACTATTGGAAAAATCATCTATTCCGCAAAATATAAGCAGAACATCCCCTTTTCTAGAAAACAAGGTTTTTAACACCTATCACTCCGAAACGGAACTGATGCGATATATCAAAAAACTGGAGCGCAAGGATTTATCCCTTAACCACAGTATGATATCTCTGGGAAGTTGTACCATGAAATTGAATGCCGCTTCTGAAATGCTGCCTTTGAGCAGTGCCAGCTGGGGCAATATGCATCCGTTTGTGCCCTTGGAACAGGCTGAGGGCTATCAAATAGTTTTAAAAGAATTGGCTAAGGATTTATCTACCATTACAGGCTTTGCCGATACCTCATTGCAGCCAAATTCCGGCGCCCAAGGAGAATATGCAGGTTTAATGGTCATAAGGGCCTATCATGAATCCAATGGGGAGGGCCATCGAAATATTTGTTTGATTCCTGCTTCGGCACACGGTACCAATCCGGCTTCCGCCGTCATGGCAGGGATGAAAGTCGTGGTAACCAAAACGGATGATAAAGGAAATATAGATATGGAGGATTTGGAGGAAAAGGTAAAACTGCATGCGGACAATCTCTCTGCGCTGATGGTCACCTACCCTTCCACACACGGGGTATTTGAATCCTCCATTAAAAAAATTACAAAATTAATCCATGACCATGGCGGCCAGGTCTATATGGACGGTGCCAATATGAACGCCCAAGTAGGGTTGACCAATCCGGCTACCATAGGCGCAGATGTTTGCCATCTTAATTTGCATAAAACTTTTGCAATACCTCACGGTGGTGGAGGTCCAGGAGTAGGCCCTATTTGTGTGGCACCACAATTGGTTCCATTTTTACCTGGTAACCCCGTAATCAAAACAGGAGGGGAAGAGGCTATTTCAGCGATTTCGGCAGCTCCTTGGGGCAGTTCCCTGGTTTGTCTCATTTCCTACGGATATATTAAGATGCTCGGGCCTGAAGGGTTGACCAATTCCACGAAAATGGCCATACTGAACGCTAATTATATCAAACACCGACTAAGCGGAAAATACGATGTTCTCTATACCGGCGAAAAAGGAAGGGCGGCCCATGAAATGATTATCGATTGCAGGTCCTTTAAACAGAATGGTATTGAAGTAACCGATATTGCCAAGAGGCTTATGGACTACGGCTTTCATGCACCAACGGTTTCGTTTCCAGTAGCGGGCACATTAATGATCGAACCTACAGAAAGTGAAAGTTTGGAGGAATTAGATCGTTTTTGCGATGCCATGCTTTCCATTCACGGTGAGATAGAAGCAGCAGAGTCGGATAATCCAGACAACGTTTTAAAAAATGCACCTCACACGTTGCAAATGGTCGCAAACGATACTTGGGATTTTCCGTATTCAAGACAAAAAGCGGCATTTCCGTTGCCCTACGTTGCAGAAAACAAATTCTGGCCCTCTGTTCGACGCGTTGACGACGCCTATGGAGACCGTAATTTAATTTGTACCTGCGCTCCTATTGAAGCCTATGCCGAAGCTTAAAATTCAAGCCTCATGTCAATAAAATAGGGCATATATGGACTTAAAGATAATTTTTTTATTTGTCCAATTAAAGTATACCGAAACACTGAACGTCGTAAAGCTTATTATGCATGCATAATAAGCTTTACGTTTTAAAGTACCTTATGAAAAATAATTCAAGAAAGGTATATGGGTGTCAGTATTATAGGTACAGGAAGTTATATACCTGAAAACCAAATAAAAAACAAAGCATTTGCGAAGCAGGAATTTCTGAACAGTGACGGCAGTTCATTTCAGCAAACCAACAATATTATTATTGAAAAGTTCAAGGGAATTACGGGCATCGAGGAGAGGCGCTATGTAAGTGAAGACTTGAACACTTCGGACATTGCTTTTTTAGCTTCGGAACGGGCGATTCTTGATTCCGGTATAGATAAAGAAGATTTAGATTATATCATCTTTGCCCATAATTTTGGCGATGTATCCGCAGGTGAGTCCCAAGGGGACACATTGCCCAGTCTTGCCTCACGTGTAAAACATCTTCTAAAGATACGAAACCCCAATTGCGTTGCCTATGATATGCTTTTTGGATGCCCTGGCTGGATAGAAGGTGTAATTCAAGCCAATGCGTTCATAAAAAGTGGAATCGCAAAAAGGTGTTTGGTCATTGGCGCCGAGACGCTTTCAAGAATAGTTGACCCCTATGATAGGGATTCCATGATCTATGCAGATGGAGCAGGAGCCGTTGTACTGGAAGCTTCCGATGCCAACACGGGCATAATGTCCCATATTAGTGCCTCGTATACCTTAAAGGAGGCCCATTATCTTTTTTATGGAAAAAGCTATAACAGCTCCGGGAATGAAACCAAATACATTAAAATGCTTGGGCGGAAAATTTACGAATTTGCGGTAACCCATGTACCCAATGCCATGGTAGAATGCCTCCGAAAAAGTGGCTTTGACGTTGCACAAGTTAGAAAAATTCTGATTCATCAAGCTAATGAAAAAATGGACGAGGCCATCGTCTCCAGATTTTATGGTCATTTCAATATGGAGGTCCCGGAGCATATAATGCCCATGACCATTGATAAACTTGGAAATAGTTCCGTGGCTACGATACCTACACTTTTGGATCAAATCCTAAAAGGAAAAGTAAAAAATCACCATTTACACACAGGCGATGTTATTATATTTGCAAGTGTTGGCGCTGGGATGAACATCAACGCCATCGTTTACAAATTCTAAAATGTACGAGAACACTTATCCGAACAAACGGTTCAAACATACTTTGGCCTTTCTAAGGAAGTATGTGGACACTAAGGAAACTATTTTGGATTTGGGTGTTGCAAATCCCTTTTCCGAAATCATGGTCCAAGAAGGTTTTACGGTGGAAAATACAAAAGGTGAAGATTTGGACTTTGATTTTACATCAGTGCTTCAATCCGATGCAGAGGTAGTAACCGCTTTTGAGATATTTGAACATCTGTTGGCCCCTTTACATGTCCTGTCCAAAATAAAAGCCGATAAACTTGTAGCAAGTGTACCGCTCCGACTTTGGTTTTCTCCGGCCTATAAAAGTAAATCAGATCCATGGGACCGACATTATCACGAATTTGAAGACTGGCAATTTGATTGGTTATTGGAGAAAGCTGGTTGGGAAATTCAGGAGAAAAGAAAATGGGCACATCCCGTAAAGAAAATCGGATTAAGACCTTTTTTAAGGCTTTTTACGCCCCGGTACTATATTGTATACGCTACCCGAAAAACAAGTCGTTAAATCCTTCCTTTGAATTATTATGTCATCATACCGGCCCACAACGAAGAAGCTTTTATTTCTTTGACCCTGGAGTCACTTTTATTGCAGACACTGCCTCCTAAAAAAGTAATCGTTGTCAACGACAATTCTACTGACAATACCGAAATCATCATTGATGAATTCGCTAAAACGGTACCCTACATTCAAAAAGTGAATACCGTGTCCTCAAGGGAGCATATGCCCGGAAGCAAAGTAATTAATGCTTTTGAACAAGGTCTGAAGGTTTTGGACGACGATTATGATTTCATAGTAAAGCTCGATGCCGATACTGTTTTACCCAAGGATTATTTTGAAAATATATCAAAGGTTTTTCATCATTCTCCCAGTATTGGTATTGCGGGTGGATTTGCGTACGAGCAAGACGAAAATGGAAAATGGAAATTAAACCACCCGATGGATAAAAAACATGTCCGGGGTGCCTTTAAGGCTTATTCCAAACCATGTTTTAAAGCTATAGGAGGTCTAAGAGGTGCTATGGGCTGGGATACTGTGGATGAGTTGTTGGCACAATATCATGGTTTTAAAATTTTTACCGATGATTCCTTGAAGGTTAAACACCTTAGACCCACTGGTAACGCCTACAGTCCCCTATCAAGATTACTTCAAGGAAAGGCAATGTACACTATGCGATACGGCCTCTGGATTACTTTGATTGCCTCAATTAAAATGGCACTAAAAACTAAAAATCCAAAAGCATTTAAGGATAATCTATCTGGCTATTTTAAGGCCAAAAAGAATAAGGAAAATTTTTTAGTTTCGGAAGAAGAAGGGAAATTTATTAGGCGGTTGCGATGGAGCAACATTAAATCTAAATTGATTCCATAAAAAAAGCCATTCCAACTGGAATGGCCTTTTATTTTCTATTTGTTTAGGGAATTAAATACCCAATTCTTTTTTGACGTCGGCCAAAAGATCTTTTCCATTGGCAACAATCAATCCACTACCGACTTGCGCATCGATAACATAATCGAAGCCTTGAGCATTAGCAACTCTTTCTATAGCTGCTTTAGCCTTTTCTGAGATAGGGGCAAACAATTCCGCCTGCTTCTTCTGAATCTCTTGTTGGGCGTTTTGTTGGAACTCCCCAACCGTTTTTTCCATACCTTGAAGTTCTACCGCTCTCTTTTCATTCTCTTCCTTGGACTTAGAAGCTGCTTCATTTTGATATTGTGTATACTTATTACGCAATTCTGTCATGGAAGCTTGAATATCCGCACCATAGGTTTCCTGTAGCTTTTTAAGTTCAGCTTCCGCAGCTTTCATTTCCGGCATGGCAGATAGCAACTGGGTTACATCTATATGTGCCACTTTACTCTGTGCATTTACAAAACTGGTCGCCGCCACGAACAACATTAAGGCTACCGCAATTTTCTTTACTTGTTTCATGAGTTAAAATTTAATTCTTATTTGAGTATTAATTAATGGTTTCGATTTCTATTTATTATCGGAATCCTTTTCCGTATTATCCTTATTTCCCTCTGCCTCCTTTTCCTTTCGCTTAGCCTCCCTTTCTTCAAGGAGTTTCTTTCTTCTTTCCTCGTAGGCCTTCTTACGTTCCTCGCGCAATTTTAATTGCTCTTCCCGCTTTTCGGCTGCCGTTTTCTCTCTTGCCTCCTGGGCTTCCTTGGCCCTGTCGATTCGCTCCTGAAGGGCTTCGCTTACCTCTTCTTCTTGTTCAATTTCATCATCACCTTCAAAAGCTTCCAATCTACTTCTAGTATCTTTTCCTCCCTTGGGTTTGCTTATTTTTCTGGTTCTTGCAATTCCCCTGAGAACCAAGTCGCTAATATCGTGCCTTTTTTCGGAGTACAACATTACAACATCCGCAGATTTATCAAAAATAAAATCATATTTTTTATTGGCTCCCAATTTTTGCACCTCATTGAAGACCTGATCTTGTATAGGCTGTATCAACCTTCTTTTCTGCAGCACCAAATCTCCTTGGGGACCAAATCTATCCTGCTGGTACTCGATCATCTCCTTTTCAAGGATTTGAATCTCCTCTTCCCGCTCTTCTATGAGCTCAGGGGTCAACAACACCTTTTCCGCCATTAAATCCTTCTTCATCTGTTCCAGAACACTTTGCTTTTGTTCTATTTCCACCTTCCATTTTTGGACCTTAGTATCCAATTGCTCACTTGCATCCCTATATTCCTCAACATTTTCCAAGATGTATTCCATATCCACATAGGCTATTCTAACTCCTCTTTGGGCCATGGAATACAATCCCATTAAGATGGTAACAAGAAATAAAAGAACTTTTGCTTTTGACTTCATTTTTGATATCGTTTAATCTAATAGAAAATATCGTGCCAAAATTACTAAAACTTTTAAAATGAAAGGGTTAGCATAAGCACAGATACTGTAATTTCAATTTAAATTTAGAACTGTTGACCAATTATGAAGTGCGTTTGCCATCCGCTTGGACCATTGCCTATGGATTGTGGTCTTAAATCCTCATCGAATCCATAACCAAAATCGATTCCCAATAAACCAAACGCTGGCATAAAGATGCGAAGCCCCACACCGGCCGATCGTTTTAATTGAAACGGATTAAACTGCTGAAAATTGTTGAACGAATTACCTGCTTCCAAAAAGGTGAGTCCGTAAATGGAGGCAGAAGGTTTCAAGGTAAGCGGATATCGTAGTTCCATGGAGAATTTATTGTAGATCAATCCACCCTCCTGTTGCCTCGTAATAGGGTCTATTGGAGTCAAGGATTGATTTTCATATCCCCTTAGCTGCACAATATCCCTTCCATCCAATGTAAAATTGTTAAGACCATCCCCACCTACAAAAAACCGTTCAAAGGGTACGTCACCAGTAGCACTATTGTAATTGCCCAAGAATCCAAACTCCGCATTTGTCCTCAGTACCAAAGACTTGTCTGCACTGCCTACCAAAGTGGTATACCAGTCCCCCTTGAACTTGATCTTATAATATTCCAACAACCTGAATCGCTCCTGGTCTATGTCCTCTAATTCTGTAATTTCTGCGGCAGTCAAACCCTCTTGGGTAGTATACCGCTTTTCAGTCAATTCTTCACTACGATTTTTCAAGGCCCCAAAATCCTTGTTACTAAACAGGGAATAGGGTGGTGTAAACTTGGCGGTAATTTCAAAATTAGATCCTCCACGAGGAAATATTCGGCCTCCCAAAGTTGCATTTCTATTGATACCTAAGGTGTAGGCTATAGAATTGGCCTTTCCGTTACCAAAATTAAAGAGACCAATATTATAATTTCTAAAATCATATAATTGATATCCCAAGGAATGTGAGATGGTGAAGAAATCATCTGGCCATTGTACCCTTTTGGCCAATCCCAAACTCACCCCCGTAATGGAAAACTGTTGATCTTTATTCACCTTGATTCCCCTATTGGTGTAGGATGCCGCAAACTGTTGTGTTCTTGAAACGTTCAAATTGAACCTAACCGGTTTTTTACCCCCCATCCAAGGTTCGGAGAAGTTTAAACTGTATACCCTAAAGGTTCGGCTTGCCTGCAACCGGAGTGCAAAGGTTTGCCCATCTCCCATAGGTACGGGCCTGTAAGCTTCCCCTTTGAACAGGTTCTGAATGGAGAAATTGCTAAAGGAAAGACCTAAAGTACCTATGAATCCTCCTCCTCCATAACCGCCTTGCAGTTCAATTTGACTTGATCCGGATTCTACTAGGCTCCAGGCCAAATCCACCGTTCCTTCGTTCGGATTAGCATTTAACACATCTGGTTTTATCTGTTCTGCATCAAAAAATCCAAGTTGCCCCAATTCCCTAATACTTCTAATAATATCGGACTTATTATACTTTTGGCCTGGACGCGTACGCAATTCCCTAAAAATCACATGGTCATTTGTTCTATCATTTCCGGAAACGGTTACATGGTCTAAAAAGGTTTCCTTTCCTTCTATAATTCTTATCTCAAAATTAATGGTATCGTTGGCCGCAGAAACCTCAACTGGATTGATAGTAGAAAACAAATAACCGTTGTTTTGATAAAGACTGGTGATATCATTGGGCTCCGGTTTGGAGTTGTCCGCAATTCTTTCCCTTAGCAAAACACCGTTATAGGTAGCTCCTTTTTTAATCCCCAAAACCTGTTGCAATTGGCGATCCGTATACACGGTATTCCCAACAAAATCAATATCTCCAAAATAATATTTATTTCCTTCCTCGACTTTAATTTTTAAGAGAATATTGTTCTCGTCCAACTTCTCTATGGTATCAGAAATTACCCGGGCATCCCTAAAACCGTTCTCCGCGTACTTATCCACCAATAAGTCCAAATCCTCCTCATAATCGTCCTGAATATACTTGGACTTTTTCCAGAAACGGCCAAATCGTTTTCGCTTGGTACTTTTCAATGATTTCCTAAGCTTTTTGTCCGATAGTTGTTCATTTCCTTCAAAAATGATATCCTTGATTTTTACCTTGTCGCCCTTATTAACATTTACCACCATTCTTCTGGCATTGGTTTCAGAAGTATCCACAGCAGTAATAATATTAACTTTGGTATTTAGATATCCTTGTTTTTTGTACTTATTGGTAAGGTAGTTCTTGGTATTTGAAATAAGGCTCTCCGTTATCTTTTTCCCCTTTTTTAGGTCCGTATCGTCTCTTAATTCGTCTACCTTTCTCGGTTTCACCCCATTAAAGGTTACATCTGTCAATGTAGGCCGTTCAACAATATTGAGTTCAAGAAAAATATTGTTATCCTCAATATTGGTAACAAAGAATTCAATAGAGGTAAACAGCTCCAGTCCCCATAATTTTTTGATTACATCACTTAACTGTTCACTGGAAGGCGTAATAGGCTGCCCTATTCTCAAACCCGTATAGGTCTTGACCGTCTGCTCGTTATAACTTTCCAGGCCAGTTACCTCAATACCTCCTAAGATATAGGTTTTATCCCTATCCAGGCTAGGCTCCTGAGAGTAGGCATTGGCAAAGAAAATAAAAAGGAGCAGGGATGTTAGTAATTGGTTCAAGGATATGAACCTGGTCATATCGCTAAATGAGTTGTTCGCTAGTTTTTCCAAATCTTCGTTCTCTGTTCTGGTAATTTTTTATGGCCTCTACCAAATGATGCTCACTAAAATCGGGCCAAAATACATCAATAAAATATAATTCGGCATATGCAATCTGCCATAATAAAAAATTGCTGACCCGATGTTCTCCACTCGTTCGGATTAGCAAGTCTACGTCTGGCAAATTTTGCGTGTAAAGATGGTTATTAATAATGGTTTCGTCAATATTTTCAGGCGAAATTATATTATTTTTAACTTTGAATGCGATTGATTTCATTGCGGATTGAAGCTCTTCCCTAGAGCCATAACTCAGGGCAAGGGTAAGTGTCATGCCCGTATTATCCTTTGTTTTTTTCATTACTTCCAAAAGCTCCTCATGGGCCTTGTTTGGTAATGCAGAAATATTTCCAATCGTATTTAGTTTGATATTATTCTCACAAAAAGTAGCCAATTCCTTTCTTAGGGAAGAAACCAAAAGTCGCATCAAGGTCTCCACTTCCAGCTTTGGCCTATTCCAATTTTCAGTAGAAAAAGTATAAAGGGTAAGATACTTTATACCAAGTTTGGCACAACTTTTTACGGTAGACTTAACGGTTCGCACACCGTTCTCGTGGCCAAAAACACGCAATTTACCACGTTCCTTGGCCCACCTACCGTTACCGTCCATGATAATGGCCATGTGCTGCGGCAAATTTTGGTCTACAATATCCTCTATCTTACTATCCATCATTTATTATTGAAAGCAATCTCGGCATGGTTTTCTTCCAAATGTATACGTTAAGGTAACCCCGGAAAAAACGTACCAATCATCGCTAAGAATATTTCCAAATTTAAATTCCTCAAAATTGGAACCCTTGGGATTACTGGCATCCAAATTATCCGTAAAGGTATATCTGGCCCCAATTTCTGCCCCAAAAATAAGAAACTGGTTGATACGATACTTAAAACCTACCGTCATTGGTACGGCAAAAGATCCGTCCGTTTGTGAAATATCCTGTAAAACCCCTCCATTGAAATAGCTGTAATCATACCTAAAATAGGTCACTCCCGTATACAGGTAAGGTGTAAATGCAGGGCCTAATTTATGTAGATTGTATTCAACAAAATTAAACTCCAGTCCAGCGGATGCTTCAAGAACCTTGTTATCCACTACATATCCCCTTTGTTGTCTAGCAGTAGTACTGGATTTATTATCGTCTGCGGTAAACTTACCGTAGGTAAGGCTACCCCTCCATGCATATCTTTTGCTCTTGTTCCATTTGAACAAGCCCCCAAAAGCCAAACCCGATGGCAAAATGTAATTGGTTCTACCAACATCCCCTATCATATTCGCCCCACCGGCAAAAACACCTACTTCGTAGGTTTGGGCATTTAGACCAATGGAAACCGAAAAAAATGCCAGCAGAAATATGCTACGTATCATATATTACAATCGTTTACAACTATGTAAGACTCGCATAAAAAGTGTGCAAACCTACACATTCATTCTCACAAGGTAAACAGTTTTTAATGGTAATTATTGTTTAACGGAAAGTTCAATTTCTTCTGTCTTCGCCCCATAATAATTTGTTCCTTAGGGTCTTTAAAAAACTTTCTGAGGTATACTCAATCATTCTTATGGTAAACGGCGCCTTACTTATGGTTATTTCCTGCCCATTCTCCAAAGAAGCAATTCTTGAATCCAAGGAAACCAGATGGTTTTCTTCCCGGCCAGAAACCTTTAATCGTATTTCTGTATCATCTGAAATGACCAAAGGCCTGGCATTTAAATTATGTGGTGCTATAGGTGTCAATACCAACGATTTTGCCGTGGGCACTATTACAGGTCCTCCACAGCTCAATGAATACCCGGTAGACCCCGTTGGGGTAGAAATAATTAACCCATCGGCCCAGTAGGAGGTTAAATATTCATTGTTTAAATAAGTCTCTACCGTAATCATGGAAGTCGTATCCTTTCTACTTACGGTAATTTCGTTGAGGGCGAAATTCAAATCTCCAAATTCAGCGTTCAATGCCTTGGCACTAATTTGAACCAAGCTCCTTTCCACAATGGTATAGTCCCCTTTCAAAAATTCTTGAACCACCTTTTTAACTTCTTCTTTCTTAAAAGTGGACAAAAACCCAAGTCTTCCCGTATTTACCCCTACAATAGGTATACCTAAGTCCCTAACAAAAGTGGTAGCCCTTAAAATGGTGCCGTCTCCGCCAAAACTCACGAACATATCGAAGGAAGCATCCAGACCATAATCGGGAGTGAACGTAGGATAATTACCGGGACCGTTTTTCTCCTTATACAGAGCATAAAACTCCTCTTCCACAAAAACTTCTGCAGATGCCTTATGAAGTTCATTCAAAAGTTCCTGCACATATTCTATGGCATTGTCCTGGTATGTTTGGCCGTAAATGGCAACTTTCATCTGTTCAATTTTTATTTTTTAAATGGTCAGATGTAATTCGCCATTCAAAATCCGGGTGGGTATTTAGGATTACAATGGCTCATTTCTCACTAGACATTTAGGTACTTATCAAGATAGTCTGATCTATTCTTTAAATCCTCTATAAACTGGTCATCGCTATTTCCAAAAATAATTTGGTAATTGTAACGCCTAAAAGTCTGTACGACCTTGTCAAAGTTCGATGTACTGATTTTAATGGTGACCTGTACCACATCATTTTGCATATCCGTAATAAAACCACCTAAGAATCGGGCATTATTACTTTCTACAATCTGTGAAATCTCGCTAAAGGAATAATTCTTAATCCCCGTGGCGACAACTAGAATATTACCTGGATCTGTAAAGAACGGGGTGTCGATGAAGACAGCTACGATATCCGTCAAATCATAATATCCCTCTACCCTTTCTACTTCGTCCAAAATGGGCACAAGATTGGCCTCGTTTCGAGCAAACACCTCCAAGACGTCCAACCAACTTGTTTCCTTACGCACAAAAAATGTTTCCAGGTCATATCGGTATTCGTTCATTTTGGAATCGGAGGAAACCACATCCATATCATTTTCCGAAAAGACACCTAAAAACCTATCCTTCTCCATGATGGCAATATGGGAATATGTATTCTCCTTAAAAAATTCCATAATCTCCCCACAAGTGGTACTGACATCAAAAACAGGAAGATTGGAAATTATATGTTGTTGAATATTCATAGCCTAAATTATAACGCAAAATAACAATTAATAATATCAAAAGGCATGCCTAATTCGTATTTTTGGAGTCCTTTTAATGTACAATCGACAATATGACGAAACTTAGTGTTAATGTGAACAAAATTGCCACGCTTAGGAATGCAAGAGGTGGAAACGTACCCGATCTTTTGAAAGTGGCGGCCGATATTGAAAGGTTTGGGGGTCAGGGAATAACCGTTCATCCAAGACCGGACGAACGACACATTCGATATCAAGATACCCGTGACTTAAAGAAAATTGTCACGACCGAATTCAATATTGAAGGGAACCCTAACCCAAAGTTCATTGATCTTGTGCTGGAAGTCCTGCCGGACCAGGTGACTTTAGTGCCGGATGCAGAAGATGCCATTACCTCCAACGCCGGGTGGGACACCATAAAACACAAAGATTTTTTAACGGAGGTAATCCGCAAGTTTAAGGATGCCGGCATACGTACCTCTATCTTTGTGGACCCAGACACTAAAATGGTTGAAGGTGCCAAGGCCACTGGTACAGATAGAATTGAACTCTACACCGAAAGTTACGCCACGGGCTATCCTTCCGATAAAAAATCGGCAATTAAACCTTTTATCGATGCTGCCAAAAAGGCAAACGAGCTTAATATTGGCATTAACGCCGGTCATGATCTCAGCCTTGATAACATCCATTATTTTAGTCAAAATATTCCGGGGCTTTTGGAGGTATCCATTGGCCATGCCTTGATTTGCGAATCTATTTATTTAGGTTTGGACAATGTGGTGAACATGTATTTAAACAAACTAAAATGAATCCAATTTTATACTCCAACATTATAGGAAGCGGCAAACCATTATGTATTTTACACGGATTCCTCGGCATGTCCGATAATTGGAAAACACTGGGAAATCAATATGCTGAAAATGGTTTTGAGGTTCACTTGATCGACCAAAGAAACCATGGCAGAAGTTTTTGGTCCGATGAATTTAACTATGACCTTTTGGCCAAAGATCTCTTTGATTATCTTAATGACAAGAATATACAGAAAACAGCCCTTATCGGGCATTCCATGGGAGGTAAAACGGTTATGCAATTTGCCTGTACCTATTCCCAGCTAACCGAGAAATTACTGGTGGCGGACATTGCCCCAAGATACTATCCGCCCCATCATCATGAAATCATTAGCGCACTTAACCATTTGGAACTGGAAAAAATAGAAACAAGGGGGGATGCGGATGATCAATTAAAAAAATATTTAAAAAATTTTGGTGTGCGCCAGTTTTTACTGAAAAATCTCTACAGGACAAAGGATAGTAAGTTTGGATTAAGAATTAACTTGGCCGTCCTCACCGAAAAAATGGAGGAAGTTGGGGAAAATATTTCAAGTTCTGAGCACTATGATGGTCCCACACTTTTCTTGAAAGGCAGCAAATCTGAATATGTTTCGGATGCTGACAGTGTTCAAATTAAAAGACATTTCCCCAATGCCAAAATAGAGGTTATTGATAATGCGGGTCACTGGCTCCATGCTGAAAATCCCGAGCAATTTTTTGAGAAGTCGTTTCAATTTTTAAAATGAAAATGCCGTATTAAACAAAAAACCTTTAAACCGCAATGACAATATTTTAGTACCTTTAAAAGAAACTAAACCAACACTATATGAAACTTATTCTTCGCATTTTACTAAGTGCTCTGGCCGTTGTTCTATTGGCCAACTTTCTTCCACATGTATCTGTAGATTCCTATATGACCGCCATAATCGTGGCCATAGTACTGAGCCTTTTGAACTTTTTGGTGAAACCTATTTTGGTTATACTCACCTTACCTGTCACCATTTTGACCTTTGGCCTCTTCTTATTGATTATCAATGCACTGATTATTCTATTGGCCGATAATTTGATAGACGGATTTAACGTCGACGGACTTTGGTGGGCGCTCTTGTTCAGCCTTTTGCTCTCATTTTTACAGTCCATATTATATTCCTTGCTTAAAGAAGACAAATAGCAGTTATTATTTGAAATTCAGACCTTTAAAAACTTGGTCAACATCAGAAAATAAAGTAATTTTGCCTCCCGTTTTATTAAAGTAATTAAGAAGATACTGAAGGAATGAACATTACAAAAGAGCAGATAGATGACTTAAACGCGGTTGTAAAGGTCGCTATCACCAAGGAAGACTATCAGGATAAGGTAGACACTATCCTTAAAGATTACAAAAAACAAGCCAACATACCAGGCTTTAGAAAGGGACAAGTTCCTATGGGGCTTATAAAAAAACAGTATGGAAAGGCGGTTTTGGTGGACGAAGTAAACAAATTGTTACAAGACAACCTTAACAAATATCTTACCGAGGAGAAGCTGGACGTCCTTGGAAATCCCTTACCAAAACAAAAAGATGATTTTGACTGGGACCAAGAGGAACTGGATTTTGAATTCGAATTAGGGCTTGCACCGGAATTTGAAGTACCCTTAAAAACAAAAAAGGCTATTACACACTATAAAATCGTAGCCGATAAAAAGATGATCAATGAGCAAGTAGAGCGTATCCAGAAGCAATACGGCAAACTTGTAAGCAAGGATGAAGTTGGCAAAAAGGACGAGGTTTCCGGAAATTTTACGAACGAAGAGGAAGGAATAGACAACAAAGCTCTTTTGGAAATCGAGAAGCTTAAAAGTAAAAAAGCAATTGATGCATTGTTGGGTAAAAAAGTTGGGGAAGTTGTCACTTTAAAGACCAAAGGCCTTTTAAAGGATGACCATTTACTTTCCAGCATTTTGGGAATCGCCAGGGATAAAGCGGATAATCTGGATATTGAGGTTGATTTTACCATAACCGAAATTAACGAAAGAGAACCTGCGGAATTGAACCAAGAACTATTCGATAAGCTTTTTGGTGAAGATGCCGTTAAGTCAGAAAAGGAATTGAAGGAGCGTATTGCAGAAGATTCCGAAAAGCAGTTCGAGCAACAAGCAGACCAGAAATTGCTGAACGATGTAACGGAATATTTCATTGAAAATACCAAGTTTGATCTACCATCCGGGTTTTTGACCAAATGGATTCAAATGACCGGAGACAAGGAATTGACCCCTGAAGAGGCCAGTGAAGAGTATGAAAAATCCGAAAAAGGATTGAGGTACCAATTGATAGAAGGAAAAATAATCAAGGATAACGATCTACAGGTTCAATTCGACGAATTGAAGGAATTTGCCAAAGGTTTCATTAAATCACAAATGGCCCAATTTGGACAGCTGGACCCAAAAGAGGAGGAATTGGACAATATAGCCGCAAGGGTTTTAGGAAACCAAGACGAGGTAAAGCGTTTATCCGAGCAGTTGATGAGCCAAAAACTATTGAACCTCTACAAGGAAAAAGCAAACCTTAAGACCAAAGAGGTAACCTATGAAAACTTTGTGAAAGAAGTTTACGGATAATATCCAAACAATAAATTAAGTATCTTTACGGTGCCGGAAATTTATTTTTCGGCACCTTTTTTTACTACTAAAAATCGATTAAGAGTTTATGGATTACGGAAAAGAGTTCAAAAAATACGCCATAAAAGATCAGGGTATCAGCAGTACGTACTACGATAAAATAATGAGTAGCATGTACCCTGTAAACATGACCCCCAATATCATAGAGGAAAGACAACTTAATGCCATTGCCATGGATGTTTTCTCCAGATTGATGATGGATAGAATTATCTTTTTGGGTACAGGTATCAACGACCAAGTGGCCAATATTGTACAAGCCCAGTTACTGTTCTTGGAAAGTGCGGATGCAACCAAGGATATTCAGATATATATTAATTCTCCAGGCGGAAGCGTTTACGCAGGTTTGGGTATTTATGACACTATGCAATTCATAAAACCAGATGTTGCCACTATATGTACCGGAATGGCAGCTTCCATGGGAGCCGTTCTTCTTTGTGCAGGTGAAAAGGGTAAACGAAGTGGTCTAACACATTCAAGGGTTATGATTCACCAGCCCATGGGTGGGGCCCAAGGGCAGGCAAGTGATATTGAAATTACGGCACGCGAAATTCTCAAATTAAAGGACGAGCTCTATCAAATAATATCAAAACACTCAGGACAACCTATAGAAAAGGTCCAGGAGGATAGTGATCGAGATTATTGGATGAAAGCCGATATTGCCCTTGAATATGGTATGATCGACGAGATTTTGGTAAGGGACAAAGAATAATTTCGACAAATTACCCAGAATTTTATTTTTTTACGAAACCAAAAACCGATTTTAATCGTTAAGTTTTTGGTCAGATTATTTTTAGTATGGCAAAGGAAAATTTAGAATGTTCGTTTTGTGGAAGGAAAAAGCCAGAAACCAATTTGTTGATTGCTGGTTTGGATGCCCATATTTGCGATAGATGTATTGAGCAAGCCCATGGTATAGTTGCAGAAGAAAGTAGGCAGACCAAAACCAATGACCTATCTTCTGAACTGACCCTTAAAAAGCCCCAAGAAATCAAGGATTTTTTGGACACTTTTATCATTGGACAGGAACGTACGAAAAAGGTAATGTCCGTGGCCGTCTATAACCATTATAAAAGACTGCTTCAGCCCTCTTCCAAAGAGGACGATATAGAGATACAAAAGAGCAATATTATCATGGTTGGCCAAACAGGTACCGGAAAGACCCTAATGGCAAAAACTATAGCAAAAATGCTCAATGTACCCTTAGCCATAGTTGATGCTACCGTATTGACCGAGGCCGGCTATGTTGGCGAAGATGTAGAGAGTATACTAACAAGGTTATTGCAAGCTGCCGACTACAATCTAGAAAAAGCGGAGCGGGGTATTGTTTTTATTGATGAAATAGATAAGATTGCCAGAAAAAGTGACAATCCATCCATTACTAGGGATGTTTCTGGTGAAGGAGTTCAACAGGGACTTTTAAAGTTGCTGGAAGGAACTACAGTCAATGTACCTCCAAAAGGAGGAAGAAAGCATCCTGATCAGAAATTCATCGAAGTCAATACCGAAAATATATTGTTCATCGCGGGCGGTGCATTCGATGGAATCGAGCGGGCTATCACCAAAAGGCTCAATTTACAGGCTGTTGGATATAGTGCATCCAAAGCGGAAGAGAATCTTGATGAAACCAACATTCTACAATATATAATTCCAAAGGACCTAAAGGAATTTGGGTTAATTCCTGAAATCATAGGAAGGCTTCCCGTGCTTACCCACATGAATCCGCTGGATGACAAAACGCTTAGGGCCATACTAACGGAACCTAAAAATGCCATAATAAAACAGTACGAAAAACTGTTTGCCATGGACAACATTACATTTACCATTACAGATCAAGCATTGGATTATATAGTATCCAAAGCGATTGAGTACAAACTTGGTGCAAGGGGACTTAGATCTCTATGTGAAGCTATCTTTACGGATGCCATGTTCGAAATGCCAAGTACGGAAGAGACGGAATTTAAGGTTACTAAACCTTATGCGGAACAGAAACTGTCCTATGAAACAGTTAAAAAATTAAAGGCGGTTTCTTAAACCGCCTTTTTCTTTTCAATCTTTTCGGGAATATTTATTGCTGTGACTTCGTTCAATAAGGCCAAGCAAACCTTTCTTATTATTTTTTCATCGGTATATAAGGTATGTCCATAATTTGGAATAACATCCAATTCTACGTCCAGTTTATTGGCCCAAATATCATCCGGTCTATTAGCATCGTTTTCCCCATATATAAGATTAAGGGAAATAGAAGGCTTTACATCCTGTAACCTAATTCTTGTCGCTGAAACAGAAAAGAGAGACTTGACCGGTAAGCCTTTTTTTGCCGCATTCCAGACAATGGTTCCACCAGTACTGAATGCCAAATAATAACAGGGCGATTTCTCCTTTTTAAGAAGGTGGGCGACCGCCGTATCAATACCTCCATTTACAAAGGCATCATGGATGTTTTCTTCTGTCTGTACAGGCAAATCAAGATTTGCAAGTTGTTGGCTATCGTAAAAGGTGATATCAAAATATTGTTGCAAATAACCTAAATAGGAAGTAATCCAGAGGCCCTTTTTTGTGCCCCACATATCCGAGACAATAACGAGTTTTTCAGCCATAATTATAGTTTGTAAATTAACAATTTGGGAACATGTCCTCCAAATTCATTAAATAACGGATGATTGTATAATTTATTTGGTAATTCGTGCCAAATCTTCGATGTAAGACTAATACCAGAGAAAAACAGCCTAACTATCTTGACCGTCCCCAGTAAGTTCTTTTTGGTGTAGCTTGTTGGAAGAGACATTCATACATAGTAACCTTTCAATGTAGTCCCTTCTGTTGGAAAGCCTAGGGATTTTGTGCTGCCCCCCCAGTTTGTCGTTGATTTTCAACCAATCATAAAAAAGATTTTCACGTGCAATGTGCACCCTTGGCATCTCCAGCGTTGTGTTGTTGTAACGCTTCGCTTCATAGTCGGAATTCATGGATTTCAAGGCATTATCCAATAATTCCGTGAAGTAATTAAGATCTTTTGGAGATTTTCTAAACTCGATTATCCACTCATGGGAACCTTTCTTTTTACCATTCATAAAAATAGGACCCGCGGTATAGTCCTTAATTTCCGTATTGGTCTTTAGGCAAACCAATTTAAGGGCTTCCTCGGCATTCTCAATAATCAATTCCTCCCCAAAAACATTGATATGGTGTTTGGTTCTACCGGTTACTCTGATGCGATAGGGATTTTTAGAAGTAAAACGCACCGTATCCCCAATTTTATATCGCCACAAACCTGAATTAGTGGTAATCACAATGGCATAATTCTTACCAATCTCAACCTCCCAAAGTGGAACACAACTTTGGTCTTCCGTACCATATGTATCCATTGGAATAAACTCATAGAATATACCATAGTCCAACATCAATAAAAGGTCCTCTGCATTGTTCCTGTCCTGTATTGCGAAAAACCCTTCCGATGCATTGTAGATTTCATAATACCTGAAATTCTTTCTGGGCAAAAGGCTTTTATACTGGTCCCGGTAGGGGCTGAAACTTACACCTCCATGAAAATATACCTCAAGATTTTCCCAAACTTCAAATAAATGTTCCTTACCGGTTTCCTGCAATACATTGTTTAATAAAACCAACATCCAGGAAGGTACACCGGCCAAACTGGTCACATTTTCCTGAACACTTTCCTTGATAATGGCTCCAAGCTTTGCCTCCCATTCACTCATTAAGGAAACTTTATTGCTTGGTGTACTACTAAACTCTGCCCACAAAGGCATATTATCGATTAGAATGGCAGAGAGATCCCCAAAAAAAGAACCATTATCCTCGTACAATTCCTTACTCCCGCCCAAGCGCAGACTTTTCCCAGTAAACAATTGAGAGTTTTCATTATTGTTAAGATACAGGCAAAGCAAGTCTTTTCCTGATTTGTAATGACAATCCTCCAGAGCCTCAGAACTTACGGGAATGAACTTACTTTTGGCGTTGGTAGTTCCGCTGCTCTTTGCAAATAGTTTTACCGTAGTAGGCCAAAAAAGGTTTTGCTCGCCTCTACGGGTCCTTTCTATAACAGGCTCAAATTCTTCGTATGACACAACCGGCACACGTTCCTTATAAGTCTCGTAACTGTGTATGGATTCAAAATCATAATGTCGCCCAATTTCCGTATCCTCGGCAAACTCAAGAAGGTTGAACAACACCTCCTCTTGTACCTCCTCAGGATATTTTAAAAAAAGTTCTATCTGGTGATAGCGCTTTTTTAGCAGCCAAGAGGCAATGGAATTGAACAGTGGAATGGACATTTTTGGGTATCTTTATCGGCTAAAAATAGGGTATATCCCTCTCATTATCAAATTGAAATTTTAATAGAAATTCATTATGCAGTACGAAGGTGTTCTCAAAAAAATGCAAACTGAAATTGGAAGTCCCATCCAGTATTATTTGGTTTTTGAAACCGACTTTCTAAATATGAACCAAGTATTGGACAACCAGTTACGGATTGAATTTATAAAACATCAATGTTTAAACTGCGGAAATGACCGACCCATTTATCGCCAAGGATTCTGCAAATCCTGTTTTTTTGACATTCCCTCTGCGGGGGAATGGATTATGCGACCGGAATTAAGTACGGCCCATTTGGACAAGGAAGACCGTGACCTGGAATATGAAAAAAAAGTACAGTTGCAGCCACATATCGTCTATTTGGCAAACTCTAGCAATATTAAGGTGGGGGTGACAAGAAAGGCGCAAATCCCAACAAGATGGATCGACCAAGGTGCGCATGAGGCAATCGAAATTGTAGAAGTTCCCAATAGGTATTTGGCAGGAATTACGGAGGTTGCCCTAAAAGACCATGTATCCGATAAAACCAATTGGCGTAAAATGTTGACCAATGAGATAGAAGAGCAGGATTTAGTGGATTGGCGTAATAAACTTAAAGCGTATATACCCCAAGAAGCCCTACCCTATTTTATTGAGGATAATACGGAGACCCATTTGGAGTTCCCCGTACTTCAATTTCCACAGAAAGTAAAAAGCTTGAGCCTGGACAAAACACCCACCTACCAAGGAACCCTAAAAGGAATAAAGGGTCAGTATCTCATTTTTGAGGACAACACTGTGTTCAATATTAGGGGCAGTGAAGGTTACTACATTGGCCTTACTATCAATTAACGGAATCTTTCTTTGTTTCCGTTTCTGCCTTTTTCTTACCGAAAAGTCCTTTCAAAACATCCTTGGCAGCCTCCTTTACGGCCTCCTCTTTTTTAGGGGGTGTAGTTACCGTATCTGTCTTGACTTTTGTGGAATCGGCTTTTTTAGAACCTCCTAGTATTCCTCCCAGTACTTCCTTCGCGCCGGCATTTTTATCCGAAGTACCGGTGGAGTCCTGTTTCGTGGAACCAGACAAAATACCTCCGAGAAGGTCCTTTGCTTTGTCCTTGCCCTTGTTCATCAATTTTTGTTTTTCCAATTCAATTAATTGATTGGTCAGTGTTTTCACCCCAGAGGTCAAATCCGTCGTTACCTGAGGACTATTATAGACCCCACCAATATTAGCGGTAATGGGAATGGTAAGACTATCCAAAGCTTTATCATCAATTCTGGCAATTAAATTATTGATGTCACTACCCAAATATTTGGCGGGAACCTGTAACGTTGCCTTGTAGTTCATTTTCTGGTCAAAGGTGTGATTACCGTCCACATTTATTTCTATATCCTGATATTTAATACTGAAGGGCTTAACGGATACCAGACCATCCTTAAATGAGAGTTTGGTCTTTAATTCCCTTAGACTCAGTTTTTCCAAATCGATAAAATCCAGTTTGGTATCCAAAGCCGATAACACGGGAGCTTTATCCGTACTGATTTCCCTTGTTATTACATCCGCCAGGATATCACCCGTCAATGAAAGAAGGTCAGGTGTAAAATCGTCAGTCAAATTACCTGAAAGTGCAATATCTGAACTGAATTTACCCTTAAGTATCCTTGCGACAGGTGCCAAGGCTTGAAACAGTTCCAAAGCATCAAAACTCTCTTTGAGCTCCAATTGGTCCAATGCCAACTTCATAGCAAAAGTGGGAGTTTTTTCCTTTGTGGACACCTCACCATTGAATGCGACCTTTCCATCGAACAAAGAGGAAGTCATATTGCTCAAGGTGGCCTTTTCATCCTTGATCCTAAGGTTTCCACTAACGTTTCTAAGGGTAATATTATCGTAGATCACGGTATTGGCCGTGGCATTAAAATTAGCATCCAAGAAAGAAGGTATCTTGATTTTTTCGCTCGGCTCTTGAGCTTGTGAAGTGCCGCTATCCGATGTTTCCTCGACCTCATCAACCATAAAATCGTTCAAGGCAAAAGTATCCGAAGCCAAATTAAAGTTGCCTTCTACATTCTCGTTATTGAACAAATACCCCAAGAAATTGTTTATAGTACCCGTTATTTGAAAATCCGTTTTTCCGGTTGACCCCTTCATTTCCCTTAAGGTAACCGATTTGGGGTTGAAGCTTACGGAGGTGGCATTTAAGACTACGGGATTGGGAATTTCATCAGACCTATATTCAAAGTCCGTTAGGGTCATCTCGCCCTCTGTTTTTGTGTTTTCGTATTGTTTTCTTTCAATAGTTGCCATATCAAAGGCAGTACTTATATCTGCATTCAATAAACCTTTCAAACTAAGTCCTGCCGGAACGGGATATGCTTTTTCAAGGTTGGCCAAGTTCATTTTTCCATCCAAATGGGCATTGACCTTGGTATTGCCCATTAACTCAGATATTTTGGAAGTCATGTTAAACCTGTCCCCGTCGATCATGAAGGATGCCTTATTGATATCCACATAGGTATCCTCTGCAACCCCCGTAGTATTGTTTACCAGAACATCGATAAATATATTTTTTACTGCTTTTGGTAAATCTGGATATTTAAAGGATGCATTATCCGAATTTATTTTGATGTTGAATTTTGGAATATGCTCTTCATCTACTATACCATTAAAATTTCCTTCTACAATAAAGTCCCCTGTAGTGGTGACATTGGAAATATTTTTGGAATAGGTTTCTGGAATGACCGCCAGAAAATTTTTGAAATCAGATGATGGTGTCTTAAAACTGATATCCACTTCTTGGTTTTCCTCGTTCAGCTTTACGAATCCCTCAAAAACCAAAGGCAACTGATTTACCAAAGCTTCGTTCTTTAAAAAGGAATACTTGTTTTCGTTCAAATCAATACCGATAAGCGCATCCAATTGGACCTTGTTTTTGTTCAAATAGTTGGTGCTGTCCATTTCAAAGGAAACCAAGGCCTCCGTATGGGTATCCAATTCTGAGTTGGCCAATGATAGGTCGCCCGTTCCCGTATGGTTCATTTTGTCTATTTCCAAATGAATGCCAGTGGCAAAATCATCGTACAAAATTCTCGAATTGTTTATTTCATAGGATTCCATATTAAAGGTGAAACCCTCTGTAGTCTGGGAACTTGAAACATTCTCTGATTCCGATTCCTTTGCTATATCATAATTGGCATTTTCGTTCTCATCCAATTTGATATGCAATAGGGCATTGTCCACATTTAACTTTGAAATGGAGATTGGCTCCCCGTTGGATTTTAATAACTGCATGACGCCCATGGACAGGGAAACTTCACTAGAAGCGAAAAGGGTATCCCCCTCAAAAGGTGCCTTGTTCACCAGGCTTACATCCTTTAGACTCACCACTGCATTGGGAAAACTACGGATCAAACTTAGGTTGGCATCAGAGAAATTCAAAGTGGCGTTTACGGAGCTATTGACATTGTTCCTGATAATATCACCAATTTTTGCTTCCAGAAAAAAGGGTATGGCAATCAATATGCCAATGATCAATACAATAATGACACCAACTATTTTTACTATTTTCTTCTTCATCTGTAACTTTATATTACTTTATGGCATTATGCTTGGACCTCAATCAACCAAGACATTTCAATCCTTTTATCCCTATTAACCACAAACCCCAAGAAATAAGGCATTTGCAATAGGTAAATACTATTTTCAATAAAACAGGAATCTGGATTAAATATTATGCATCAAGATCAATTTCTTCATTGACGCCAAGCTTAAATCGTTTCCTTATTATATATACGGATAAATAGAGGAAAGGAGTGTCCAAAAGTGCTATAATTATCTTAAAAATAAACCCGCTGATAATGAGACCCGTAAAACGCTCCCAGGGTATCTCACCAAAGGAACATAAAAGTAGTACTACGGTGAAGGTATCGATGAGCTGTGATGAAAAAGTAGAAAAGTTGTTCCTAAGCCACAAATACTTGCCCTTGGTAAGGTTTTTCCAAAAATGGTAAATCTGAATGTCCACAAATTGGGCCAGAAGATAGGCCATCATGGAGGCAAAAACGGCGATGATGGTATTTCCAAAAACCGAAGTGAACAGGCCATCCCCTACCGGAGACCATTTTGTGGCCGGTACCGCATTGGCCGTATAAACAATCAACAAAGAGAAAAATGAGGCAAAAATACCCGCTACCACGATTTGATTCGCCTTCTTTTTACCAAAAATTTCAGAAATCAAATCGGTAATTAAAAAGGTTACCGGATACGGTAAAATTCCCACGGAAATCTCAAACAAAGGAGCTCCAAAAATAGTAACATCGCCAAAGGGCTTCCAAAAGAAAAATTTTTGAAATATAAGATTGGATACAACCAGCGAGGTAATAAAAAGTGCTCCTAAATATAGATATATTCTTCTTGCCAGTAACTTATCCTTATGCACCATGTTAATCGATATTCAAGGTAAAGGGCATCCTTGCTTGAATTCCTTTTTGGTTCATAAAGGTCTTGATATCCTTTAGCACCTGATACGTCTCCTCCCCTATCTCTTGCTTGACCATATTCTCCTTTACTTTGGCACCGGCACCCGAGATGTCTTCCATAAAACGCTCAAAGCCCGACTTATATTTTGGATATTTACGTAGCCCAAAACTTTCGACCTCGGCCAATCTTGCGGCTTCATCTATGGCATCTTCCAGCGTTCCCAACTCGTCCACCAACCCCAATCGCTTGGCATCCACACCACTCCACACCCTACCTTGCGCAATACTATCTGCCTGAGCCATGGAAATGTTCCTGCCATTGGAAACCCTTCTCAAAAACGTTTCGTAGGTATCCTCGATGCTTTCTTGGACCTGGTTTCTAAAAGCTTCTCCCATCGGCTCAAAAAGGGAATATTCAACTGAATTCTTATTCGTTCCAACCTGTTCTGCATTGATTCCGATATCTTTGGCCAAACCATGAATATTGGGAATCGTTCCAAAAACTCCTATGGAACCAGTAATTGTCGTAGGTTCGGCAAAAATCTTATCTGCTCCAGCGGCAATATAGTAACCGCCCGATGCCGCCACATTTCCCATGGAGACCACCACGGGTTTAACCGCCTTTGCCAATTCCACTTCCCGCCAAATAATATCGGAAGTCAGGGCACTGCCACCAGGAGAATTCACCCGTAGTACAATGGCTTTTACCTTCTCATCCTCACGGGCCTTGATCAAAGCTTCGTTGATAATACCCTGGCCAATGATATCCGGCCCTCCTTCACCATAGAAAATTTCCCCTTGGGCAAAGATGATCGCTATTTTATCCTTTCCAGACCTCAGTTCCTTTGTTGTGGAATACCTAGTGTAGTCGTCCAGGGCGATATAATTGATATCCTCGGTTTCCCCTTCGGCGAGTGCATTGGCAATCTTGTTTTCGTATTCATCATAGAATAAAATATCGTCAATCAACTGATTTTGTTTGGCGTATTTGGGCAATCTTCCCCCCAAGGTATCGGCTATGACATTAAGGTTTATGGCTGTGATATCCCTATCGAGCGATATATCATCGACCATGGAATTCCATAAGGATTGTATCAACTCCTTAATTTGGGTCCTATTGGCCTCGCTCATTTCATTTTCCAGATAGGGCTCTACGGCACTCTTATATTTTCCATGACGGATTACCTCCATCTTTACCCCGGTTTTTTCTTGTAAATCCTTATAATAAAGCACTTCCGATGAAAGCCCCCTGAAATCGAGGACTCCAACCGGGTTTAAGAAAACGGAATCTGCCACACTGGCCAAATAATAGTCTTTTTGGGAATAAAAATCCCCATAGGCGTAAATAAATTTGCCCGATTCCTTAAAGTCCGCCAACACTTTCCTCAAAGTTTGGGTCTGGGCCAGACCTGCCAACAGAAAATTATTATTGATGCTAATGCCCTTGATCCTATCATCGTCCTTTGCCACTGTAATAGCGTGAAGAATTTCATCCAGTCCTTGGGATTCTTCGAACAGTCCGGAAAACGGGTTAATTTCACTAGTACCTGTATAATCCGCTATGGGTCGCTGCAATTGAATCTCCAAAACAGAATTTTGCTTAACATTTATAGTATCCTCACCGCTTCCCAAAAGGGAAATGAAAACAAAAAACATTACAAAGACTATCCCAAAAGCTATCAGTGTACCCAGAATAGCGGCCAAAAGGTTTCTTAAAAACTTCATGCAAAGGCAATTTTTATTAGCCTGCAAAGATAACCAATGTGAAATTGTTTTAGTTATTTTGCCCTCATATTATGATAGAAACGCATACCGTCTATATATCCATTGGCAGCAATCTTGGCCAAAAGCGAAACAACCTACAGAAAGCGGTTTTCCTAATTGGTGAACGTATCGGGGAAGTTATGGCTGTTTCAGATGTTTACAACACACCGGCATGGGGTTTTGAGTCGGACGATTTCTTTAATGCGTGTCTTGAAGTCAAGACGAAATTTACTCCGCAGGATGTTCTCGATAAATTATTGGACATTGAAGAACTATTGGGGAGGAAGAGAAGCCAAGAAACGGGTTATCAAAGCAGGAATATTGACCTGGATATCATTTATTATGACCATGAGGTGGCACTTACCGAAACCTTGACCCTACCCCATCCAAAAATGGCAGAGCGTAGATTTGTACTGAAGCCTTTGGCCGATATCGCCCCACAGTTCTATCACCCGATAGTCAATAAAGATACACGTAATTTATTACAGGAAACCAGGGACAAAAGTGTAATTGCCAAACTTCCTATCAAGCTATTTAAAGATAGGGTCGATTTGTTCTCGGATGTGCAATTCCTCGCCATTGAAGGAAATATTGGGGCCGGCAAAACCAGCTTGGCAACAAAAATATCCGAGGACTTCAACGCTAAATTGATTTT
Source organism: Maribacter cobaltidurans (assembly GCF_002269385.1). Lineage (NCBI taxonomy): Bacteria > Pseudomonadati > Bacteroidota > Flavobacteriia > Flavobacteriales > Flavobacteriaceae > Maribacter > Maribacter cobaltidurans. The sequence goes on from NZ_CP022957.1 coordinate 894,604, forward strand.
GGAGCGGTTTGCCGAAAACCCATTTTTACCCAATTTCTATAAAGACCAAACAAGGTACGCGTTTCCTTTGGAAATGTCCTTTTTGGCCGACCGCTATCAGCAATACACGGACGACACCAATCAATTTGACTTGTTCAAGAATTTTATGGTCAGTGACTATGATATTTTTAAATCCTTGATTTTTGCCAAGGTAACCCTTCAAAAGGAGGAGTTTGACCTATACCGAAAGATTTTCAATTTCATGTACAAAGAGGTAAAAAAGCCCAAAATCTACGTTTATCTGTATCAGACAACGGAGCGTCTTTTGGAACAGATCAAAAAACGGGGAAGGGACTACGAGCAGAATATAGACACCGCTTATCTGGATAATATTAATCGTGGCTATTTGGATTTTTTAAAGACTTATCCCCAACAAAATCAATTGATCATCGATGTATCCAATTTGGATTTCGTGAACATTGAGAGCGATTACAAGACCCTATTAGGCGGCATTACGGACTTTGCCCTTTTACAGCGGAGTTAACATAATTTTGGCAATTTTCTTGCACAATAGAAATGAATTTACTTTCTTGGAGGCCTCTTAAGAGAAACTAACTAACTCAAACTATACTTAAAGCCCGGTTTTGCCGGGCTTTTATTTTTTAAGCTTGGTCCAAAAATCCCAAATCACCACGCCTACGCTCACGGAAATATTCAAGGAATGCTTGGTTCCAAACTGGGGAATCTCCAAAACGGAATCGCATATATCTACCACTTTTTGTTGAACCCCTTTTACTTCGTTCCCGAAAATTAAGGCATACTTCTCCGTTTTTCCTGGAATAAATTCGTGAAGCATTTGAGCATTATCCGCCTGTTCGATTGCCAAATTCACGTATCCTTCGGATTTAAGTCTTGTCAACAAACCAACAACGTCCTCTACATATTCCCAGTCAACACTTTCCGTAGCACCAAGGGCCGTTTTATGAATGTCCTTATGGGGAGGTTTTGCAGTGATTCCACATAGATAAATCTTCTTTACCAAGAACGCATCGGAGGTTCTAAAAACCGACCCGATATTGTTCAAACTCCGTATGTTGTCCAGCACGATACTTACTGGAATCTTTTCGGATTTTTTAAATCCTTCCACATCCAATCGGTCCAGCTCCTCGTTCTTTAATTTTCTCATGGGGATACTTTTCAACTATCAAGGGTAAATATCAACAAAAATTCAAATAGCATTTGTAATGCCATATATTCGTGATGAAACAACAAAAATAGGTATAGAACAAGTGGCGGCGAAAGGAAATACGAAAAAGGTGACTCCATTGATGAAACAGTACAATACCATCAAGACCAAATATCCTGATGCCTTGTTGCTTTTTCGCGTAGGTGACTTTTACGAGACTTTTGGCGAAGATGCGGTAAAGGCCTCCAAAATCCTTGGTATTATCTTAACACATAGAAACAATGGCGGGGATAGAACGGAACTTGCCGGTTTTCCGCACCATTCCCTCAATACCTACTTGCCAAAATTGGTGAAGGCCGGTCAGCGCGTTGCTATTTGCGACCAGCTAGAAGACCCAAAACAGACCAAAACCATAGTAAAAAGAGGGGTAACGGAATTGGTTACACCGGGTGTGGCCCTTAACGACGATATTCTTCAGGCCAAAAGCAACAATTTTCTATGCGCCGTTCATTTTGGCAGAAATAAAATTGGGATTGCCTTTGCCGATATCTCCACGGGTGAGTTTTTGACCTCTGAAGGCAGCGAGGAACAAGTGGATAAATTATTACAAAATTTCTCTCCAAACGAAATCTTGATTTCCAAGTCCCATAGAAAAGACTTTTCAGAGATTTTTGGAAACCGGTTCCATACCTTTTTTATGGAGGATTGGGTGTATCAAGAAGATTATGCCCTAGAAAACTTAACAAACCATTTCAAGACCAAATCCTTAAAAGGTTTTGGTGTTGACCATTTAACGCATGGCATCATTGCTTCTGGCGTTATATTGCATTATCTGTCCGAAACACAGCACAGACAGCTTCAGCACATCAATACCTTACAACGTATTGCAGAAGACGAGTATATATGGATGGATCGTTTTACCATCAAAAACCTGGAGCTGTACCATTCCCACAATGAAAATGCGGTAACCCTCTTGGATGTTATTGACAAGACGATTTCCCCTATGGGCGGCCGAATGATAAAACGTTGGTTGGCCCTTCCCCTAAAAAATGTACAGAAAATAAAAAGCAGGCATCAAGTAGTTACCCATTTGGGCCAGAATGATACAATCTTGTTTAAGCTACAGGACAACATCAAAAAAATGGGCGACTTGGAGCGTCTTATCTCCAAAATCTCAACCGGAAAGGTAAACCCCAAAGAGGTGGTACAACTAAAAAACTCTTTGGAGGCCATTGTTCCTGTTAAGCAAATCGCTTCAAGCTCAAAAAACGATGCCCTGGCCCTAATTGGGGACAAGTTACAATCCTGTGATTTGCTGCGCTCAAAAATTAAGGAAATGCTGAATGAAGAGGCTCCCGTTAATATTTTGAAAGGCAATGTAATTGCAGAAGGTTTTTCCGATGAATTGGATGAATTACGGGGCCTTGCGACCAAAGGAAAGGACTATTTGGACCAAATGCTGGAACGTGAAACTCAGGCGACCAGTATACCCTCTCTAAAAATAGCATCAAACAACGTATTTGGATATTATATAGAAGTTAGGAATACCCATAAAGATAAAGTTCCAGATACCTGGATTCGAAAACAGACTTTGGTCAGTGCAGAACGTTATATTACGGAGGAGCTTAAGGAATATGAAGCCAAAATCTTAGGAGCGGAAGAACGTATCACCTCCTTGGAACAGCAATTATTCTCCCAACTTATTGTTTGGATGCAGGAATACATACAACCCGTACAAAATAACGCCCAGCTCATTGCCCAGCTCGATTGTCTCTGCGGGTTTACCCAACTGGCCAAGGAAAATAACTATGTGGCCCCAGAACTCAATGATTCTACAGACATTTCCATTAAGAACGGAAGACATCCAGTCATTGAAAAACAACTTCCCTTGGGTGAGGCCTATATCGCCAATGATGTTTTGCTGGACCGCAGCAATCAACAAATCATCATGATCACCGGCCCCAACATGAGTGGCAAATCCGCAATCTTAAGGCAAACGGCACTCATCGTGCTTTTGGCACAAATGGGTAGTTTTGTACCTGCGGAAGCTGCCCAAATTGGCTATGTGGACAAAATTTTCACCCGGGTTGGTGCCAGTGACAATATTTCCATGGGGGAATCAACTTTCATGGTAGAAATGAACGAAACTGCCTCCATTCTCAACAACCTTTCAGAAAGGAGCTTGGTGCTATTGGACGAAATTGGAAGGGGAACCAGTACCTATGACGGTATTTCCATCGCCTGGGCCATTTCGGAATACCTGCATGAACATCCTGCACGGGCTAAAACATTGTTCGCCACCCATTACCATGAACTCAATGAAATGGCGACTACATTTGAACGTATAAAAAATTACAATGTTTCCGTTAAGGAACTCAAGGACAACGTACTATTTCTCAGAAAATTGACTCCCGGAGGCAGTGAGCACAGTTTTGGTATCCATGTGGCCAAAATGGCGGGAATGCCCCAGCAAGTTATTTCAAAAGCCAATAAGATTCTTAAGAAACTAGAAAAATCGCATTCCAGTGAAGAGCTAACAGAAAAAATGGCTTCCACTCCCGATGAAATGCAATTGAGCTTCTTCAACTTGGATGACCCCTTATTAGAGGAAATCAAGGAAGAAATCCTGCATTTGGACATAGATACCTTGACCCCAGTGGAGGCCTTAATGAAATTAAACGAGATAAAACGCTTGTTATCAAAAAAGAAGAAAGCCACCTCTTAACAAAAACTATTCTTTTGCTTTTTTTACTTTGACATTTATAGAATTGTATTAAATTTGCATCCGCATCTCTTTAAGGAGATGCAATGTTCCTATACATGCGAAAATAGCTCAGTTGGTAGAGCGCCACCTTGCCAAGGTGGAGGTCGCGGGTTCGAATCCCGTTTTTCGCTCAAAGAAACGCTGCTTGTCAGCGTTTTTTTATTCCAATATCCAAACGCTCGAGTGGTGGAATTGGTAGACACGCCGGACTTAAAATCCTGTGGGCATTTGCCCGTGCGGGTTCAAGTCCCGCCTCGAGTACTTACAATTAGAAAAGTCGTGACCGTCGTCGCGACTTTTTTGTTTTGAAGACTTGATCAAATCACATTCTTAATGTTATTCATAAAATATTCTCTACCTACTTCTATTCCTTCTGTAATTTCTTTAAAAGTGAGCAATCCATTTTTAGGTTTGGTTGTGGTAGCATTAGCAAATTAAACTGCTCCATTTTTTTAACTCCTTTTCCCAAATGGGCCTTACCATTCAATATTAAGCTTTGTTGATTTTGTGATGTAACTTTCTTCACTCCCGACTTTGTTATGAATCATATCCTTTCCCGTGTTAAGTTTTCTTAAGTCTATTTCCACAGTATTGATACAGTCAAAAAAATATCAATTATGACATATGTCAGTTTTTAGTTAAAGAATAAAGGTCACATTTGTGTCTTATTTAATCTAAAAAGCGGTTTTGACTAAATCAATACACACCTTTCATATTCCAGTAATGGGATTAGCGTATACCATAGACAGTCCAATACGTGTGGCCCACTATGGAATTTCCTCCGTAATATCTATCATTGACGATGAGCTCATAGAGAAAATGAATTCGTTCTATAGCAAAAAATTCAATTTTCCATATGAAGAAATTTCAAAAAAAGCACAGGATTATCGTGCCAAGCGTATTACCACCTATTTAAATTTAGTGGATACCATTGTTAAGGAAAAATTCTCAAAATTTAAAAAAGAACTAGCTGAAAGTAAATTGGCATTGGAAGATTTTATAGCTACTCTGCCCAATAAATCCAGTATAAAGGAAGGACTTTCCAATCTAATGAATGAAGGTTCTGCACTTAAGGATGACATAGAAAACTTTTTAGAAGTACATTTAAAAGCGGGTGACATTGATGTGAATATCATGACCAAAGTTGATAAGGACAACTTTATTAACAATAAGCAATTGCCTATTGAATTTAACGACGCCCATGCCTCGCTCAGGGGTTTTGCCCATAGTAGACTAAACTCTTCAGTTGTGCTCTCTGCAGGAATGAACCCAAGATTATACAGTTACTTTGAAAATTTCAAAGATTTCTTTCCTGATAGAAATAACCGATTAAAAAAGAAGATTATTCTTAAGGTCAGTGATTATCGTTCAGCAACCATTCAAGGTAAATTTTTGGCAAAAAAGGGTCTTTGGGTTTCAGAATATAGGATTGAATCCGGTTTAAATTGTGGCGGACATTCTTTTGCAACAGAAGGCTTTTTGTTGGGTCCCATTTTAGAAGAGTTCAAAAATAAAAAAGCAGAATTAATTGAAGACACGCACAAGGTTCTTACAAAAGGCCTGCTTCAGAAGGGAATGGAAGTTCCTGTACAGCCTTTAGATTTGAAGATCACCGTGCAGGGAGGTGTAGGCACGGCTGAAGAACACGAATTTTTACTTGAAAATTACCAAGTTGATTCTGTTGGTTGGGGAAGCCCATTTTTATTGGTTCCGGAAGCCACATCAGTAGATTATAAAACCAGAACGTTATTAGCTGATGCCAAAGAAAAAGATTTGTATTTAAGTAATATTTCACCCTTGGGAATTCCTTTTAACACTATTAAAGGGAGTACAAATGAGTACCATAGACAAAAACGTATTGATAACAATAAAGCTGGGAGTTCCTGTCCAAAAAAATATTTGGCGTTGAGCAAAGAATTGGATCCAAAGGGTGTTTGTACGGCTTCAAAAAAGTATCAAGATATGAAACTTCAAGAATTAGAAGCCAACCGATTTGAAATCCCCCAAAATACCTATGAAAATGCCAAAGTTAAAATAACTGAAAAGGCCTGCCTTTGTGTAGGTTTGGCCAATGCGTCTTTTTTGGAAAACGATATTGAAATAAAAGGACAGAAACAAGGTGTGGTTATTTGTCCAGGACCTAATATGGCGTATTTCGACAAGGAAGTATCACTTTCCAAAATGATACAACATATTTATGGAAACGGGTCTGTGCTCCACTCCCCGCATCGCCCAAACATGTTTGTCAAAGAATTGAAAATATATGTGGATTATTTAAAAAATGAAATAGAAACTAATTCAGAAGAAGTTACGACCAAACAAATCAAGAAATGGGAGGCTTTTAAAAGTAATTTATTTAATGGAATTGCTTATTATCAGGATTTGTTTCAAACGGAAATATCGTCTGAAAACCTCAACCTACAAAAGGATTTACTATTTTTCAAGGAAGAACTCAGAGCCATTACTATACCAATAATGAAAGAGGTATAATTTAAGGGCAATAAAAGACACTATCTCAAATAAGTGTGTAATTTAAAGTATACGGGTTGGACCTTTCTAGAATCTGACCCTTTATTAGTTAATGTTTTATAGTTAATGGATGGCGAATGGGCATTCCCGGTCTCCCGAACTTAAATGTTCCAAGATAATTATTGAAGCCTTTTTTGGTAACGGCTTTATTTATATTATTAAAGGCTGAAAGAGTTTAACACAATGGTTTACCACTTTCATAAAAGTCTTTGGCAATGTCAATCACTTGAGAATCATTGATTTTTCTTTCATATGAGTATTATACAGCTCTTCAATAGGGTCGACTGAACTTAATTTTGAAGACAATAATGCATCCCTTTTAGAAGGTAAGGTGGATGTTCAACAACTTCCCTGCCTTTACTATTTTTTGGGTCAGTTGAATATTGGCCTGACTAGGAATAAAGAACTTATTCGAATCAATTGAGCTATATTGACCCTTCTATTACCTACAACCAAGAATTCATTAAACAAGAACACTATAAATTCGGTCATAAATTCATCTTCCCCATTAAACCTTTTGTTATTTTAGGCCTCTAAAATTGAACAATACTAAACAATCTATATCATCATGAGCAGAAAATCAGAGAACACCTTTAGGGAATTTCATCGATATCTAGGCTTTTTCCTAGCAGGAATCATGGCCGTTTATGCCATTAGCGGTATCGTACTGACATTTCGTAACACAGATTTCCTAAAAAAGGAGGTGACCATCACCAAAACACTCCCAGCCGGGTTGAATGAAGAAAAACTGGGGCAGGAACTTCGTATGCGCTTTTTTAAGGTGGACAAAACAGAGGGCGATATGATCTATTTTGGTTCAGGTTCCTACAATAAGGCTACGGGTGAAGTATCCTACACGGAAAAACACCAACCCTTAGTTATAGAAAAGATGAACAAGCTACACAAAATGCATCAGGGCAATCCCTTGTTTTGGCTTGCCGTTCTTTTTGGAATAGGTTTACTTTTCTTTTCCGTATCGGCATTTTTTATGATCAACCCTAAAGCGCCCATTTACAAAAAAGGCATCTATTTTGCCGTCGCGGGTTTTTTATTGACGGTAGTTCTTCTAATAGTATAAATCTGCTTCTTTTTATATAAAACAAAAGCCCGGACCAATGTCCGGGCTTTTGTTTAACTTATTTTGCCTTTCTCTTAATTGGCTCCTACAATTTCAAACAATTCCTTGTCCATTTGAGGTTTTACCTCACAGGTTACGTTAAAATGCATCGTAGCCGTATTCTTTTCATTGTAAGTAGGCCATTCCGGCAAACTAGCTGCATTGGGATTGCCCGTCTTGGCAAAATTGATCCAAGCACTACTCATTTTATCAGCCAATTGGTGGGCCTCCTCGCCTCCTCCGGTCATTTGGTTTGCCAAATCCACCGTATCAAATACAAAGGGTAATTCCATACAATGCAACGCCTTATATTTTCCATTGAAAACTGGGGACTGCCAAGTAAACAGATACATGTAGACATCCGCTCCGTCCTTTAAAGCAGATTTTTCATTCGCCTGCACCACCGCTCCCGGTCTGAACATGGTATCTACGTCCAAAAGATCTTTGGGATCTGTATCATTGGGGTATGCTTTTTTCACGGCCTTTATATAGGCATCGGCATTTTCCTTATACCGTTCCTTAATCTGTTTCAAAATATCTTCTTCAGAAGCATTTACCAATTGCATCGTGGTGAAAGGTGCAAATTCATTCTTTACCGTTCCAATCAATAACGGTATATCTTTGGACATTTTTAAGACCTCGTTGGAATTTACCTGATAGGGCAAATCCGTTCCGTCCAGGCTAGGGCCCCAACTAAGACCAAATCCTATAGCAGGTTTGCCTGCAGTCTGCATTTTTTCAGCTGTAATTCTTAAGGCCTTGCTACTTGCTTCGGACAATACTTCAAAAGGAATATTCTGAATGCTATCCACAGAAGCTTCATCCAACCCTAAAATGGATAATGTTTCGGACGCTATAGCCTGAGTATCCTCTTTTTCCAAAATGGCACTTCTAAACGATCCGCTCTGATTGATGGCTTTATGGAACAAACCCTCGGCCTTGGGCATGGCCATTAAGGTATTTACCTTGGCCCCGCCACCCGATTGGCCAAAAATGGTCACGTTATTTGGGTCCCCCCCAAAATTGGCAATGTTGTCCCTGACCCATTCCAAGGCCAAAACGATATCCAACATGCCGTTGTTGGCAGAATGACTGTATTTATCACCATAGGCAGATAGGTCCAAGAACCCTAAAACGTTTAGCCGATGATTAATGGACACAACGACCACATCGCCTTTTTTACTCAAATTTTCACCATCATAAGACGGTAACTCATGACTTGATCCCGAAGTGAAACCTCCCCCATGAATCCAAAACATCACGGGTCTTTTTTTGTTGTCCGATATACTTGGTGTCCATACGTTCAAACTTAAACAGTCCTCATTGGTATATCCCCAATCATGGTCAAAAACAAATTCCACCTCATCATTGACCGTAGTTGTTGGCGTTAGCAAAGGAGCTACTGGTCCGTACATTGTAGAACTACGAACACCCTCCCATGGTTCCGGTTTTACAGCGGTCTCAAATCTTTCGGCCTTACCGTAAGGAATTCCCTTATACGTGAAAATATCGTTTTGAATATAGCCACGGACCTTTCCATTATTGGTTTTCGTAACCGCCACATCCATTCCGGTCTTCACTTCTTGGGCCACCATGGAAATGGAAACCGATAATAGAAGCAAGCAAATTTTAAAAGTTAGTTTTTTCATTGTTTCAATATTTTTTATGCTTGATATAAATTCTTGTTCAAATAATCATTTTTGAATTTTCCATCGGGATCGTGCTTTTTAGCCAAAGCTAGAAAATCCGAAAACTTGCTATATCTTGAGGACAACACCTTAGGATCAACGTTAAAGATTTTACCCCAATGAGGCCTGAACTGAAAAGGTTCCAGCTCTTCTTCAATCATAGTTACTAAAGCTCCAACTTCCTCAGGGTTTTGTTTCCATGTGAAATGGATCGCAACACAATCCTGCTGATAGCACGGGCTCATCCAATAATCATCGGCTGCAATTGTACGTATTTCGGTAATCATTAATTGAGGAGAAATTAGATCCCTCTTTTTTTCCAGGGCCAATATGGCATCAAGTGCTTGATCTTTAGGTACAAAAAATTCCGATTGTAATTCCTCTCCACTACTGGGCGTGAAACCCATTTTAAAGTGTGGAAGTCTATCATACCAAGGACCAGGAACACCCATTTGGTCCGTACAATTTACAGCGGATAGTTCGGTAATAGGATGTAGGTTTCTTGTCGCCGCCTTGGCACCAAAATACTCGTCGCCTAAATCCTTTACTTTTTCATCGGTTCTTCGCTTGACCCACACCTGACTGATTTTTTGATTCTGCCAGTCCGTAAAAAGACTTACGCTGTAACCACCCGATAAAATGTCATTAAAATTTTCCTTCAGGGATTCCAAAGGAAGTTCCTGAAAGACATCCTGCCGAACATCAAATGTCCTTTGAATATCCAAGGTCATTTTGGTGATAATACCCAAAGCTCCGAGATTTACCACAGCACCATTAAAGGCTTCGTCTCCCCTTTTTAGCACTATAATTTCTCCATTGCCGTTTACCAATTCAATGGCAGCTACACCGGTTGCCAAATTTCCATTGTTAACACCAGAACCATGGGTTGCCGTTGCACATGCTCCAGCAACCGAAATATGTGGCAGAGAGGCCAAGTTGTGCAAAGCATATCCCCGTTCATGTAATTCGGGGGCAAAATCACCGTATTTAGCACCTGCACCCACCGTAACGGTCATATTTTCCTCATCCAAATCAATGACACCATTTAAGTGTTTGGTGGAGATTTGGTTTATTGGGCTATCTGCAATGTTGTTAAAACAGTGTTTAGACCCCAGAGCTTTTTGAGCTTTCAGTTCCTTGATCAACTCTTGGACTTCCTCGGCCGTTTTTGGTTCATATAGGTTCTTTGCCTTATACGTATAATTCCCGGCCCAGTTTTTTCGAACAGGTTCCAGAGGCAAATCTTCCGACATTTTCTTTTTATCCAATTTACAGGAGGCCAAAGGATTTATGGTCGTAGCAGCTGCGAATGCAGCCGTAGTTTTAATAAAAGTTTTCCGTTTCATCCTTAAGGATTATTCAAATCCGATTTCCTTCAACCCTTCATGGCTAATCTTTATAGCCTCCAAAGGTTTTAAGCCATCGAACGTCATATCCTGCTCCACCATATAATATTCCATACCTGAAAGTTCTTTCTTCTCTAAAATTCTACCAAAATCAATGTTTCCTGTACCAACAGGAGCAAATCTTCCCTGATCATCCATATCCTTTACATGCCAAAGTTTAAAACGACCCGGATACTTTTCAAAATAAGCCACCGGATCGGCACCCGCTTTGGTAACCCAATACAGGTCCATTTGGAAGTTAACATTATCAGGATTACAGTTTTCCAGCAAATAATCGATCATGACCACATCATCAGTTCCTTTTTTAAATTCAAAATCGTGATTATGGTACAATAATTTAAGACCCGCTTTACTTGCTTTTTCACCTAGGGTATCCAAAATATCGGCCAATTCTTGAGGTGTACCCTCCATACCCATTGTTCTATCTTCCATGTTGAATTTAAACATCCCCATAGGAGGTACCGGTACCACGAAATATTCAAATCCCGCAGCCGCAACATCTGCCATCATCTCATCTGCATTATCCAGTGTAACGCTAGATTGATGTGTGCTTATAGGGGTAAGTCCAACTTCAGATAAGTAAGCCTTAAAATCAGCAGGGGTCATGTTGTAGAATTTACCATCAGCATAACCTGCGGCCTCTATGTTTTCATAACCCGCATCCGCAACGGCCTTTAAGGTTGACTTGGCATCCGTTCCCATATCATCTCGTACGGTGTATAATGCAAGACCACCAAAGTCCTGAACTTCTTCCACTGGAGTTTCCGGTGTATCTGCCGTTTCATTTGTTTTCTCCGCTTTTTCCTTACAAGAAAAAACAAGGCCAAATGCAACCAGTATAAACGCATTAAAAATTACTTTCTTCATGTTCATTATTGTTTTTGTTAATTATTGATTCAATTTCTATTTAAAGCTATATAGATATGGAGCTTTATGTGCCTTTCCTTGAAATAATTTCTCATGTCTTACCAAAATATCCTGGGAAAGCATTTTTCTTTGAAAGGTTGTTCGGCGCAGTTTTTCTCCCAATACCGCTTCATAGACTTGCTGTAACTGCTTCATAGTAAATTTAACGGGCAAGAGATTCATCCCCACCAGTTTTCGCTCCAAATTTTGCCGAAGGACTTCCAATGCCTTTTTTACCATTTCCCCATGATCCATCATCAAGGATGGAAGTTCGTCAATGGGATACCAATTGATACTATCTGAAAGTTCATCTGGCTTAGGTTCAACCTCTTCATAGTTGATCGGGGCATAGTAACCAATGGAAACAAATCGTCCCATCATCCAACTGTATTTTTCCCTATCCAAATCATTTTGGGTTAAAATTTTATCCATCGCTGCCGGATCGGACCGCTCTAAACTACCAAAGGTGTAGAATTGCTCCAAATAAATATCCTGTATACCGGTTCGTTGCCTAATCCCATTTTTTACCGCATCCTCCAAGTCTTCATCCATGCGTACAAATCCTCCAGGAAGGGCGAACAATCCTGTATTGTGGTATTCCAAAATAAGGATTTTCAACTGAGTCCCATTAAAGCCAAATATTACAGAATCATATGACAAATTTTGAATAAAGTCCTGCTTTTTCTCCATAGTCTTCAATTTTCACGCTCTAATAATCCCAAAGTATCAAATAACGAACAAAACAAGAAGAAAACAAAGTATTATTGTAACAAAATGAGACAATAATTAAGCAATTAACTTTGGGCAGCGCTTTTTTTATATACATTTGTTTGTTTTCATATTATAAATATCTCATTCTAAAAGTGAATATATATTAAAATCCAACACTTAAAATAATTTCGATTTAAACTTTTTAAAATGACAAAAACAAGAATAATGATTGCCCTTGTAGTGCTTTTGGCAGGACTAAAATCAAACGGACAAGAAGCCTTATTTGGTGGACAGGAAATTGTATCTCCGGAGATAAATAAAGATAAAAGCGTAACATTTCGATTATTAGCGCCAGCGGCCGATTCCGTATTCATAACTGGTGATTTTCTACCTACTACGAAAATGAAGACTCCCATGGGTGAAATGGACGCCCCGGGAAAAAAGTTGTTATCCAAAAATGGTGAGGGTCTTTGGACTTACACCACCGAACCTTTGGCCTCTGAATTATACAACTATAGTTTTATTGTAGATGGAATGACGGTAAGGGATCCAAACAACCCCTTTGTCATTAGGGATGTGTCTTCATTAACCAATATTTTTATTATCGGGGGAGGAAAAGCAGACAACTATAAAGTAAATGATGTACCCCATGGTACCGTTGCCAAGAGGTGGTATGATTCACCCGGACTTGGCATGGATCGCAGAATAACAATCTACACCCCACCTGGATATGAGGATTCCAAAGAAGAATATCCTGTACTCTACCTTCTTCATGGAGCCGGAGGCGATGAAGAGGCTTGGATGGACTTGGGACGTACCTCACAAATTATTGACAATCTTATTGCAGAAGGAAAGGCACAGCCAATGATCATAGCAATGCCCAATGGCAATGTTACCCAGGATGCCGCACCCGGAATGGGCAGTGATGGATTTTACAAACCTGTTTTCATGGCCCCAAAAACTATGGACGGTACGTACGAGGCAAATTTTATGGACATTATCAAGTTTGTTGAAAACAACTATCGCGTGAAGGCGAATAAAGAAAATAGAGCCATTGCCGGGTTGTCCATGGGCGGATTTCACTCCTTTCATATTTCGAGATACTATCCCAACACATTTGATTATGTAGGACTATTTTCCGCAGCCATCATGCCTAGGGAGGATGCCACAGGAGAAGTATACAATAACATAAACGAAACGCTTGAACAACAGTACAAAAATGGCCTGGAATTATACTATATCGCCATTGGAAAAACAGACTTCCTGTACAAAGCCAATCAAGACCTAAAAAAGCAGTTGGACGAAATAGGAATGCCTTATGAATATGTTGAAACGGACGGTGGACATATTTGGCGTAACTGGCGAATATATCTAACCGATTTTGCTCCTAAATTATTCAAATAGAAACTGACTCATTACTATTAAAAAAGCCCATTCCTTAAAGGATTGGGCTTTTTTTGGGCTATATAACTTTAACAGGTTAAGACTTTATTAATACAAAAGGATATCATAATACGGCAAAATTCGACAGAAAAGTCTTTCTAACAAATATTATTTGAATGCAGAACATAAATGTCCCCGAAAATCAAAATCCTTTATAAAACATTTCAAGAAGTTTCTCTTCATTTAATTATAGCGTTGGTAGAGCTGCAAGTGAAGAACAATGGAATGATGCTCGGGGTCTTCACTAGGTGCGGCCATGGCCCTTTCGGGGTTGAATTAAATTCCAAATTCCTTAAAAAAATTATTCACTAAAAAAACATGTATCTTTTATCTCCAAATAATAAAGCATGGCAGCAAATTTTGACTCCAATTACCCTTCTGTTGACGATCTAAGAAATAAAGCGAAATCAAGAATTCCAAGATTTGCCTTTGAGTATTTGGACGGGGGCTGTAACGAGGATGTAAGTTTGGCTCGGAATACAAGCGATATCAGAAAGGTTCAGCTAGAACCCAGGTACCTTCAAAACTATGGTACAAGTTCCACCAAAACAAAAGTGCTGGGTATGGAGTTTGATGCGCCTTTTGGTATCGCCCCTGTTGGATTACAGGGGTTAATGTGGCCCAACTCCCCCGCCATACTTGCCAAAGCCGCATTTAAACATAATATCCCCTTCATTTTAAGCACGGTAACCACCATGAACATTGAAAGGGCGAGTGAACTGACCGAAGGGAATGCCTGGTTTCAATTGTACAATCCAGTTGATGATGGTATTAGGGACGATGTCATTAACAGGGCACAAGCGGCGGGATGTCCCGTTTTAGTCTTACTTTGTGATGTTCCTACGTTCGGGTTCAGACCGCGGGATTTTAAAAACGGATTGGCCCTGCCGCCAAAAATGTCAATCACCAACATCCTTCAAATTCTAGGAAAACCCACGTGGGCATACAACACCTTGAAATATGGCCAACCCACTTTTGAAAACTTAAAACGGTATACCCCAGAAGGACTTAACTTAAAGCAATTGGGAGCCTTTATGGACAGGACATTTTCGGGGAAACTTAATGCAGAGAGAATAAAACCGATCCGGGACAAATGGAAAGGCAAACTGGTATTAAAGGGCGTGGCCTCCGAGCAGGATACCAAGGATGCCATAAAAATGGGGTTCGATGGCATCATACTTTCCAACCATGGAGGCAGACAATTGGATGCCGCCCAATCCACTATCGGCACTTTACAGGACCTTGCTGGAAAATACGGTGACCAAATCGAAATTATGCTGGATAGCGGGCTACGTTCCGGACCGGACATTGCTCGGGTTATGGCAAGCGGCGCGCAATTTACCTTTATGGGACGTTCTTTTATGTACGGTGTGGGTGCCCTCGGGGCCAAAGGAGGGGACCATACCATTGGAATGCTCAAAACCCAATTTCAACAGGTGATGGACCAACTTTGTTGCGAAAGGGTCGAGGACTTACCCAAGCATCTGATTACCCGTTAAAAGCAGTTCAACTATCAGCAAAACCATCGCGAAGAAAAATTAGCAGGGAGCGAAATCGAAAGATTATCTCCGACAAGGATACCACAATGAAAGAATGCCTATTTTTGAGTGATTCAGAAGAACGTTGATGTTCTTTAAAAAATTACGGATGGTGCGCAAAAATGCTATTAGATTATTGATTGCTATAACATGTATCACTTTAATAGCACTAGTTGCAAGTAACACCATCATCAATTCCTTTGCTGTTGGCAAAACTTTTGATTCCCTATCCCATGTTCCAAAAAATAAGGTAGGCATGATATTGGGAACGGCAAAAAAAATCAAGGGTGGAGGTCCAAATCCATATTATGACAATAGAATAGCTGCCATAGTTTCCCTGTATGAGGCAAAAAAAATCGAATTCATTTTAGTGAGCGGTGATAACGGCAGTATTTACTACAATGAACCTACTACGATTAAAAACGACCTTGTAAAGGAAGGTATACCTGCCGAAAAAATATTCTTGGACTATGCAGGGTTCAGGACTTTGGATTCCATGGTAAGGGCCAAAGAGATTTTTGGACTGGAGCAAGTTACCGTAGTTTCACAAAAATTCCATAACGAGCGTGCTATCTATCTAGCCCATAAATTCGGATTAAGGGCCATTGGGTTTAATGCACAGGATATTGATCTGGAGTCCGGTTTAAAAGTACAACTTCGGGAATACTTTGCCCGGGTGAAAGTATTTATAGATTTGGCATTGAAAACACGTCCCAAATTTTCTGGTGACGAAATTAAAATTGAATGATTACATTTAGGTCTGATGAGACTTGTTGGTCGATTTAATTATGGACAAACTTAGAATTCTGATTAAAAACTTGGGGCCCGGATTACTTTTTGCCAGTATGGCCATTGGTACTTCCCATTTAGTTTTGTCGACTAAGGCGGGTGCCCAATACGGTTGGATAATGATTATTCCAATAATTCTGGCCAATATTTTTAAATATCCATTTTTTGAATTTGGAGTTCGCTATACCAGCGTGACCAACAAAACCCTTATAGAAGGATATCTTAACAGGGGAAAAGGTTATTTATGGTTTTATGCCTTTATAACACTTTTTTCGACCTTTACCATTTTAGCGGCACTTTATACTGTCACGGCCGGCCTGTTTATAAATCTATTTAAAATCACTGGGGTATCCTTAAGCATGGTTGCTTTGGGGTTATTTGTATTTATTAGCGTATTGCTCATTGTTGGCAAATACAAATTTTTAGAAATTAGTCTAAAATTTGTTGTTAGTATTTTATTCATAGCCCTAATAGTAACTACAGGGTTAGTTTTGTTCAATGGACAGACAATTCCAGTGGAAAATTTTGAGCCTACACCCATTTTTAACGAAGTTGGTATATTATTCCTAATTGGTCTAATGGGTTGGATGCCCACCACGGTAGAAGCTTCAAGTTGGATCAGCCTTTGGAGTATTGAAAAATGGAAGACCCAGGAAAAACCCACGTTAAAGGAATCGTTACAAGATTTTAATATTGGATACTTCTTAACAGGATTGCTCGCCATATTTTTTATGTTGATAGGCTGGTTTACCTTATATGGTACCAATACAATACTAAGTGACAATGCCGTTAGTTTTGCGGATCAAGTGGTTCAGTTATTTACAACGCATATAGGCCCATGGGCCTATATTTTCATAGCAATATCTGCCTTTGCCACCATGTTCAGTACATGTATGACAGCCCATGATGCGGTAAGTAGGGTTAGTTTGGATATATTGGATTTGTTATTTCCAAAAAAGGGTACCCTACAAACCAAACTGAGTTTTGCAATTACAGTGATCTTACTTGCGATAATAAATTATGTAGTCATTGCAGCTTTTGCCGCCAATATGGGTAATTTGGTAGCATTGGCGACATTTGTGTCTTTTGTGGTCGCTCCACTAATTGGTTACATGAATTTAAAAAATGTCATGAGCAGTGATGTAAGTCCTGAATTTAGGCCCAATAAATCCTTGCAAATACTAACCTACCTAGGCATACTTTTCCTTTCACTATTTTCCGTGTACTATTTCTGGATTATCATATTTTGACCCTACTTAAAACCTTTATAAGCGGGGCCTAACGGACACATTTGGGATTGGTCGTTGATTTTTAGACCTTTGCACCTGAATAATGCAAAAGAAACCATGAAGCTAATCTCCATTAAAAGAAGAACTAGAACGGAAAGAAGGTACACGCAAAAGATGGGTGTACTATACACCGATGTGACCTATATTAAAAAATCCCTTTTGGGAATTCCCTTTAAAACGATGCACAAGTATCGGGGTACGTATTATGGGAAAATCAAGGGATGTGAAGACTGTGTATTGGCCAATTAGGATTTCAATCAATTATTCACCACTTCTATTAAAGTCCGCTCATTTTGTTTGTGAAGAAAATCCAAACAATATACACCATTGGTACAATTATTTTTAATGTTTTCTTCTCCATACCCTACGGACTCTAGTATAGTTTCTGCTGGCACACCTTTGCTTACCAAATAATCGCGAATGACATCGGATCGTTGTTGTGATAATTTTTGATTGCTTGCACTACTGCCCCTACTATCTGTATGGGTCTCTATACGCAACCTTACATCCGGAAAGTTTTGTACCGCTTCCACAACTTTATCCAATTCCATGGTAATTTCTGATGTCAAATTACTTTTCCCCTTGGGAAAGTAAAACTTTCTAAGTTTAACAACCCTCTTGCCTTCAGTTTCCTCAACCAAATCCTCCAACTGTAATAAGTCAATGGTGTACGGATTTTTTTGGATTTCGTCCAATTCACTTCCAGAATAGGTTCTTGAAAAGGCTGAAAACTCTCCTTTGCCCGACTGGAGAACAATTTCTTCCTGCCAGGGAATTTCAAAACTAAAGTCACCATTTTCATCGCTATAAAGTTCCTTCAACAGATTTCCCTGTTTATCCAGAATACGAATTTGTGCCTTAGGAATACTAAGATTTGTGGAGGCATCCACCACATTTCCCCGTAGGGCAAAAGTCTTAAGACCTGGGATACTTTCCATCCTAAACGAATAAATATCGTCACCGCCTTTTCCGCCTGGTCTATTGGAGGCCAAATAACCCGTGTAGCCGTCATTACCTTTCCTTATAATAAAACCAAAATCATCCTCCTTAGAATTGATGCCCTCTCCAAGGTTTACGGGAACTCCATAAATATCACGGCCCTGTATCCTGGACTTATAAACGTCCATACCTCCTAGCCCATAAAAAACATCTGAGGAAAAATATAGACTGCCATCAAAAATATAAGGAGCAATCTCATTTCCAGGTGAATTAATTCGAGGACCCAAATTAACGGGCGCAGACATCACCTGCCCATTATTGGTCGCTACATAATAAAGATCCGTACCACCATAACTGTCGTCAAAATTTGCCGCAAAGTAAAGTCTGTCCGTACTATCATCATAAAATGGATAATAGAAAGAGGTACTCAAATTCTTCAATAGAAATCTAAATTGACCGGAATTATATAACATTCCCAAAGCGAGGGAATTCTTTCCGTTCTCATCGTAGGTCATCTCTCCTTCTTCAGAATTGGACAAAATATAGAATATCCTATTGTTTTCTTCAGAATAGTAGGGCGTCGATTTATGAAATTTGGAATCGGGTATCATGTCGAACAGATTGACCGTTCCTGTTTTCCCATTGTCGCTTATGGAAACCTCGTAAATATCCAAATAAGACTCTCCGGAGGGCTCATATAACCCTTTCGACTTTAAAGGTCTACTACTACTGAACAAAAGTTTATTCTTGTAAAAGGCGGGGGAGAAATCGGTTTGAGCTGTATTTAAAGAAAGATTGACAAGCGTTACTTTATTGGCGTCCAAGGCTCCTTTTCCCAATATTTCAAAATTGAATTCGGCATTATCCATCAATTCATTGGAAAGCAAAGGGGATTTAGACCTTAGAAAAGTTTGCACCCTATCCTTACTGGATGTTTTGGACAAGCTCTGCAACAATTGGTTGAATTGATGCACAGTCATGATCGTATCGTTCTTATTGACTTCTTGATATAATTCCGAAGCGTTTTTATAATTCCCCACTTTGAAGTAAGAATCCGCCAAATTCAATAATTGCGAATTGCTCAAGGGGCCTTTTTGTCTTTCTTTTTGATACTCTGCTATGGCCTTTCCATATTGATATCCATAGAAATAGTTATCCCCTTTGGAATTTTTACCCTGTGAAACCATAAGGCCTGGCAAAAAAATCAACAATAAGAAAATATACTCTTTAACCTTCATATTCTTCAATTTAGAAAAATCTTGGAGAATCAATTTGTTTCGGTTTACCTTTAGAACCTTTATTATTCTTTTCACTAGAACCTCCAGAACCTTTTCCAAGATAAAACTTAAGTATGACCTCGTGGGACCCGCTATTAAATTCACCCAACGGATTAGTATTGTAATCGTACGAATATCCAATAAAGGTACCATTGGAAATCTGGAACCCTGCCAAGCCACTGAATGCATTTTCCACACGGTAAGAGGCACCCAAGGTGAATACATCGTTTATTAAAAAGTTTGTGGAAATATTAATATTCACTGGTGCACCTTTCAAGGTGTTAATAAGAAAAGCTGGCTTGAACTTTAAATTATCCGATAGATCAAAAACATACCCACCAATAAAATTGAATTGCAGCTTAT
The DNA here is from genome assembly GCF_002269385.1 of Maribacter cobaltidurans. NCBI lineage: Bacteria > Pseudomonadati > Bacteroidota > Flavobacteriia > Flavobacteriales > Flavobacteriaceae > Maribacter > Maribacter cobaltidurans. The sequence continues at coordinate 914,528 of NZ_CP022957.1, forward strand.
CCTCTACAATGGAGGCAACATCATCGTTATAGATTCCTTCCGTTAAAAAATTGGGCGCCGATGCTCCCAAATACCATTGATCAGAATACATGAACAACCCCGCTCCTATGGTTGGATAAAATCTAGTTACCTGCTCTTGACTTAAAGGCTCGCCCGGGTTTTCAAAAGTTCCTTTAGAAAAATCCACGTTCAAAAAAGACCCACCGGCATCCATACCAAAGGATAATTTGGTCTCCTCCGAAATATTCACCTGATAGGAATAGGATATATCTGCATAGGTTTGGGTAACTGGCCCCAATTGATCATTGACCACGTTGAAGCCCAATCCCATGGTCTCATTCTTAAAAGGTATATTGGTTCCAATTCTTATTGTTCTGGGTGCACCCGGAATATCTATCCATTGCGCCCTGTACAATGCCGCTATTTCAGGCGTTTCAACGGTTCCTACATAGGCAGGGTTGAAACTTCCAATATTGTACATGTACTGGGTATATTGAGGCTCCTTTTGACCAAAAACATGGGTTGTACCAAAAAATGTACAAACGATTATTCCCAGGAATATATTGAATTTTGCTCTGTTCGTTAGGTATTCCATTATTGTCTATCTAATTAATTGGATCCAGCCTTTGTCCGTCTGGCTTTCCATAGGGCCAAAATCATTAACCAAAGTATATTGAAGCACATAGAAGTATGTACCTTTGGGCACTTCTTTACCCTTAAAAGTACCGTCCCATACATCTGCAACGGATTGGGTTCCGTTAGGTACCGTATCCGACCCCTCAAAAATGGTATTTCCATACCTGTCCACAATGGATATGGAATATTCTATACCCATACCGATATTGGTTATAGGGTCTTCAAGATTTAACCTTAAAACATCGTTCGTTCCATCACCATTGGGTGAGAATTGGTTAAAAAGAAATCCTGGATCCGCAGGGGTTCTTTCGTTGATGGTTACTCGCTGGGTACTTTGATTGTTGGCGGCATCTTTACTGTCCCTTGGCGAAGATCGATTCAATATTGCTGTATTGCTAAAACTACCCACAGCGGTTACCCTTCCTGTAATTTGAAGTTCTACCGAGTTTTCCTCCCCAGCCAGTATGGAAGGTATTTCCCAAATCCCTGTGGCATTATTATACAGCCCAATATCAGCGATATACGATTCATATTCAAAAAGAGCCTCTTTACCTTCCTCTATAACATCACTAATTATTACATTATTGATGGCTTCTGCAAAATCAGATGCATTGGTAAGATTGGTCACTGTGATGGTAAACGTTATCTGTTCGCCCACCAAAGGGGTTTCATTATTCACTGACTTTTCTATGGCCAAATCTATCCCTTCGTATACTTGCGTTTCAATTGGGAGAGTTGCCTTATCATTATCAGGATTATCGTCTAAGGGCGTTGAACTAATTAATTCCGCTGTATTCGTGTAGCTTCCATCCTCCAGCACTACCGCTGTAATATCCAAAGTGGCTGATTCCAATGCCGGTAAATTGACCATAGTCCATGTCCATGATTCGTCAAGTGGGCTATATTCTCCTAAAGACGTTGTATGGGACACATAGTCAAATCCCGTACCGGTCAAATCATCAACTATGATAACCTCATCCACTTGTTTATCCGTTAGGTTCCTTACCGTTATGGTAAACGTAATTTCATCTCCCGGAGCTACATTTTCACGATCCGCCTCTTTAGTAATTTCCAGATCAACTGGACAGTCCGGGCTAGAATTATCTGGGATACAGGCATTTTCATTCGCCGGATCTTGTTGGTCGTTTACCCCATCGGCATCTGTATCTTCCGTATTGGAATCCAAAGCGTCTATGATTCCATCCCCATCCTCGTCCAAAGGGTTTTGAACATCGGGACCGACTTCCTCCCCGTCCAAGATTCCATCACCATCGGTATCCGGGTCGTTGGGATCCAAATCCAAGGCTACTTCCTCTCCTGTAAGCAAACCGTCATTATCGTCATCTACATTACATTCGCTTACCGTGATTACAACATCCACAGAAATATCGGTACATGGGGCCGTTGCCACATTGGTCGTGTAAGTAAATGTATATTGGCCATTGGGAACCCCTTCAAAATCCACTTCATTATCTGCATTTATGGTCAGGGTATTTCCATTGGTCGACCAGGTTCCCGAGCTTGCTCCAACCAATCGACTGTCCAAGTCAATGATCGAATTACCAAAGGCAGCGATACTACAGGCGCCCCCATTCGTAACCGTGCCCGTTATAGGTTCATTACCTATGGTCGCAATAACCTCAATCCGTTCGGAAGCGCAACCATTGGAAACGGCTTCCACATAAAAGCTTGTAGTTTCGGAAATAGTAGGAGTAATAAAGTTATCCCCAGCTCCTAAAGGCGTATCTGCATCTATGGCATCATACCAATTAAATAGAGCTCCACCAGTTGCCTCCACAGAGAGTTGCACATTGGAAGGTCCACAGGCCTCCCCGTCCGTCACGTCAACAATCACAGGAATAATATTCAAGAAAAGTTCCACTTCAATCGTTCCACTGGCACAATCGTCAGTAAAAATTTCAGGTGTACCGTTGTCATCCAAGAAGAAACCAAAGTAAGAACCCTCCAAGGTAGGATTGTCTACCTCAGCTGGCAATAAATAGGCATTCTCGTTCAACGGATTGCTGCTAGTACTCCAAACCAATCTAGTGGAACCTACCCGGCCGGCTGGTGGCGTTGTACTGGTATAATCATTTAAACTGGTAATCGTGGTATTCTGAAAAATGGGGGTAGGGCCCGTCTCCGCTTCCACACCACAAAACGTGGTTTCCAAACTGGTATCCAGTATAGGTGTATCCGACACACAATTGTCGTCATCGTTTATGGTTCCGGTAGCCGTACCTCCTCCGCTCGTTTGTACTCCGGGATTATTAGGAGTTCCCAATTGTACCGTGAACGTTTCACTATCTTCAAGAATTTGATCGTTATTGATGGCCACTGTGATTTCTTCTGTCTCACCGGCAGTACCTGCAAAACTTAGTGTACCAGGCGTGGCGGTAAAATCCGTTCCCCCTCCCGTGGCGGTCCCATTCGTAAAAGTATATGGAACCGTAAATCCACCTGTAACTGCCAAATCAAGCGTCACCGTGAAAACTAGGTTTCCTGATGGAATATTCTCATTTATTGCAACATCGGCAATGGTTAGGGAAGCGGTATCATTATCTACGTTGATAACAGCAATATCTGCAACAGCTCCACCTCCCAAACTATTGTAATTTGAATCTGTAGAAACCACATTTCCTGTTACTATGGTATAGTTTTGATTCCCATCTACAACGGCATCATCCACTCCGGTTACAGTAACAGGGACCCCCGTATTCCAACTACCAGGGGGGATACTCACGGGAGAGGACACCGTTCCTTCTCCCGTATCACTACTTGACAAAGCAACGCTTACTGCCGAAGTAGGCTGGCTAGTAAGGGAAATAGTGAATGTTGCGGTTCCTCCTGCCTCGGTTGTATTTCCACTTATAGCTGAAACTACTACCCCGGCGCTATCGTTGTCCTGAATATCAATGGTTTCAGTTCTTGTGGGAATTGGCCCAAGCGAATAACCTGTACCAGCGACCAAAGTAAGGATGACGGTTTCAGTAGGTTCGACTATATCATCATCTATGGGCGTAATCACGATGTTGGCCGTTTGCTGCCCATTTGCTATGGAAACTACCCCCGGTATATTCGTATAATCCGTACCACTTGTTGCCGTTCCATCTATAATATATTCAACCTCTATAGGACTGCCTGTTGTATTTGGGCTGCCAAGGTCTACCGTAAAAGTAGCGGTATTGTTCGCCGGGGTATTTTCTGCAGCTGTATCATCTGGGGAAGATATCGTGGCTTCATAATCATTGTCCAAAATATCCACCGAAGCTTGGGTGGGCGTACCAATTACAAAAAGTGGATTACCTGTACCAGTTAAGGTTAGAATAACATTTTCAGTGCCCTCCGCCAAAGTATCGTCCACTGGATTGATGGTAATGTTCCTGGAGATGGTTGTGCCATCGCTTGGAAATGTAAAATTCCCGGTGAAGGCATAATCAACTGTTTCCGTAGCAGTACCTGTAAGTGTATAGGGCACGGTAAAAGGCAAACCTGTGTCATTGGGATTGCTCAGTAAAATTCGAAACCGGGCAATAGCACTCCCCTCTTCCGAACCCTCTGGAATGACCGGTATGACCGTAAAGGTTCCTATATCATCATCCAATAAGGTAATGTCCGCTGAACTTGCACCTAAGTCAATGGTATATGCGCCGGGCTGAATGACCCATCTCACCAGCTCATCACCCTCCACCAAATTATCATCATCAATATTCAAGTCCACCGTAGCCTGTCCTGAGCCCAAGAATGTAGATACCGTTACTGATGGTGGCAAGGCATCATAATCAACATTGGGAGTTGCCGTACTACCAGGATCGACAGAAAGAAAAACTTCAACGTCAACACTACCTATAACTATTGGGGCTCCAGTTACACTAATGGTAAACTCCCCATCAATTGTCCCCGCTTCATTTGCCGTATCTATTGAAGCAGTTATGGAAACGGTTTGCCCGTATACATCCCCACCAAAAAGACCGAAAGCTAAAAAAAGTACTAAAAGAAAGACCGACTTCTGAAACGTAAGACGTTGGACTCTATTTAATATGCGGAAGTTATTATTCAATTTCATAGCGTTTCTTTTAAACACTGGGCAGCGTTCCAAAATGCCCAGCACATCATAAAAACAGAAGCCAATATTACCAAAAAAATGAGCCTAAACCGTTAATTAACAGATTAAACAGCCATTTTCTTGATAAACTACCCTTTTATAAGAAATATACGGCTACTCCAATTCTGGACTTTGGGTTTCAACCGAACCATCAATTTTCTTGACCAAACCCTGAAGTACTTTTCCAGGACCAATTTCCGTAAAGACCGTTGCACCATCGGCAATCATCTGTTGTACGCTTTGCGTCCACTTTACGGGTGCCGTTAACTGGGAAATGAGGTTTTTCTTGATTTCTTCAGCATCGGTTACCGCAGTGGTCGTTACGTTCTGATAAATCGGACAACTTGGGGCGGCAAAATTCGTACCTTCTATGGCACTGGCCAATTCTTCCCTGGCAGGTTCCATCAAAGGCGAATGAAAAGCCCCACCCACGGGCAAAACAAGGGCTCTTCTTGCTCCGGCCTCCTTTAATTTTTCACAGGCCAAATTTACGGCCTCTACTTCACCCGAAATCACCAATTGTCCGGGACAATTATAATTTGCAGCAACCACGATTCCCGGGGTTTCGGCACATATTTTTTCTACTATGATATCGTCCAGGCCTAATACCGCAGCCATTGTACTTTGTTGCATTTCACATGCCTTTTGCATGGCCAAAGCCCTCTTGGACACCAATTGAAGCCCGTCCTCAAAATTTAACGTACCATTGGCTACCAAGGCACTAAACTCCCCAAGGGAATGCCCCGCTACCATATCGGGCTTAAAACTATCGCCCATTACCTTGCTCAAAATGACGGAATGTAAAAAAATGGCGGGTTGGGTAATTTTAGTTTCCTTAAGTCCTTCCGCAGTTCCATGGAACATAGTCTCCGTGATGGAAAAACCCAGAATCTCATTGGCTTGATCGAACATTGTCTTGGCTACCGGATATTTCTCGTATAAATCCAATCCCATACCCACAAACTGTGCCCCTTGTCCGGGGAAAATATATGCGTTCATCGTTTTAAATTTAGGTTCGGCAAAAGTAAGGATTATCGCCGTAACGACCTTTTATTTAGTTTATCAAGTCAATCATTTTCTTTAAACCAACCAGAGTACATGATGTATGCTTCGGCGATTCTATTAATCTCACCCGCACTTAATTCTGGACTTATATCCTTTATCTTTTTTGCCGGCATACCGGCAAAAACACTCCCCGAAGGTACATGTGTACCTTTGGTCACCACGGCACCCGCTGCTATAATGCTGTTGCTTTCAACAACACAATCGTCCATGACTATACTTCCCATGCCAATAAGCACATTGTCCTTAATGGTACACCCGTGAACAATGGCATTATGGCCTATGGAGACATTATTACCGATATTGGTAGGCGATTTTTGATAGGTACAATGGATAACCGCACCATCCTGGATATTTACCTTGTTTCCAATATTGATGTAATGAACATCGCCCCTAATCACGGCATTGAACCAAACACTGCACTGGTCTCCCATCGTGACCTCACCCACAATACTAGCGTTTTCGGCCAAAAAACAATTCTTACCTATTTTTGGATGTTTTCCATTCACCTCTTTAATCATAAACTCTTTTTTATATTAATCAAAATACGACAACAAGTCTTTCTTTTTGGATGCCGAAACCAATAATTCCTTTCCGTTGGACAATACCACGCTACCGCCCTTACCCTTTCGATATTTGACTATTTCATTCACATTGACCAAATACGATTTGTGAATACGGGCAAAATAAAATTCCAACAAAGCGTCCTCAAAATATTTAAGTGTTTTGCTTACCAAGATCTTTTTGTTCTCCAAATAGATTTCAGTATAATTATCATCGGCCTGACAATATAGGATTTCTTCCACATTGAGTACTTGAAACCCGTCTTGTTGTGGCAGTGTCAATTTTCCCTGTATACTTTTGGTATTGGTGTTCAAGACCTTTTCCTGTAAATGGTTTTCCTTGGTCCTTACCTCCTTTACATATTCTACTGCTTTTACCAGTTCATCAATATTTATAGGTTTGGTGAGGTAGTAAGCTGCATGATGATTTAGGGCATCCTTGGCATAATGATCGTAAGCCGTAACGAAAACCGTTTCAAAGCTTCTGTCTGGTATTTGGTCCAAAAGATCAAAGGCATTGCCGAAAGGCATTTCCACATCCAAAAAGACCAAATCAAGCTCGTTTTTTTCTATTAACCCAAGACCTTCCTTTATGGAAGAAGCCATACCGACAAGTTCAACATCCGGACAGTACTTATTTATGTAGTTACTGAGGATTTCCCTACTATTGGCTTCGTCCTCAACTAAAATCGCTCTTAAGTTCATTTGTCTTTTTTTAAGGTAAACAATACTTGGGTGCCCTCCCCATTGGATTTTAAATTAGAAATGGAAACGGATACTTTGTCACCATACATATCATTTAAAATAGCTATCCTCTGTTTTATATTTCCCATCCCCTTGGACTTTTGTTTCCTTTGGTTCACCGTTTTTAATTCAGCTGATTTCTTTCTGCCTATACCGTCATCAACAACCAGTATTTCCAACTCATTTTCATTCTTAGCACGAACCCTTACTTCCAAAAAGCCTTTTTCTTCCTTATATCTGAGTCCGTGCCATATGGCGTTTTCTATATAGGGTTGCAATAACATAGGAGGAATCTGAAAGGTGGAGACATCCAAATTTTCATCGACCTGCATGCGGTAATCGAATTTATCCGGAAAGCGTGAGTGCTCCAGTTTAATATAAAGCTCAAGAAGCTCCAACTCCTTGGACAAAGGGATAAAATCTTCCTCCGAATTTTCAAGCACGGACCGCATCAACTTGGAAAAATCACTCAAATATCTATTGGCACTTCGCTCATCGCTCTTTGAAATATAATTGTTTACGGAATTTAGCGCATTGAAAATAAAATGGGGATTCATCTGTGACCTTAGTGATTTTAAGGCCAGTAGATTATTCGCCAACTTTTGTTGCTGGTTGCTCCTATAGAAAAAGAACGCCGCCAATCCCGTTAGCAATAATCCAAAAATCAAGGAGTATATGATCCAGCGTTGGCGTTTGTAACTTTCCTCCGCCAATTCTTGTTCCGTTAGTGCCAACTCGTATTTGCTCTGTGATAATTCCCGCTCCTGTTCCAAACCGGTTATCCTACTCTGTGTAGCAGCGATTTCCCTATTAAAACGTGCCGCCCTGGAAATTTCCTGTTCTTTCCGTATGTACAAGGTATCCACTAGGGAGACATAATCCTGATAGGTTTCCAAGGCCCTATTGTAATCCCCTTTATATTCATAGACTTCAGATAATTTTCTAGTCGCATCCTTTTGCACCACCAAATCGTTATTGGAATCCGCTTGGATTATGCTTCGTTGTAGATAGGGAATTGCCTCTTCATACTTATCTTGGGCTATATAGGCGTTCGCAATTTTATAATTGATTCTTTGGGTGGTTATGGTATCCCCTAAACCTGAGGCTTTATCCTCGTTTGGTATGTTCAGCTTGTCCAATTCTTTCAAGCTATTTTTCCTGATGGCAATTTCCTCGGTATACTCGTTTCTTTTATTGTAAAAATCAGCCACCTTTTCCCGTTCCTGTAAGACCCGTTTGGGCTCCAATTTTCCGGCAAGCTCTACGGAGTTTCCATAATACACCTCGGCCTCCCTTAGTTGGTTGTCCTGGGCATAGGCATCGGCAATTTTTGAGTTCAAATCGGTCATCTTTGGGGCAATCTGGTTCTTTGTGGCCACTTTTAACCCCTCGTTATAATAGTCAACTGCCAGTTTAATCTCATTCATTTCTTTTTTAATGTCCCCTAGAATTTCATATAGCTCCACCCGTTGAAAAGGCACCATATTTTGTAGTTTCTGAAGGGGCACCAGTACTTCCTCGGCTTTTTTTAATTGACCCGTTATCTCATAGGTTCTTGCCAATAGCAAAGAGGTGGCAATGGTTTTATTGGCTTGCAGGGCATCCTCAAAATTATCTATGGCCAAATCATATTGTTTATGATACAAATAGATTTCACCCAGTTTGGTCAGGGATTTTGCCAACTGGTCCTTATTGCCATTAGGTCCCAATACTTCCATGCTCTGAGCCACGAAATCAATACTTCTTGCGATATTGTCCTTTCTGTAGTATTCTGCGGAATCCAGCAAAGATTGGTAGTTAAACATTTTATTTCTACTGATAGAGGAATTACTTAATTGCCTGTTATTCTTGGTTTCATCTACGACTTGAAGTTTAATTTCATCCTTGCTGGTTACTTTATGCCTAACGGTTTCGAAACTAGTGTGTTCCAAAACTAAATCCTCCCCAATGGATACGGATATCTTAAATTCGCCTAAACCATTCGTCAATGTGAATTGCCCAGAACTTGTAGAAACGGAAACACCTGAAACTGGCGTATGGGTACTTTGGGATTCTACCAGCCCCTTTAGAACAAACTTGGAGTTTGTACTATTCTGTCCGAATACCTTGCTGCCTGCCAGAAGTAATAGTAGTATAATATATAAAATCGAACTACGCATCAATTTTTATTAACGTCATTCAAGATAAAAACAAACAGATAGGAGTATTCAAGTAAACGGCTTTCCTCCAAAGTTCCATAGAAAATGATTCTTTTTCATCTTTTTAAACTACCGTAAACTTAGCTGATTTACCCCATACTAAAAAATGCCATTTACAGCTAAATATGGGAATTTCGGGCCGTTTTATCAGCTTTGCTAAAAGAAAGATATCGTTAACTAGCCCAAAAGGCACCTTCCCTCAAAGCCACTTTATTTCCAAAAAGTTTCATCCTAGGTTTACGTCGTAATCAAATCAATAAAACGATGATAAAAATTCAAAAAGCACTGGCTATAGGATTCATGGCAATGAGTATAAATTTAGGCTATGGATGTAAAAATGAACCAAAAAATGAAAAACAAATCCTATTGGTACAGAGGGTTGAACCTAACAAAAAACCGAACAAGAGGACGGTTAAAATCGCATTGTTATTGGATACCAGTAACAGTATGGACGGATTGATCAATCAGGCGAAATCCCAATTATGGGACATCGTCAATGAATTCACCAGGGCCAAATGTGGAAATGAAACCAGACCCGATCTTCAAATCGCATTGTACCAATATGGAAACGATGACCTTTCCTATAGGGAAGGCTATATACAACAGGTCTTGAATTTTAGTAGTGACCTGGACGAAATTTCCAAAAAATTATTTTCACTGACTACCAATGGAGGTGAAGAATACTGTGGTGAAGTTATCCAAACTTCCTTGAAGCAATTGGAATGGGGCAAAAACCCGGATAATTTGAGAATAATCTTTATTGCGGGAAACGAACCTTTTACGCAAGGTCGATTAAATTATAAAGATGCCGTCACCAATGCCAAGGAAAACGATGTCGTTGTGAACACCATATTTTGTGGTAACTATGAACAAGGTATTGAAACGGAGTGGAAAAGAGGTGCCCAACTTACAGGGGGCGAATATATGGCCATAGACCATAATAGGGAAGTAGTCCATATCAATACCCCCTATGACGATATCATCATTCAATTGAATTCAAAACTGAACAAAACATATATTTCATATGGCGCTATGGCAAGCGAATATGAAGAAAAACAAGCTTCACAGGATGAAAATGCCATGAGTATTGGGTATGGCGTTGCTATAAAACGGGCTGTAAGCAAAAGTTCCCGACTTTACAATAATAAATCTTGGGATTTGGTCGATGCTTCGGCCGATGATGATTTTAGTTTGGAAAAAGTGGAGAAAGAAAGTCTGCCGGAAGAACTAAAAGGAAAATCAAACCAAGAAATAGAAAAATACATTAATGGCAAACGTGAGGAAAGGGAACGTATTCAGGCCGAAATCGCTGAAATAAATAAAAAACGGGAAATTTACATTGCCGAAAATCAAAAAGAAAACACTCAGGGCGAACTAGAAAGTGTAATGCTGAGCGCAATAAAAAAACAAGCGGCTCAAAAAAATTACACGTGGGATTAGTAATGAAATATTAAATCATTTCAGGGCCTTTTACAAATGTAGGAGGCCCTTTTTAATTAGCTGCGGGACAGTAACAATCGTATCTTTTTTCCGGTTTACAAAAATCGAAGCCTAGGGTTATCTGGTGAAATCCTCCATTGTCAAATCGAATATCACCCATTTGATAGGAGTAATTATAGGAAATCATGAATTTATTGAAATTAGCTCCTACTATAGGTGTTATCAATTGAAGGCGTTGTTCCCCAAAACTAGTTGCCGTTTGAAACTGTGCACCATCAAAACTTCTTCTATAGGAAACGCCTCCCCAAATACGCCCAAAATTCACGTCCTTATAGAGTTTCGCATTAATGTCTACGGTCTTTTCCTTGGTAAAATCCGTCATTTGAAAAAGTACGGAAGGTTCAAATTGCCATTCGCTTCTACCAAAAACATAGCCTGCAGAAATGATATACCTTCTTAAATTATCTACTCTAGGTATTGTCAAATTGTCCGGATCATCATTTCTATTTACCCTGTAAAGATTCCTTTTTGAGGACAAGGCATTCAAAACGGCAAAATGTGTAAAAAACTCCTGATAGCTATAAGACATTCCAAAATCCACATTATAATAGGTTTCATTTAGCTTAATTCCTGAAACCGCCGGATCGAAATCAACGGAACGAAACTCTGTTTCATCCAAACTACTTTGAAGGACGGTTGCACTTAATCCAAAGGAAAGTTGGTTCAAAACTCGAACATCCTCGCTACCCATCCGTAAATGATGTGCATAGGTACCTTTAAAACCTGTTTGGGAATGATAGCCATTGGCATCATTGAAAATAATAGCCCCTACACCGCTTGGGGAATCTCCTAATCTAAAATGTCCGTTTATTGTTTGTAGGTTTGGTGCATCTTCCACATCAAACCACTGTTTTCTGGCCGTTGCCCTAATTTTTCCACATTCACTGATACCCGCCATGGAAGGAAATATCAAATAGTAGTTATCGGCCAAATAATCAAAATATACAGGAATACCCTCTTGTGCACTGGCTTTTAAACCAAACAATAGGAAGGACAGCAATAGAACCAACTTACATCTCATGTCAAGAATTTGGGGTAAAAGTGTAAATAACACCAAATATAAAGGATAACGGTTCAAACAGTACATTATTATGTATGGAGAAACTTAGAATTCCTTTGTATTTTTGATAAAAATTGAATCCAATGAAAGAGTACAATATAACTGTTGTAAAAACTAATAATCCCGCTATACTAAAGTTTGAATCCAATCATATGTTGGTAAAGCGGAAGAACTACGAATTTAAAAATATAGACGAAGCCAAAAACTCACCTCTAGCACAACAACTTTTTTATCTTCCTTTCATAAAGACGGTATACATATCAGGAAACTTTGTTGGGATGGAACGATATGATATCGTGGAATGGGACGATGTAAAGGATGAAGTGGCCCAGCAATTAGTGGAATATTTAAATGCCGGGGAACCGGTAGTCATAGAAGAAGATACGGACAAACCCATAGCGGTAACCGTTTATGCCGAGGTAACTCCCAATCCAGCCACCATGAAATTCGTGGCAAGCAAAAAGATTGTGGGTTCCATGTACGAGTTTAAAAATATAGACGAGGCAAAAGACTCACCACTTGCCACACAATTATTTCAATTTCCATTTGTTAAGCAAGTATTTATTGACGACAACTACGTATCGGTTTCCAAGTATGAAGTGGCCGAATGGGAAGACATTACGATAGAGCTGAGAGAACTTATCAGAAATTTTATTGCAGAGGGCAATGATATTGTGACCTCCAATGCCGAACCAATAAAAACAACTGAAACAGGGGACAATAACCAATCCCAACCTCAAGAAGATTTGGATGACACCTCTTTGGAAATCATTGATATTTTAGAGGAATATGTAAAACCTGCGGTTGCCAGTGACGGTGGTAATATCCTATTTAAATCCTATGAGCCCGAAAGCCGTACAGTAAACGTCATCCTGCAAGGTGCCTGTAGTGGTTGTCCTTCATCTACCTTTACCTTAAAAAATGGTATAGAGACGATGTTGAAGAATATGATGGGAGATAGGGTAAACGAAGTAGTGGCTTTAAACGGCTAAAAAAACAATTGATTTGGCGCAAATTCCGCAAAAGATTTGTTAACTTCAAGCAAATCATAAAAACACTAATTATGGCAGTATTAAAAGTTATAGAAGTATTGGCCAATTCTGACAAAAGTTGGGAAGATGCCGCAAAAAATGCAGTAGCCCAGGCCTCTAAATCGGTAAAAAATATTCGTTCTGTTTATATTAACGAACAAAGTGCTACCGTAGAAGATGGAAAAATGGTAAACTATCGTGTCAACGTAAAGATTACTTTTGAGGTGCAATAATTTTACTTCAATTATAGAAATAAAGAGCGCCCTAGTGGCGCTTTTTTCATTTTTTCATTCCTAGCAAGTTTGATTATTTATCTAAACTCAAATTACTATGGCTCCAAAACATACCAATGAGCTCATCAAAGAAACAAGTCCATATCTTTTACAGCATGCCCATAATCCGGTAAACTGGGAAGCGTGGAGCCAAAGCGCTTTGGAAAAGGCTCAAAATGAGGGTAAATTATTGTTAATCAGCATAGGATATGCTGCTTGCCACTGGTGCCATGTAATGGAACACGAATGTTTTGAGGATGAAGAGGTCGCAGAGGTCATGAACGCCAACTTTATAAACATTAAAATAGATCGTGAAGAACGCCCTGACATTGACCATATTTATATGGACGCCCTGCAAATGATGACCGGCAGTGGTGGCTGGCCACTTAATATTGTGGCCCTACCGGACGGTCGACCATTCTGGGGAGCCACCTATGTAAAAAAGCAGGATTGGATAGAAGTCCTTGGTAATTTATTTCGATTATACAAATCCACACCGGAACGTGTATTGGATTATGCACAAAATATGGCCAAAGGCATCAAGCAAATCAACATCATACCCAATAATACAGATAAGGACAACTATACCATAGCTATACTTAGGAAAGACGTTCTTGAATGGTCCAATTATTTCGATACTTTTTTAGGAGGATATAAGAGAGCCCCCAAATTCCCAATGCCCGTAAACTTGAACTTCCTTCTACATTATGGCACATCCTTAAAGGACAAGAGCATTTTAGAATATGTTCACACCACATTAAAAAGAATGGCCTATGGCGGAATTTTTGACCATGTAGGGGGTGGGTTTTCCAGATATTCGGTGGACACAAAATGGCACGTACCCCACTTTGAAAAGATGCTATATGACAATGGTCAGCTCATTAGCTTGTATTCCAAGGCCTACGCCGCCTCTGGCGATGAACTTTATAGGGAAACAGTAGAAAAAAGCATCGCTTTTGTCAAAGAAGAACTTCTATCCCCCGAAAAAGGTTTTTACTCATCCCTGGATGCGGATAGCATAAATAAACACGGAGATTTGGAAGAGGGTGCCTTTTACATTTGGGAAGAAAATGAACTCAAAAATCTATTGCGTGAAGATTTTCTCCTCTTTTCAAAATATTACAATATCAATCGCTATGGACATTGGGAAAATGGCAATTATGTCCTCATAAGAGACACCCATGAGGGCGAAATTCTTAAAGAATATGAAATCTCAGAGGAAGAGCTCAAAAATAAAATAGCAAAGTGTTTAAAGATATTAAAGACAACAAGAAGTAAGAGAAGCAGGCCTAGACTGGACGATAAAATATTGACCTCTTGGAACGGTCTCATGCTCAAAGGGCTGGTAGATGCCTTTAAATATCTCCAAAAAGACAATTATATGGATTTGGCATTACAAAATGCCAAATTTATACTTCAAAACTTAAGACAAAAGGACGGTGGCTTATTTCGTAACTATAAAAATGGGAAAAACAATATTAAGGGCTATTTGGAGGATTATGCTTCCATAATAGATGCCTTTATAGGCCTTTACGAAGTATCCTTTGAGGAGGTTTGGCTGAAGACGGCAAAGGAATTAATGGAGTATTGTTTGGCAAACTTCCTGGATATGGAAAGCGGACTTTTTTATTTTACTTCCAAAAAGGATGAATTTGTAATAAGAAGAACTTTGGAGGTAGAAGACAATGTGACACCATCTTCCAATTCCATAATGGCCCAGAATCTCTTTAAACTTTCCAAGTTCTTCCCGGAAAAGAATTATGACACTATTTATATAAAAATGCTTAAAAATGTTCAATCCAATTTTTCCAAAAATACCCAAAGCCATGCCAATTGGTTGGACCTAATACTACACACTGAATTACCCTTTTATGAGGTCGCCGTTGTAGGAGATAGGTTCAAGAAAAAAATACTGGATTTACAAAAGGAATTTCTACCTAATGCCGTCTTTGCAGGCTGCAAACAACATAGTGACATGCCTTTGTTAAAGGACAGACATCTATCTGGAAAGACACAAATTTTCATTTGTGAACAAGGTGCTTGCCAGATGCCATTGACTCAAACAAAAAAAGCTTTGACTCGTCTAATGGTTTAAGCCTTTTGTTAACATTAGTTTAAATAAATAAACTTGATTCGCGTAGGGTAATTGTAGTAAGTTGAGATATCAATTAATAAAAAAATTTTATGGAAAAATTTACCAATTATCAAGAACATGTTGACAATGCCATCAAATGGTTCTGGGATGCACTACCTAATTTAGTAACGGCCATTCTACTTCTGTTTGTAGGTATTTATGTGATTCGATTCATTAACAAAATGATACGCAAATTTTTTGCCAAAAAGGACTATGATGAATCTTTGGAATCCTTTCTGCAAAGCTTGATTTCCATTGCACTTAAAATACTTCTTTTTGTACTTGTAATAACCCAATTGGGCGTACAATCCTCTTCGCTGGTGGCCATTATCGGTGCCGCAGGATTGGCCATTGGCTTGGCCCTACAAGGATCCTTGGCAAATTTTGCAGGTGGTGTTTTAATTTTACTCTTTAAACCATTTAAGGTCGGAGATTGGATATCCGCGCAAGGCGTGGACGGCTCTGTTAAAGAAATCTCCATTTTTACTACAAAATTGAAAACCTTTGGAAATCAAATCGCCATTATACCCAATGGACAGTTATCCAACAATAATATCATTAATTATAACGCCGAGGATACAAGAAGGGATAAAATTGATGTTGGTATCGGGTATGGGTCCAACATTAAAAAAGCCAAGGAGATTCTTTTGTCAATATGCAAAGACCGTGAGACAATACTTAAAGATCCGGCACCGGAAGTTTACGTTGGGGAATTGGCCGACAGTTCTGTGAATCTAACCTTACGATTTTGGGCGAACAACCCTGATTTTTGGGCAGCTCACTTTTTTGTGATGGAAGAAATTAAAAGCCGATTTGATGCAGAAGGCATTGAAATACCATTCCCACAAAGGGTTATTCATAAAGGAGAGTAAACTCAAAAACGTTAAAAGTCAAAAAATGGCCTTCATTAAAATGAAGGCCATTTTACTTCTTTTTGGTAACCATAAAATCCTTTAGATAATAAGGCTCAAAATAAGCCACGTCTTCAAAATCCCTGCTTTTAAATTTTCCGTGGGAAAGTCTTGCCATTTCTCTTGAAGAGGGTACGCATTGTATATCAAAATCTGCATTTACGTGGCCAAGGGTAGACCTTATTTTATCTGCACCCGATCCAAGAAAATGTACCTTATTATTTTTTAAATATTCATGAAAAGAATATTCCTCTATTATTTCGGCCTGTGTTTCCCTTATCTCATTCAAATGGGAATCAAATACTGCCGAGTACACCTCCATACGTCTTGCGTCCAAAACGGGTATAATATAACCCCTTTCCTTTAAATTCAACTGACTAGCCATGCTTTCTAAGGTGGCGATTGAAATTAATGGAACATCCAAGGCAAAGCACAAACCCTTGGCGGCCGATACCCCTATTCTTAAACCAGTATAAGAACCTGGACCTTTACTAACGGCAATGGCATCCAAATCATTTGGCGAACACTTCGCTTCGTGCAGACATTCCTGGATAAATACATGAAGTTGTTCCGCATGTGAGTAATTCGGGGTATTATTTTCCCTTATAGCAATCAAATTGCCATCCTTGGCCAAGCACACTGAGCAATTTGTTGTTGCTGTTTCCAAATTAAGAATAAGTCCCATTTTTCAAAGGTAGAGCATAAACACAAAAAAACCTGCAACTATACATTGCAGGTTTTTTTGTGTTTATTCTTGTAATCAATCTAATGTTATTGGAATTCCAAAAAAGAATTCGAGAAATTTTAATCTAAAAATGTATTCATATTTAGCACGTATTACGTTGGCAGCAGCATCGTCCACCCGAGCCTGGGCTTGGCCAAAGTCAAAGGAATTCATTAAACCCACATCGAAACGCTCCTTGGCATATTCATAGGCCAAAGTTCGAGCTTCCAATGTTTTTTCTGCAGCCTCATAAGATTTACGAAAAGTAGTAACATCTACGTAGGCTTGATTCACGGTAGATTCCAAAGCCAATTTATCCTGCTCCAATTGCACCTTGGCCTTTTCCAAACCTATTTCGGACCGTTTTACGTTATTTCTAGTACTCCATCCGTTGAATATGGGAATGTTCATTTGCGCCCCATAGGAAATACCATCATTAATCCATAATTGGTTAGTAAAACTCTCCGCAGGCACAAGATTGCCCGTTGCGGGATCGAAACCGCCTTGATCTGAATATCGAGTGTTATAATTGAAAAATGCAGATAAAGTAGGGTAATATGCCCCTTTGGCTAGTTCAACATCTTTTTCTGCAAGATCCATCATGGACTCGGAAAATTTAATATCGTTTCTAAACTCCAGAGCCTTTGCAAAAATTGTTTTTGGGCCATTATTCAATATGTCCGAAGGTGGAATTTCAAACGATTCATCAGCAATATCAAAATTCTCGTAATCGGTAATTTGAAGAAGTTGCGCTAAATTTATTTTTGAAATTATGACCAAGCCCTCATTATTTACTATTTGTTGCTCCTGATTTGCAGCGGTGGCCTCCAGTTCCAAAAGATCTCCCCTGGGAACCACTCCTGAACTAACTAACTCCTTGGTCCGTTCCAAGTCCTGCTGAGTTACGGCATACTGTGCTTTTGAAACCTCAAGAGCTTCCTTGTTTGATAATATTTGTAAGTAGGCCTGTGCTACATTTAACCGTATATCATCCTTCAAATTTTCTAACCTATAATCATTTGCAATAGCATTCAGTTTAGCCCTATTAAGTCTATTGATATTACGGAGACCATCGAACAAGGTCAACGAAGAAGTCAATCCGCCATTTGCTGTTAATATAGTTGTGGTTACGGGCTGATTGGTCGTAGGATCAAAAGAAAGTCCCGTATTTCCTGCAACACTGAGATTACTGTTTAGACTTGGTAATAATCTACCAAGCGCGTCGGATTTATCAATCTTGGCATTCTCTAGATCCAGTTCAAACTGCTCAACCGAAAGGTTATTTTCCACGGCATAGGTAACGCATTCCTCCAAGGTCCATTTTTTATTTTGGGCCCATGTAGTCCCCACTACCAAGAACAGTAGTATTGTGGTTATCGTATACTTCATTTTTTGATTTTTTATTTTGATTGATGATGATTATTCAGTGTCTTTTTCTTCCTCACCTTTTTTAATAGGCTCCGTTTTATTCCAATGTTTAACTTTATCCTCTTTGGTCAATCCTGATATCACTTCCACATTGACCCCATCAGAAATACCGGTCTCAATCTCCCTTCTTTCAAATTTTTGCTCCTCCGCAGAACCCACGGCAACTTCAACGTAAGGCTTATCGGTTTCTTTGTCAAACTGCAATACGGCCTCCGGGATTACAAGAATACTATCCTTCTTTTCCAAAACAATGGAAGCATTGGCACTGTACCCAGCACGAATGAAAACATCATCCTTCTCCTCCACATCACCTTCTATCTTAAATTGTACAGCTCCCGTTTCCTCTATACCCTTTGGTGCAATAAACTTTAGTTTAGCATCCAACTCCACATCCTCAACGGCACCAAGGCTTATCTTTAAGGGTGTTCCCACTTTAAGCTTACCCACTTCTCCTTCATCCACTTTTCCTTCAAAAATCATTTGACCCAAATCCGCAATTGAGGCAATGGTAGTACCATCATTGAAGTTGTTACTTTGGATAACCTGATCACCCTCCTCCACAGGAATCTCCAAAATAGTACCATCAACAGTGGCCCTAATATTGGTATTGGCACTTGAAGACCCACCGGCAGACCCCCTACGGATAATTTGATAGTCCGCCCGGGCATTTTCCAACTCCTGTTGAGCCTGGTTATACGTAAGTTGCAAATTGTTGAAGTCTTGACTGGAAATTACGCCTTTATCAAAAAGGGATTTGTTCCTGTCGTATTCTATTTTAGCATTGTTTAGGGCCAATTCAGCATTCCTAACCCTTCCACTTGCCTGGTTTAAAGATTGCTCGTTGGGTACAACTTTAATCACGGCAATCAAATCTCCTGCCTTTACCTTAGCTCCTTCCTCTAGGTATATCTTTTCAATAATTCCTGAAATTTGAGGCTTAATCTCAATTTCATCTTCTGGAACCACCTTCCCGGTTGCCACCGTTTTCTTTTCGATGCTCGAAATAAAAGGTTGGCTGGTATCATACGTAATAGCAGATTTGCTGTTGGATTTTATAAAGAAAACAGCGGCCCAAAGTGCTCCAAGCACTAAAACTCCTATTAAGATATATTTTACGATTTTGTTCATTTTAAGTGTTTATTTAAATGGTTGTTATTCTTCTCTTAATGCATCTATTGGTTTTATACTTACTGCGCGTTGTGCGGGAATCAATCCTATTAACGTTCCAAGGATTACCATAATCAATAAGGCTCCAAGAACATAGGGTATGGGCACCGTTGGATTAGTGTATGGAAAATCCAAATCCTTGGTGAGGTTATTAATAATGGATAAGACTCCTGCACCTAAAATAATCCCGATAACCCCTGCAACCATGGTCAAGAAAACCGATTCCAATATAATTTGGTTTCTAACTTCGGAAGGCGTAGCACCCAAGGCCCGTCTAACACCCAATTCCTTGGTACGCTCCTTGACGGATATTAGCAAAATGTTTCCAATGCCGATGACACCTGCCAATATTGTGGCTATACCTACAACAAGGCTTAGAAAAGTCATTCCCTTGGCAAACCCGGAAACTCTAGTAAACATTTCTCCCAAATTGAAAGAACCAAAAGCCCTTTCATCTTCAGGATTAACACGGTGTATATTTCTCAAAAGTGCTTTAACATCCTTTTCTACCTGTACAACATCTACATTATCATAGGCCGCAATACAGAAATAGTCCACATTATCCCCTGTATTGTATAATTTTTGGAATGTGGTAAAGGGAATAAAGATGGCATTGTCATTATCAAAACTAACGCCTTGCGATAGTTTGTGTACCCCTACTACTTGAAAATAGACATCTCCAATCCTTATAAATTGGCCTATAGGGTCTTCATCCTTTTCAAATAGTTCCTGTAAATTTCGCTCTCCAATGACACAGACTTTTCTTGCCTGTAAAATATCCTCATCATTGATAAACCTTCCTCCATCAAAAATTTGTTTTGTAGCTATTTTGGTGTAGACAGGATAATCCCCATTTACCGGGTAATTTCCAGATTTTTGGCCTCTCACTGTAAAAACCGGATCTGAACCAAAATTCCCCAATGTAATCCGTGGGGCAATATTATTGATTTCCGGTATCCTATTTTCCATCTTTGCGACATCACCCAATTTTAGTTGCATGGGGCGACCAGTTTTGAAACCTTCGTAAGGCATACTTGTACTCTGCCCCCAAACAAACATGCTGTTCATGGATACACTTTCGAATACCTTTTCAAAACCGTTATCCATCCCTTTGGCCGCACCGGATAAGGCTATATAGATAAAAATGCCCCAGAGCACACCCACAATTGTGATAATGGTTCTTGTCTTATTTTTACTAATAGAACCGAATATTTCTTGCCAAGTATTTCTATCGAAAATAAATTTCATATCATTCGTCCCTTAATGCTACAATTGGTTTAATTCTGGCCGCTCTTCTAGCAGGTATATACCCCGCAAGTCCTCCAAAAAATATCAATACGACAGTCGCGAACACCGCAGTGCCCATATTGATGAATGGATTAGTTATAAAATAATCCTTTAAAGTATCTCCTAATGAACTTAACATGGCCACCCCTAAAACCATTCCTATAATTCCGGAAATAGTGGTTATGAAAACAGATTCCAAAAGAATGGTACTTATCACAGATTTTGGGGTTGCTCCCAAAGCTTTGCGTATTCCTATCTCCTTGGTTCGCTCCTTTACAACAAAAACCATAATATTACTAATACCAATGATGCCTGCGATTATGGTTCCAAAGGCTACGAATCCTACGATTATTTGCAAAACTCCAGCAAACTGTTGGTTTTGCTTTAGTTGATCGGCAACATTTCGAATAAAAAATCCGCGTTGATCGTTCGGATCAATGAATTTTTTCTCTCGAATAAAATCCCCCAACTTTCTTTCAAAGGTCATGGCACCTGTATAGCCAATCTCGGGCTTAAAGCCTATAGCTATCTGATCAATCTTATCCGTATTCTTTTCAATCAATTGCCGTGTAGTATATGGTATATAAATCCTACGTTCCTCATCATCCCCGGCATCATCCTGAAATACACCTATCACTTTAAAGGCGCTTCCTGTAATATCTATATACTTGCCCAAGGCGTTCTCATTTTTAAAGAGATCCTTTTCCACCAATCTACCGATTACGGCATACTTCGTCTTGTCCTTGACATCCTCCTTGTTTAAATACCTACCCTTCATGATCATGGTCTTTTCCGCAAATTGATAGGATTCGCTAACACCACGTGTGGTATAGTTATTGGATTCATTCTTATACTTGACCAACCCACTGCGATCCACTCTTGGAGAAATATATTCCACGAAAAGGGGAAAGGATTCTTCAATATCGGCTATGTCTGAATTATCGAATTCTATTTGACGATTGGATTTATAACCCTTATAAGGTTTGGAAGTCCTTCCCGGAAAAATATAGAAGGTGTTGGTAGCGTCATCCTCAAAAAACTCGTTGAACGTATTAATGAGTCCATTACCAAAACCGTATAGAACAACAAATATTAAAATACCCAAAGCTACAGTAAAACCGGAAAGGAAAGTCCTTAACTTGTTTTTCTGTATGGTTTCGAATATTTCTTTCCAGTTGTCCCTATTAAACATATTGTGCAGCTCTAACTTGTTCTACTTTTTTATCCTCCACAATGACCCCGTCCTTTAAATGCACTATACGTTTGCACATATGGGCAATATCTTCTTCATGTGTTACCACCAATATGGTATTTCCTTGATCATTGATTTTCTGAATCAAATCCATAACTTCATAGGAAGTTTTACTATCCAAAGCCCCCGTAGGCTCATCCGCCAATAAAACTTTAGGTTCAGCGGCCATAGCACGGGCGATTGCCACCCTCTGTTTCTGTCCACCCGAAAGTTCACTGGGCAAATGAGATGACCATTGTTTAAGCCCCACCTGTTCCAAATATTTTAGTGCCTTTTCCTGACGCTCCTTTCTTCCTACTTTTTGATAGTATAAAGGCAAAGCCACATTCTCCGCGGCACTCTTATAATTGATCAAATTGAAGGATTGAAATATAAATCCCAAAAACTTATTTCGGTATTGGGCCGCTTTGGTCTCGTTCAAGTTCTTAATGGGCACCCCATCCAAGGTGTAACTTCCTTCATCAAGCTCATCCAACATACCCAGAATATTCAATAAAGTGGACTTCCCAGATCCAGAAGATCCCATAATGGCCACCAACTCGCCTTCCTCTACGGAAAAATTTATACCCTTAAGTACATGTAAGGAGTTTTTGCCCATTTTATAGGACTTATGAAGATTTTTTATTTCGATCATGTTGGTTATTGTTTTAGACTGTACATATATTCAAGTCTACTGGTTAGACTTATGTTCTTTAATTTTGTTACAAGAAAAAACAGAAAATTCCTTTCTATTTTAATTCTGGGCGAATTCATCTGCTTTAATCGCGTTCCAAACCTTAATTTTATCGCCTTTGGAAATACCGGATTTGACTTCTACGTTAATACCGTCACTTATACCCAATTCAATATCCTTGCGTTCAAATTGTTGATTACCTGTCTCCACTTCCACAAATGGTTTTTTGGTCTTGCCATCAAACTGAACCAATGCTTCCTTAACAGCAAGAACACTATCTGCACGAGCTAAAATTATTGAGGCATTTGCACTTAGGCCAGCACGGATAAATACGGAATCCTGTTTTTGCAATGTTCCCTTTATCTCAAATTGGATAGCCCCGTTTTCCGCTTTCCCCTTTGGAGCTATATAATCCAATACAGCTTTAAAAACAGCGTTTTCAATAGCTCCAACGGTGATTTCCAATGGCAAGTCTTCCTTTATTTTCCCAACTTCGGATTCGTCTACCTTACCTTCAAAAATCATTTTGTCCACATCGGCTATGGCAGCAATGGTAGTTCCTTCATTAAAGGTATTACTCTCGATAACCTGATTTCCAACCTCTACGGGAACTTCCAGTACCATACCGCTTACCGTAGCCCTTATTTGGGTATTTGCAGCGTTTCCGTAGCCCTGAGTGGTACCTGTTTTTACAATATCAAACCTCTTGTTGGCAGCACCATAAGCCTGCTTGGCCTGATCATAGGCAACTTGAGCTCGTTCTAAATCTACTTTGGAAATAACACCTTTTGAAAATAGATTTTTTTGACGCTCCAAATTACGTAGTTGATCGTCCAAGCCTATTTTCGCCTCGTCAATGGCGTTTCTAGCATCGTTCAAAGCATTTAAATTTGGCACTACCTTAATAAGACATATCAGATCCCCGGATTTTACATAATCCCCACCTTCAACATAAATTTCTTCTATAACCCCTGAAATATTGGGTTTGATCAAGACTTCCTCTAGTGGTAAGATACTCCCGGTAGCCACCGTCTTTTTCACAATGGTCTCCGTAGTGGGAGTCTCGGTTTCATAAACTACGGGGTCTTCCGCATTTTTTTGGTATAAATAGTACATCGCTCCACCGAAGGCGACTACAATGAACAGCAAAATAAAAATGGTTACTTTTTTCTTCATTTTTTAGTTGAATTGATTGATGAATATTTTAATTTCTTTCTCTTATTCGTTTCTTAGGGCCTCTATCGGTCTAATTTTGATAGCACTATTGGCAGGAATGAATCCGGCAAACAACCCTGAAACAATTAAAATTATCAGCGCAACGGTTACCACCCCAAGGTTTACGCTTGGATTTACGAACATCATCACCGGCCCACTAATATCCAATACGTAATTGATACCATAAATTACCAAGGCTCCAAAGGCGATTCCGCTCATACCTGAGATAATGGTCAAAAATATAGACTCCATTAAAATCTGTTGTTTAATGGACCATGGACTCTCCCCTAACGCGCGCCTAATACCTATTTCCTTTGTCCTTTCCTTAACTACAATCAGCATAATGTTACTAACCCCAATGATACCGGAAAGAAGCACACATATCCCAACGAAATAGGCAATCAACCTCAAGGCTCCAAAAAGACTGACCACTCTTTGGAATTGTTCATTCAAATCAAAATGACCAACAGCTCGTGTATCTTCAGGATGTATTCTATGGTTTTCCTTAACAATTGTGAATATTTTGTCCTTGATATTGGTAATTGGCACTTCATCCACGGCGGTAATGGCCATCCAGCCTACATTATCACCTCTATTAAAGGCCTGCGAAAAGGAAGTGAAAGGAATATATATTTCCTTCTGTGCATTTTCGCTATTCCCGTCTGCATTCTTTTTTTTATATGTTCCGACTACCATAAAATTAACATCGTTAATTTTTATATAGGTTCCAAGGCATTCTTCACCCTTGTCATATAAACTTGACTTTACATCTACACCTATAATCGCAACCTTACGTTTCTCATTGATATCGCCATAATTTAGAAAACGTCCGGAGGTTATGTCCATGGGCTCCTGCTTTATGATTTCCGGATAATCCCCATATACGCTAAAGGCACCTGTTTTTAAACCTCTTACCACATTGTTGGCACCTTGAAAATTACCAAGTTGATTTCTTGGAGAAACGAACCGAAGCCCATCAACATTCTCCCAAATATCCGCGACATCACCTGTTTTATAACTGAATTCCCTATCCTTAGGCAGTCCCTTATACGCTTTGGAAGCCGTTCTCGTCCACATGAACATGGTATTTGTGGCGATATCCCCAAAATCGGCCCTTATCCCATTCTCGAGTCCCTTTCCAGCGGCCAACAATATGATCAGTATAAAAATTCCCCAAAAGACACCAAAGGCCGTAAGCAATGTCCTGAACCAGTTTGTGGTCAGCACCTGCAATATTTCGTCCCATCGGTCTTTATTAAACATTTTAAGCTAAATTAATCGGTTAAACCCTTGAATATCACTCTTCTTTTAAGGCCACAATCGGTTTAATTTTTGCGGCGCGCCACGCCGGAAAAAACCCAGCTAAAGCACCGGCAAAAACCAATAATAAGACCGTTGTTATCGCAACATTAAAATTTATGGAGGGATTGACCACGTAGTCGACTTCAACATTTGGACCTATTAATTCCAACAGACCCATACTGAAAATAAGCCCTGCAAATCCTGAAACTGCAGTAACAAAGATGGCCTCATGCAAAATCATGCCTACAATGGACCATGGTTTGGCACCTAAAGCTTTTCGAATACCTATTTCCCTCGTTCTTTCCTTAACGATAATCAACATTATATTGCTCACCCCAACAATACCAGCGATAATCGTACACACGCCCACGAACCAAAAGAAAAACTTGATACCACCAATAAGGTTCATGAACCGTTGTACATTTTCCAACGTGTTAAAGGTATTTATAGCGCTCAAATCATCAGGAGCTACCGTGTGGGATTGCTTTAAATACGTCTTTATTTCGTCTGTAAATTTTATGGACTCTGCAAGTGTTTTTTCAAATGTGGCAGCAGGCTTTAATGTAAAAAACATCATGTTCAAACTATCGCCCCCATTAAAAACACGCTGACCGGTGCTTAAGGGAATATAAATACGGTCTTCTTCCCGTTCGCCTCCCTTGTCGCCATAAACCCCGATTATCTGGAAGCTTAAATCCGCTATCTTTAATTCACGCCCAACAGGGTCTTCCTCATTTTGTAATAATTCCCGATGGATTTTGTTGCTGATAACGGCAACCTTGGATACAGACTGATGATCTTTGTAATTTAAGAACCGCCCTTTGGAAATGAACTCGTTCTCTATTTGTTGGTATTCTGGGGAAATACCCTGAACGGAATAAGCACCAGATTCCTTTTTATAATTGATGCTCGCATTGAACACCCTAAAATTGGGTGATTTGTATTCAAGTTCATCCGCATATTTATCCTCTATGTAGTCGTAATTTTCGTTTCGCAAACGTATCGGTCGGCCTGGATTTAATCCCTTATACTCTTTGGTGGTCACTTGAGTCCACACACCAATACGATTACTGGCATCCTCCTCAAATTCTTGGGCAATACCATTTTGCATGCCCTGACCAAAACCCAGTAAAATTACGAGGATAAAAATTCCGGAAGCTACCGAGATACCCGTTAGGACTGTCCGTAGTTTATTTTTACGGATAGTATCGAAAATCTCTTGCCATCTTTCGATGTCGAACATTGATTGGTTTTTTGATGATTGATGAATGCAATACACGTATCGCACATACATCAGACTAAAAAGTCTAAGCAATGTTACAGATAAAGCACAAAAAAAGTGTTAAAGTTCTAAAACTGTGTTAAGATCGCATTTTACGATACACAAAATAGAAGACTCCGGCTACCAATATATAGGGTATGGCCATCAGATATACTATACCATTATTGATTCCTTCCGCAGCAGTACCCGATGCCTCACTCTCCAGTACGGCCCTGCACATGGCGCATTGCGCTTCCGTTGCCGAAGGAAAAAACAAAAAACCAATAATAAAAACAAGAAGGAAGCCTTTGTGGTTACTTCTGGTAAATATTGAATAACGATGAGGTTTCATACAATGACTTTTTTATTCATTATTAGGCATAATATGGGGAAATCATTAAATAAACTACAACTCCGGTAATCGCAACATATAGCCAAATAGGAAATGTATATCTGGCCAAAAGTCTATGTTCCTCAAAATGTTGTAAGTAAGCCTTGGCATACGTTCTAAGGACTAAAGGAATCAAGGCGATAGACAAAATGATATGTGTAATCAAGATAAAATAGTATACATAAGAAACAAAACCTTCCCCTCCATAAGGGGTTGAATCCGATGTCATATGATAAAGAATATACATTACTAAAAACATGAGGGACAAAACAATATTGGTAGTCATTAATTTTTGATGCAGGGACTGTTTACCATTTTTAATAGCCCAAACCGCAACAAGCAATAATACCGCCGTTAGACCATTTATTGTTGCATATATTGGTGGCAAGAAAGATAAAGGCTCCACATTAGGAATCTTAATACCGAATAAAAGGGCGACAACTACCGGAATTATTACGGAGACTACGGTAATTAACCTGTTAAACCTCTTTTCCTTTGCAAGTGTGTTTTCCATACTATTCTTCCAATAACTTTTTAATGTCTTCCTTTAACAAGCTGATCTGTTCCTTTTCGCCTTCGCTATTTTCACCCATCTCCTCGGTAATTGCACCTCTGTAATAAACAAGCGGATTTCCAAATTCATCCTTACGCGATCGAATATATCCCTCCTTATCGATTAAAGCAAATAAACCTGAATGTTCAAAGCCACCTGGAGCATCGGGCATTTCGGCTGCAAAAATATTGAATCCACTATTGGCCAAATCATAGACCTTCTCTTTATCGCCGGTCATCAAATGCCAATCCATATCGGTGATTCCATATTTTTCCGCATATTCCTTCAGAACTTCGGGGGTATCAAAATCTGGGGTTATACTGAAAGAGGCAATTCCAAAATTTTCCTCATCCTTAAACTCATTTTGTAATCCAACCAAATTTTTTGTCATAACAGGACAAATACTGGGGCATCTGGTAAAAAAAAACTCCGCCACGTATACCTTGCCCAAATAATCCTTGTCCGTTATCATTAAACTATCTTGGTCAATGAATTGAAAGGAAGGTACTTTTCTTTTATTCCCGTTAAGAAGTATGTAGCTAAGACTTCCTTCGGCCGAAGCGGTATTCATTCGGTCATTCTCCACCACTTCGCCAGATTTTAACCTTTCAACAATTTTAGGTATAAAGATTATACCGAAAATCAGAATGATAAGTGAAACCCAAATGTATGTGTACTTTTTGTTCATTAATTTTATCTGTCCAGGTTATTTTCCTTTCTTGCCATTCTATACTCGGCCAAAACAATTTTAACATCGTCCACCATCTTATTGTTTAGGTCGGCCACAGAACTGGTGTTATATCCATATTTGACTCCTTCATCCTCATCGTTTGTCCTTCCCCTAAGTTTTAAATCCTTATCAACTATAAAAACATACGGAGAACTCAAGTCATTTTCAAGATTTAAATTTGTTCCCAAACTTTTAAACAGTGTTTGGATACTCTCCTCATCCAAATAGGAAAAATTCCACTTATCGGTCTCTTCAAGGTTGGATAACTCCTTTTTTAGATCTGAAACTGCGGCTTCCGTTCCATTAGGGACCACCATCAAAAACTGAAAATCGTCAAATTCATGGAATCGTTTGTAAATCTTTTGGTTCAAATTAAATGCGTTGCCTTTTCTTCCTTGTACATCGCTACCCAAAAATCCCAATACGGTAATTTTATTTGTAAACCTGATGTCATCCGGCCCATTAGGAATTTCAAGAATACGTTCTCTGAGTATGGGCAACCTTCCAAAATTAGTTACCCCTGAAGCAAAGAAAAGATACGCCACTATAGGTAATACAAACAAAACAACAAGTACAAAGGTCTTTTTCATAGAACAGAAAAAAATCGTTTTTTGGTAATTCAGACTTAGAAGAACGCCACTTTAAAAGTCGTGACAAAAATAAAAAAGACGGCTCTTAAACCGTCTTTTAATTTTGTTAATTATAGTTTTATAAGGACCATTAAAAATTCCATTTTACAAAACCATCCCTGTAAACATCGAAAATATAATTTCCCTCTACCAACAGAATAAAGGCCAAATACAGCACCAAAAAAACAGGAGTCCAAACTACGGCCCGTCTTAGCGCACTTTTTTCATCCCTTAAGTGCATGAAATCCCATGATATATAATAAGCCTTAACCAATGTAAGGATAATAAAAATCCAATTTAGAACCTTCATACCAAGTAAATGCGAACCTGTCAGTATTGCCGGTTTGTATATACCCAACACAACCTCAATTGCCGTAATCAATGTAAGAAAGGCCAAAACACCCCAAATTTTCTGTGTATTGGACTTAAACTTCCACAATCCTCTAAAAATCTCTAATTTATGTTCGTGTGCCATAACTCTTGTCTAAACTTTTTCCTGAAACTTAATATTATACCAAATAGAAGAACGTAAATACGAATACCCACACCAAATCCACAAAGTGCCAATATAGACCAACCTTTTCTACCATTTCGTAGTGCCCCCTTCTTTCATAAGTGCCAAGAATAACATTAAAAAATATGATGATGTTAATAACCACACCGGAAAAAACGTGAAAGCCATGAAATCCTGTAATAAAGAAAAAGAAGTCTGCGAAAAGACGGCTACCATATTCATTGTGAACCAAATTGGCCCCCTCTACAACCTGGGAAGCATCTGCTAATTTAGAAAGAGACTCCTGTCTATTTAAAACAACTTTTTCTCCTTCTTCATTAATGGTTTCCGTTTTAATAACCAAACCAGGGTTCGCTTTGAAACCCTCTATTACCTCATTTACGGTAAAACTAGGTTGCGTAGCTTCTTTATAAAACCATATTCCATTACTTTCCTTATGCGCCACTCGTTCACTTGGAATAGTCTTTGCAAAATCCGCTAGGGTAACCCTACTACCCGTTTCAGCATCGACAAACTGAAGAATTCTACCTCCTTTCGTCTCAATTGCACCATGGTCTCCCTTTATAAAAGTAGCCCATTCCCAAGCTTGGGAACCTACGAATATGGCACCGCCAATTATAGTGGCGAACATATACCATATTACCGAATTTTTTTTCATTCTATGACCTGCATCAACAGCCAAAACCATTGTTACTGAAGACATAATCAAAATAAAGGTCATAAAAGCAACATAAATCATGGGATAATTACCATGAAAAAACGGAACGTGGGTAAAAACCTCATCGGCGATGGGCCAAGTTTCCATAAACTTGAAGCGAGAAAAACCGTAAGCGGCCAAGAAACCAGAGAAAGTAAGTGCATCCGAAACCAGGAAAAACCACATCATCAATTTACCGTAGCTAGCGCCTAAAGGCCTATTGCCACCTCCCCAAACGCTTCCTTTAATTTCCGTTGTAACCGTCGTATCCATAGATTTAAGTATCGTTTTAATAAAACTTTAGCAAATTTACATTTTTTTCAACTATATAAAAGCTGAATTTGACCCAAAACTATTTTTGTCTCAAATATTATTTTACAAAGGTCATAAATAACAAAAGATAAACCCAGAGCAAATCTAAAAAGTGCCAAAAATTAGCTCCCAAACTTATTCCTAAATATTCATTTTTTGTGTATTTCCCTTTATACTGATTGTATAATACGACCAATAGTGAAATTAATCCTGCCACTACATGGACTATATGGACCATAGCTATTAAAAACACATAGGACAACTTTATATTGCTTGTTGGGCCCGTGAAATAATACCCGTCTGCCACCATCTGGGAAAAGCCATTGAATTGCATAACAATAAAGGCTATTCCCAGGGCCAAAGTAACTACTAGCCAGTTTGTGGTCGCCTTCCCATTGCCTTCTTTAACCGACTTTTTTGCCAAAATATAAGTAAAGCTACTTGCGATGATAATGGCCGTACTTACATAAAATGACGACGGCAGGTTTAAGCTACTGACCCAGTCCTCACGAGAACTACTAACAATATAAGCACTTGTCCATCCTGCAAATCCCATCAACAAGCTCACCATCCCAAACCAAAGAATCATCTTCTTCGATCGATCGCTTTTCTCCTTTTCAGTACCTTCGGTTAAGTCCATTTCTGATTATATAAATTTATCAATCACATAAATAATTTGCACAAGTGTAATATAACTTACACTGGCAAGCATTAATTTTTTTGCCGTAATAGTATCCCTTTTTGCGTATAGTTTAAATGCATAAAACAGCATGACCCCTCCGAGCATTAAAATAATAACCGCTGCGGGAATAGAAAGGGTCAACCTGCCGGTAATCCCAAATACGGGAATTACGGAAATGACCATCATCCATATGGTATACATAATAATTTGCAGGGCAGTACCAGCATCCTTTTTTCCTGTAGGCAACATTTTAAACCCACCTCTTTCATAATCTTCGTGCAACATCCAACCCAAAGCCCAAAAATGAGGAAACTGCCAAAAAAATTGAATCATGAAAAGTGTTCCCGGCTCAATTCCAAAATCGTTTGTAGCTGCCACCCAACCTAACATAAAAGGTATAGCGCCAGGAAAGGCCCCAACAAACACAGATAATGGTGTTTTGGTCTTTAAGGGAGTATAAACACTGGTATATAGGAATATGGAGATAGCACCGAACATTGAAGTCTTCGGGTTAAGAAGGTATAAAGTTATAACTCCAAGCAAGGTTAAAATGATGGCTATGGTCATTGCCGTGGAAACGGACATTCTTCCGGAAGGTATGGGTCTATTCCGCGTGCGCTTCATCAAAGCATCTAAATCCCTTTCTATTACCTGATTAAAGGCATTACTGGCCCCAACCATACAATAGCCTCCAAATGCCAACAAAAAAATAGAAAGAAGATTGATTTCATAGGCACCCAAAAAGTACCCCGCAATAGAAGAAAACACTACACTGACCGCTAGCCTTACCTTGGTAATCTCTTTAAAATCAGCAAAAATCAATGCCAACGTGTTATATTTTGCCATACCGACAGCAGTCTTCATCCTAACTGAAAAAATTGGACTGCAAAGATAATCCGCCCTTTATAGTTCTGCAACCTATTATACAGATTTCGGTATAACTTAATTTGAAAATAAATAGTAATAAATTGAAGAAAATAAAACCAGTATAAACAAAAGGGCCCGAACGAAAGTTCGGGCCCTTTAAATATCATTTGAAAAACTACTGCAACTTAAAGTTGATAGGAATACTAAAAGGTACACGTACAGCTCTACCCCTTTGCTTACCTGGAGTCATCTTAGGTAATTTTTCTATAATCCTGGCAGCTTCCTTTTCCAAGTTTTTGTCAGGTCCACGCATTCTAATGTTACCAATACTACCATCCTTTTGGATTACGAACATAACACTTACCCTACCTTGAATACCCATTTCTTGGGCAATTTCAGGATACCGGAAGTTTTTACTGATATGCTTTTGAATCATGGAGTTAAAACATGCCCTTTTATCGCTTTCATTTTCGCAACCTGGAAATACAGGTACATCCTCGATTACCGCAAAAGGTACGTCCACATCTTCAACTTCCTCTTCAACAACTACGTCCTCCACTTCAATGATTTCTTCTTCCTGACTTGTTTCAGTAGACTCGATTACCGTTTCCTCAACCTCTTCCTCATCCTCTACAACTTCAATAATTTCGGGTGCTGCCGGTGGCGGTGGCGGTGGTGGCGTTTTAATTTGCTCCGTCATTGGAACTTCCTCATCCAATAAATCATCCACGTTCATGGAGATATCATAGTTATTTGCCTCATCGTACGTTTTCCATTCAAATGCTACATAAGTTAGCAACATCACAGCGAAAAGACCTATAACAAAATATAGGCTACTGTTTCTGGTCAAATCCGCCTTTGGATTCTTTTTAGGTTCCATATATCATCATTTTAGTGTTTGCTAATTTAATTAATTAATCCTTAAACATGCAATTAAAA
Source organism: Maribacter cobaltidurans (assembly GCF_002269385.1). NCBI lineage: Bacteria > Pseudomonadati > Bacteroidota > Flavobacteriia > Flavobacteriales > Flavobacteriaceae > Maribacter > Maribacter cobaltidurans. The sequence goes on from NZ_CP022957.1 coordinate 947,367, forward strand.
TTTTCATTTTAACGACCCATCCCTGTATTTAGTAGATTTTACAAGGAGTAACCCCATGAACGCGCCTAATGAATTTGCAAGTGCATCCAAAATATCACCTTGTCTGTCCACGGTAATCGTGTACTGTAAAACCTCAATAATTATGCCATATATTATTGAAAAGAGAACTATCCAGAGAAGTGTCCTTTTTAAGGAAAACCGGTGTTTAAAGTCATTCCTTAGCGCAAGAAAGCCCAAAATCACCATTATAAAATAAAATATAAAGTGGACTAGTTTATCCACATGGGGAACATTAAAGGCAAAAGAACCCATTTGCACACCCTTAAAAGAAAATAAGCTGGAAAAAGTGACAAACACTATCCAGCTTATAAATAGAATTTTATAAAGAAGCCCTTTAAGCACCTACCAAATCTTTATAGGCCTGATCACTTAATAAATCCTCCAATTCATCGGCATTGCTATATTTTACCTTCACCATCCATCCTTCACCATAAGGATCGGTATTCACCTTTTCAGGTTCGTCCTCCAACGCTTCATTGAATTCTACGATTTCCCCTGATAATGGAAGAAAAAGATCGGAGACCGTTTTTACGGCTTCCACTGTACCAAACACCTCTTCCCTATCCAGTGTTTCATCTAAGGTATCAACTTCCACATAAACAATATCCCCTAGTTCCCCTTGGGCAAAATCCGTAATTCCGATAATGGCCAAATCTCCTTCGACCTTGACCCATTCGTGGTCCTTGGTATATTTTAAATCAGCGGGTATATTCATTTTCTTTACTTTTTTGAGCGACAAATGTAAATTATTCCCAAAAGGAATTCAAAAAATAAGTTCAATTCTTTAAAAGACAGGGTTATTAATTGCCAAAATTATATCTCAGGGTAAAACCTGCGTTGACCGTAGTTTGCGGGAAGGCAGTGGATACGGCAAACTGGGAGAAGTTGTGATCGTAAAAGAACAATACGTTCAATTGTTTGCTCAGTGCGTAGTCCGCCCCAAATTTAATTGACAATAGGTTTTGGCCGGAGGTAATCTGGTTGTTGTTGATGTCGAGGTTTCGAATGATGGTAATGTTATCCCTAAGACTTACATCGGCCTTTAAATTCAGGTCACCTTTCAACCTAGTTTTGTTGCCCCCTATGTTTGTAACGAATTGTACGTCCTTAATTCTATACCCCAAACCTACTGTATATTCCTTACCATTGATTTCGGTCATTAAATTGTTGTCAAAGCTCAAGGACAAAGCCCTATCTGTTCGTACTTCGGCCAAAACGCTTACGGAATTCTGCATTTCAAAATCTACCCTTACCAATGGATTGAATTGATCCGTAAGCACCACGTTATTAAGTATCAAATCCGGTAACAAATCCCCGTTTTCCGAATTGACCAAAGGTAGGTTATCGTTTCTCAATTGCTCCTTCTCCAAATTGGTCTGAAAGGAATTGATACTATAAGCCGATCTGTAACCATGGCTAAGGGAAAAACGTTTGAATTTTTTCTTGAACCACTTGTTTTTCATCAAACCCGTGTATTTGATATTCCAATTGGGGATTGGAATCTCTCTAAATACATCTAAATTTACCCTTTCGGCATCCTGACCTGTGTAAGCCGCAAAAAACGCCGGCAACAAAACTTCTTGTTGGGTTTTTCCATACCGTTGGGGAAAGCCATCCTCATCCAATGTACCCGCTGATTGCCCCCTATCGGCAAGCAAACGATTTGCAATTGTTATTCTATTTTCCTTGAATTGCTGAAAGGTTTCAGAATCGAATTCATCACTTTTACTAAACGCAGTACCTATCATCATGGTGGAAATACTGAAACTTCCAAATTCGTTCTGTAGTCCGGTCCTATTATTCAACAAGGCTTCCAGATCATAGTTCTCCTGTATGCTGCTGGAATATTGTCTATCGGCCACCAAATCAATGGTTATATCCTTGGTAGGCTGTGCAGTTGCCGTAATGTTCAATTGCTTGTTGGTTCTGCGTATAAACTGTTCGTTAAAATCCGGGAATGCCGTTAACCAGCCGTTTCTGGCGGCCTCGAAACGCACATCGGACTGACTACCCAATACAAAACCAAGGGTAGGTCTGGTGGTTCCTATAAAACCTATGGACTGGGTATACCCCGGTAGTACGGTTCCATTATTTTCATTATAATTTATATTCAAACGTTTTACCATGGTCACCACATCCACTATAGTATTGAAAAGACCACTTGTTTTTGGTTTTACCTTTTCCTCTTCCGTTTGACCTTGGTTCAAAATATTGGGGCGAGAACTTCCACCCTTTTGTGCTGTTGGGCTTTCCCTCTTTTTTAATCCGATAAGATCATAGAACTTTTGCATGGTCAAGGAGGCCGTCAATGCATGCGTATTGGCATTTTGAACCGTATTGATGCGTGCATTGGGGTCATTCAATGCTTCCTGGGCCACCTCTGCTAGGGCATCGCCTCCACGTTGCCAGTCAAAGTTACTGGTGTAACTATATTGGGCATTGATAAAATCCAAGGCCGGTATCTTGGCAAAGGGCAACTCATAATTTAACTGTATTTGTTGGGAATGTCTATTGGGCTCTCCCAAATCAAAAAATCCGTCCCACAACTCTAAGGTCTTATCAATTTCCGACCTTGGATTCCCATCTTCCTCAAAATAGTTACGGACTATGTTGTTGTTGGATGCCGTCATATTCAACCTCAAGGACTTGGTCAAATTATAATTGATGGCATATTGCCAATTGAAAAGATAATTTCTTTGTTGCAGTTCTGGAAGCGGTAAACGGTCCACGCCTTCTTCCCTAACGTCCCTAAAACGCTGTGCGTTGAATTGCCTGTTGATGTTGGAATTGACCGAAACACTTGCCGGCAACAAATTCAAATTTAAATCCTTTAGCCATTGCCAGTATTTGCCCGTGAACAGGGAATCCTTTTTGGCAAATGGGGCTACCTCCACAGGGTCAAAACTGTGGTTATATACAAAACCGGTATTGACAGATTGATCACGAAGTTCCGCTATTTCAAAATCCCGATGCTGGGTTTCGTTATAGGAATAGTTAAAGGTGAAATTCTCCACATCATAGAAATTGGCATCGGCCTCTTCACCACGGTCCTTTCGCACCCCAATAAAGTTGATGCTGGTCCGTTTCGTATAATCCTCCGCTTGTTCCCGTATTTCTTCCGCCGCCTGCTGGTCTGGTGCGGCATCTATTAAATCGTTCAATTTTAAATCGTCATAAACAGGATCAAATTCAGGAGTAATCAACTGTTCAGAAATACCATAGTTGAAAGGTAACTGAATGCCCCACTTCTTTGGAAGCAACTGCCCTACGTTAACATTAGTAACCACGTCATAACTGGTAGCGTCTTCCCGCGCCCTTTCGTTTGGCATTTGATCAATAGATCCAAATCCGGAGGTACTCTTGCTTCCCGTGGCGGTTACGTTCGCAAAATCTGCAACATTGGCGTCGACTGCCGCAATGGCCGCCCAACCGCCGTTATTGTCCAAACCTGCCAAACGAAGTTCGTTGAACCATACTTCTCCCCTTGCCGGTAAAATATCCTGGTTTTTGATACCCACCATCATACTCCGGATACTCCCCAAGGAAGGGTTACCTTTTATACCGATTCGCAACCTACCTTCGGTCCTATCATCAAATTCGTTGACCGGTATTACTTCGCCATTTTCCACCTCAAAAAATCGCACTTCGCTCAAATCGCCCCCTTGTATCCATGCCGATTTCACCTTGTTCAAATCGCTTAACGCAATATTCATTTCATTTACATCTGGCCATATCTCACTTTCCGATGCGGCATTAAAAGGTGTAAACTGTAACGGTAATTCAATTTGGTAGTAATTTTGGGTAAAATCCGTACCTATTCGCAAGAAGCCTACCAAAGGCGTGGAACTATCTGCATAATCACTGTCCACGATTTTCTCGGCATGCATGAACATTTTTATTTTTTCATACTGGCGGATATCCACGTTCAAATTTTTAAAGACCCCTCTGGAATCCCTAGACTCCAGCCCTTCCACTACCAAGGACAAAGATTGCTCGTTCTGCCTGATGATCGTGTTGTTATTGTTCAACTGCTCCCTAGCGACCCCTGGAGGCAACACATAGGGAATTGGTATCCTTCCACTGTTCTCCTCTATATTGACGGTGTTCACGTCCAAAGTAGTACCATCATCCGCTGGATTATCATCAATGTCCGGGTCCTGTAAGGTTTTAACATAGGTTCTCCAATCGCCCCGGACCAAATCCAAAGTAGCAAAACGAAGTACTGTAGGACCTGAAAAACCAGTCATGTACATACGCATAAAACTGATGGACCTAAAGTCTGTGATACCCCCTACGGCATCGGTGAAATCGCTAAGGGGAATTTTATACTGAATCCACCTTCTATTCAACTGGTCTCCATTGGGCAATTCTGGGGTAACACCTTCTTTAATATCGGTGACGTATTTATCGTTTATCGTCGTCCCTGGTTTAATTTGAATACGATATTCATAGTAGCTATTTACGGTATTCATCGTCAGGTCCCTGTCCACATCCTCCACATCGGGCAAGGTAGTAGAACCTCTGTTAGTATTGGTCACCTGTACGGGAGAGTTGCCATCCGGGTTGTTGAAATCCAAATAACGCTCCAAAATGCCTCCTTCTCTATTTAGGTAATACTGATAGTTGTCCAGGGCAGGGTCCGGTCCCGGGTTGGCATCATAAATGGCAGCTTCGGCTTCATCGTTTAACCCATCAAAACCGATATCCTGCAAAGCCCTATTAGGTTCACTGGCATCAAAGGCATAGACCAAGGACTGGGTGGCGGGTACCTCGCCCCAACTGGTAGGGGCCACAAATTCATTGCTATCCACACCGGGAAGACCATTTTCATATTGCTTTTTCCCGTCCCTTAAAATATCTTCGGATATATTTCCTAGGTTCAACACCAACTCACCTGGGGTTGTTGCCTCACCATCCACATAGGGATCCAAAACCCAAAATTGGACAAATTCCACATTGGCCTGCTCAAAGTTCGTACTGCTCAAAGATCTCATGATACCTCCCCATTTTTGGTCTGATTGGGTATTCTGAAAATCCGGATTGTTGTTATAAGGACCTTTTAGGTTGGGGTAATAGGCAATATCCAAAGTACCTTGAACGGTTGTTTGCCCTTGGGCAATATCCACCTGTGGAAAGACCTCATCTATAAACACCCTTCTGGTAGGGTTGGTTGAAATATCGTTGTCACTGATTCCAGATGGCCTCTGATTGGTGTAAAAAATAGGATCAATAGTATACCAGGCCATTTTTGCACGTCCGAATCCATTTTCCAAATTCGCGGGATCCTCCGGAGAGCTACCGGTCAACTGGCCCCCAGGCGTAAACTCCAAAGGTGTACTGGCCAAGGTCCACCCCAAGGAACCTCGAATATCGATCAAGGCCTGTGCCCCTTCGAAATCATCCAAATAGGTGGTGGTTTCTCCTTGAAAATCCGCATTCTTTGGCGAATTGGGTTTTAGCCAAGCAACCTCAGCACGAACCGAAAGATTTGAAGGCACATGAGTATCTATATTGGGCAGTTTGTTCACCATTCTTGTCAACCACGGAACCTCAGTAGAGAAATTTCCATTAAGACCAAAAATGGTATTGTTTACCGGTTCTACCCCAAAATTCGATTTTTGGGTCAATGGGCGCTCATTGAGATTTAACAAGGTTCCCCCCAGCACAAAGTTCTTGTTAAACTGATGTTCCAAGTTCACCCCGGTAAACCTTCTGGTCTGCTGACCAAAAACCGCATTGTTCTCTACGGAAATATTGATGGGCGTATTGGACGCCTCCAAGCTTGGGTCCAAAATTTGTACGGTCCCTGCCTGATAGTTTACCGTATAGTCTATTCCTTCCTGTAGCTGTCTGCCTCCAGCGGTCACGGTCACGGAACCTCTGGGCACATTAAAGGCCCCAATGGGAATACCATTATTTCCTTCAGACTTGTATCGTCCTTTTAAAAGAAACTTATTTTTTTCAGGATCTTGCAGGGCCGCCGCCTTGGTGGACTCGTACATATCCTTGAAGACATATTTTTGTTGGTTTTCATTATAGCTGGACGCATTGTCATAGCTTCCTGTACCGTTGTCCAAGGTTTCAAAAAGAAATTTACCAAAGGGCTCTACCTTGGTAAAAATAATACGGCCTCCCTGAATATCTACGGTAATCCCCGGATAGAAATCAAAAAATCCATCTCCGCCAGGCTGCACATCGTTGTAAACATTCAATCGGTCCAAGTTAAAAACGTCCAAAAGGATACGGTCCTGTAACCCTTCCGGCCATCCAGTTCCAGGTCCCTCAACAACAGGAGTAATATAGTTCCTTGGTGTAGGATCTGAA